>CAZDTG010000292.1:0-4342 GCA_964508005.1 uncultured Steroidobacteraceae bacterium
GCCTGCTGTTGTCCATGCCGGGCGCGCCGATCATCTACTACGGCGATGAGATCGGGATGGGCGACAACTTCTTCCTGGGCGACCGCAACGGCGTACGCACGCCGATGCAGTGGAGTCCCGACCGCAACGCCGGCTTCTCGCGCGCCGATCCACAGCAGCTGTATCTGCCGCCGATCATGGATCCGATCTATGGCTACCAGGCCGTGAACGTCGAGGCCCAGACACGCGATCGATCCTCGCTGCTCAACTGGATGAAGCGCATGCTGCAGGTGCGCAAGACCTCACAGGCTTTCGGGCGCGGGTCCCTGCGGTTCATCCGCCCAGGCAACCGTAAGGTGCTGGTTTACCTGCGCGAGTACGGCGACGACACGATCCTGTGCGTGGTAAACCTGTCCCGCTCGGCGCAGCCGGTCGAGATCGATCTGTCGGACCAGAAGGGCGCGGTGCCGATCGAGCTCCTGGGCAGCACCGCGTTCCCGCCGATCGGCGAGCTGCCGTACTTCCTGACTCTGCCGGCCTACGGCTTCTACTGGTTTCGCTTGAGCCGCGAGGCTCAGGCGCCGCCGTGGCATGATGAGCGCATGGCTCCGGAAGACCTGCCCGTGCTCGTGCTCGTGGAGGGTTGGAACAGCTTCTTTCCCGAGCGGGTCGCCTCCTGGCGCGCCAGCCTGGCCCTGCGCCTGCGGGCCCAGCTCGAGAATCGGGTCATTCCCCATTTCGTGGCAACCCAACGCTGGTATGCCGCCAAGGGCGCACCGATCGTGAGTGCCCGCCTGAGCGATTACGGGGCACGGGAGAACTCGCTCGATCGCTGGCTCGCCGCAATCTTCACGATCCAGAGCACCACGGAGACCAGCCAATATTTCATACCGCTGGCGATCGCCATCGAGGATGGGGAGGAGGCGCGCTGGAAGCGGCTGCAATCCGCGGCTATTGCGCGCGTGCGGCAACAGGCGACCGTGGGCGTGCTGGCGGACGCCTGCGTGGACGAGAACTTCTGTCGTGTGGTGGTGGACTCGATCGGCCGATCGGGGGATCTGCCCACGCACTCGGGCCATATCCGCGCCTCCCCGACCAGCGTATATCCAGAGCTTCGCGGCGATCCGACCACCGCGCTGCCGGTGACGCCGGGTCCTGCCCAAAGCAGCAACACGACGGTGCGCGTCGGCGACCAGTTCTTCCTCAAGATCTACCGGAAGCTGCAGCCCGGGGTGAATCCCGAGCTGGAGATCGGGCGCTATCTCACCGAGGTCGCCCGCTTTCCCAACATCGTGCCGGTCGCGGGCGCCGTCGAATACGAAAGCGGGGATGGCACCGTCATGACGCTCGCCCTGTTGCAGGCTTTCGTGATGAACCAGGGTGACGGGTGGGACTACACCGTGAACTATCTGGTCCGCTTTCTCGAGGATCGCCGCACTGGCGCGCCGCTTCCCGAGGACGCGCACGGCTTGTATCTCGCTCTCATGAGGACGCTGGCGATCAGGACAGCCGAGCTGCACGTGGCGCTGTCGAGGCCCACTTCAGACCCCGCCTTCGCGCCGGAGCCGATCACCGCGGCAGACATCGCAGGCTGGCGGGAACATGCGCTCACCGAAGCACACCAGACTCTGGACCTGCTCGCCAACACCATTGCAAGCGGCACGGCGCATTCGCCGGAGCTCGTGACGGATGCGGAATCGCTGCTCAAGCGACGCGCCTTGCTCTTGCGACGCATCGAGAGCTCCGCCACGAGGGTTCCCAAAGGCATCAAGGCCCGACGCCATGGCGACTATCATCTCGGGCAGGTGCTCGTGCGGCGCAACGATTTCATGATAGTCGACTTCGAAGGCGAGCCGGGACGCACTGTCCCGGAGCGGCGCGTGAAGCATTCGCCGCTGACGGATGTCGCGGGGATGCTGCGCTCGTTCGCGTATGCGCGCCGGGCGGCGCTACTGCGGGCCCCCCCCGTCGTGACCGACCAGGCGGAAAAGCTGGAACCGCTGCTCGAGAGGTGGGAGCACGAGACACGCCAGACCTTCGTTGCGGCGTACGACGAAGTCGCACGCGCGAGCGGACTGTATGCCTCGCTCGAGGAGATGCAGCCGCTCCTGCGGCTGTTCGAAATCGAGAAAGCTCTGTATGAGGTACGCTACGAGCTCGGCAATCGCCCGGATTGGGCGGGCATCCCGCTGCGCAGCCTCATCGCCTTCGCCGAGTGAAACCCGAGGCATCCGAAATGGACCAGACCACATCGCAGCCAGAGCTCGAGGAGGGCTCAGCAACACCGGCTGCCGGGACGGGCCCGCCAATTGCGGCGCCACCGTTCGCCGAGCCGTTGGCAAAAGAAACTGCCGCGCACCGCCCGGCGCCCGCCACCGACAATCGTCCGATCACCGCCGTGTGGCCCGGCCAACCCTACCCGCGGGGCGCGACCTGGGACGGCGAGGGAGTCAACTTCTCACTCTTCTCGGGCCGTGCCGACAAAGTGGAGCTGTGCATCTTCGACGCGAGCGGCAGACATGAGCTGCAGCGGATCGAGTTGCGTGAGCGCACGGATGAGATCTGGCACTCGTACCTGCCGGAAGCGCGGCCGGGGCTGCTGTATGGCTACCGCGCCCACGGACCTTATGACCCCGCGAAGGGCGATCGCTTCAACCCCCACAAACTCCTGATCGAGCCTTACGCCAAGCACCTGCAGGGCCCGCTGGTGTGGAGCGACGCGCATTTCGGCTACCGGGTGGGGCACGCGAAAGCGGACCTGTCGTTCGACAAGCGGGACAGCGCCGCGGGCACGCCCAAGTGTCGTGTCATCGATCCCGCCTTCACCTGGGGCGACGATCGCCCGCCGCGAGTGCCCTGGCACGACACGGTCATTTACGAAGCTCACGTGCGCGGGTTGACGATGCGCCACCCGGAAGTGCCGCCGCAATTGCGTGGCACCTATGCCGGCCTGGCAACCGCCCCGGTCATCGAGCATTTCAAGCGGCTGGGCATCACGACGCTCGAGCTGATGCCGGTGCATGCGTTCGTGGACGACCGGACGCTGCTCGACAAGGGTCTGCGCAACTATTGGGGCTATAACACGATCGGTTTTTTCGCGCCCGACGTGCGCTATTCCTCGATCGGGCGCATCAGTGAATTCAAGACGATGGTGAAGACGCTGCACTCGGCAGGAATCGAGGTGATCCTGGACGTCGTGTACAACCACACGGCCGAAGGCAACCAGATGGGGCCCACCCTCTCGTTCCGCGGCATCGACAACGCCTCCTACTATCGGCTTCTGCCCGACGACCCGCGCTACTACATGGATTTCACCGGCACGGGCAACACGCTGAATCTCCAGCATCCCCGCGTGTTGCAGCTCATCATGGACAGCCTGCGCTACTGGGTGTTGGAGATGCACGTCGACGGCTTCCGCTTCGACCTGGCTTCCGCGCTCGCGCGCGAGCTCTTCGACGTGGATCGGCTCGGCTCGTTCTTCGACACCATCGGCCAGGACCCGGTGCTCTCGCAGGTGAAGCTCATCGCCGAGCCGTGGGATATCGGTACCGGCGGCTACCAGGTCGGCAACTTCCCGCCCGGCTGGAACGAATGGAACGACAAGTACCGCGACACGATGCGGGCCTACTGGAAAGGCGACGGCGGCCTCATCGGGGATTTCGCGCGCCGTTTCACGGGCTCCGCCGACTTGTACGAAGCCAGCGGCCGCAAGCCCCATGCCAGCATCAACTTCATCACCGCCCATGACGGCTTCACGCTCGAGGACCTCGTCAGCTACAACGAGAAACATAACGAGGCGAACGGCGAAGACAGCCGCGACGGGCACAACGACAACCGCTCCTGGAACTGCGGCGCCGAGGGGCCCACCGCCGATCCCGCGATCAAGGCGCTGCGCGCCCGGCAGCGGCGCAATCTGATGGCATCGCTGCTGCTGTCGCAGGGTGTGCCGATGGTGCTCGGCGGGGACGAGCTCAGCCACACGCAGCGGGGCAACAACAACCCGTACTGCCAGGACAACGAGAGCAGCTGGCTCGAGTGGCGGCTGGATGAGGAGCAGGAGCGGTTCCTGGAATTCACCGCACAGATGATTGCGCTCCGGCGCCGCCATGCCGTGTTCAGCCGGCGCCGCTTCCTGCAGGACGACGCCGTGACCGCGGAGGGACTGAAGGAGATCATCTGGCTCACTCCGCAAGGCATCGAGATGACCGAGACCGAGTGGAACCAGCATTTCGCGCGCTGCCTGGGCGTGTATCTTGCGGGCGCTGCCATCGAGCGCCGTGACCGGCACGGCCATCCCGTCAAGGACAACAACTTCCTGCTGCTGTTCAACGCGCACCACGAAATGATTCCGTTCAAACTGCCG
>CAZDTG010000293.1:0-4320 GCA_964508005.1 uncultured Steroidobacteraceae bacterium
TTCGGTACCGATTTTGACTTCCGGAAAGCTGCCGGTCACGACCGGCGCCTATGGGTCGACCGCGGCCCGGCAATCACGAACAGGCGCGCGCTTCGTCACTGAAGGATGGACGTTCCGTGTTCGAGTGCGTCTCGTCTGCGTAAATGCAACTTCAGTCCTACCGGCGACATGCTGAAAGCCAATCGCTCACGCGGCTCTCCGCCATCGGGGGTAGTCACGGACTCGACTTCGAAGCTGGCGAGGAGCATCGCTATGACCATCTTTATTTCCGCAATCGCCAAATAGCGGCCAGGGCACATCCGAGGACCGGCACCGAAAGGGATCGCCGCCCGCTTGGCCGAACCTGCCACCTCTGGTGCGCCGGTTCCCACCACCCAGCGCGCCGGTCGAAAAGTCTGTGGGTCGGGAAAATGGCGCTCGTCGATCGCGCCTGGACGCGTTAAACACATCAGCAGCGTGCCGGTGGGCACTGTCAGGCCGCCGACCACCGTCTCGCGCACGGCCTCTACTAGTGGCGATGGGCTTCCCTGCGGTCTTGTCAGCATCGAGCACTTCGATGCGGCGGAGCGTCATCGGACTCGTCGTGAAGTTTGTGAGGTATAACTCGTAGGTCAGATAGCTACGTCCGGCGCTCGTGAATGCCGTCGGGTCGAAGGGTACGCGCATCTTGAGCTGCAGCGGAAATGGCGAAGTGGCCGGTGCGCTGGCGGGTCGCGCGTCTGGTACGATCGGAGGCGCCGCAAAGGCGGTGGTCAGGTGCAAGAAAGCCGCGAAGACGAAACGACTCGCTACTGACTTCATGACTTTATCCAAGGCTCATCCCGGCGGCCACTCTAATACTTGGTAAGGCGGAAAGCCGTCATTCAGCGTCCCGTCCGGGTCGTCAGCGAGCGTACTGCTGCGCAGCAGCATTACTGGAGCCTACTGTCCGTGGACGGCACCGACCGGCCAACACCCGCCGTTCGCCATCGGCTTCCAGCTTTCTGCGAAGCGGCCATTCGCCGATCCCAAGAAAACGCCCGCATCATCGCGGACACCCTTTTCGGGCTGCGTTGGGCGGACTCGGCATGTACGTTCGTAGGGGCAGGTCCGCTACGTCGATCGAATTTCGACGACCGTAGACGACAGCTTCGGCGGAGGCCTGGCAAGCCGCTTTTCCAGATCGCTGTAGTCCTGTTCCAGTTCACCGGGGCTGAAACCGGCTGCACGTCGAAGCGTCTCCGTTCTATAAGAGCGGCAAAAAAAGCGGCAAACTCCGCCTGCCATTGAGGAGGTCGCTATGCGGGCCGTATCAAAGACGAGCGCGGTGCTGGCCGCCATGGCGATGCTTGCGGTCGCCGTCCCAGTCTATTCGCAGTCGGGGTCGGACGCCGGCGGCGGTGCTCAGAGTTCCGGCAAGCAGTCTGAGGGGGACGACGCGATTGCCAAGCAAGTCTACGACAAGCTGAATGCAGATCCGATCGGCTACTACAAGCACGTCACCGTGCGTGCCGATAAAGGCGTCGTAACCCTGGGGGGCCTCGTGTGGAGCGACGACGATCTGAACAGGGCCAAGAGGATAGCCGCCACTGTGCCGGGCGTTACGCAGGTGGTGGACAGAATGACGATCGAGCGAGGACCGCGCCGATAGGCCAGCGGGCCAGGCCGCAACCTACTATTCCGGTTCTCGGCCCTGACGCGCAGTGCTTCATGCGCCTGTCTTTCGGGGCTCGCCGCCGTTGGCCGAATAGATCACGCGGCCATTGAAGATCGTGTAGTGGACTTTGGTCGTCGGAATCTCGCGGGCCGGAAGTTTGCGGATGTTCTTCGTCAGCACGATCACATCAGCCAGCTTGCCGGCCAATCAGAGTCATTCGATAGCGGGGGTCGAATTCCGGCCAAGCGGCATTACAGTGACTTGGCTGACGCATGAGGTTCGATAGCTGCAGGTCTTCGGATCCGGGAGCCATGCCGAAATTGCCGAACACGCAGGAAACTTCAGCGCCGTGGGCCGGATCATCGCTCTCGGTGTGTCTGACTTCACGGCCGAGTGTTGATGATACGCTGGCCTTCGACTCCTCTCCTGAATACACAGCGTTGAAGGTCATTCACGACAAGTCAACCAAGTGGCGCTCCTTTGTCGTCGAGGGACTGCCACTTCAATGTCACCGCGCGAACACCAACTTCGATACCCTGAATCAGTCAAGCGCCAAAGAAGATCATGTCGACGCGTCTGCGAGGCGATACCCTGACGGAGAAAGAAGCAAGACGGCTATTTCGTCGGTGCGTGTGGATTTCGCTTGTTCCGCTGTCGGGAATTGCGGCAGCTCTCGGCCTTGCGACCATTGAGTCCTCGCTGCCGCCGGACTCCGTAAAGCCCATAGCGTTTGTTGCCGTCGCCGCCACGTTCGGCGGCGAGCTCTTCTTTTGCCGCGATCTTGGGCGCCTCGCATTCGGACTGGGTCAAAGCGCTTCACGTTGAAGCACGGGCGTCTGGATTGCATCCAAGTTTCCAGCCTTCATCGCTTGGTGGTTGGCCCTGCTCAAGAGTGAGAGGACTTCCAAAGCGCACTTACGCCCCGCAACCAAACCCCATCTTCCCTCGATAGACAGGCACGAAGAACGCCGCCGCACTCGTCCCGTCGCTCCCCCGCGCCTCAATTTGGCTGAGTCCGGTCAGAGGAGCGGCCGCTGGATCCGTGCCCTCAATTTACCGGAAAGCGGCCGTTCGAATGTTTTTGGCGTGCAATCCGGCCGCTATGCAAAAATCCGCTACATCTTGCCGAGCAGAGTGTGTCGAATGAAATGGTATTCCCCAGTGCTGGGTGCCGTACTTGCGGTCGTGATAGGTCCGCCCGATTGCGCTGCCACAGTTGTCGTTCAGGACCTCGGCGCCACGTACGAATTCCTGGTGTCCGACCGATTGACCAAATGGGGTGCTCTGTATTTCCCCGCTGCCTATCGCAGGCAAGGGATCGTTGTGCCCTTTAGCTTCCAGGACAGCGAACAGTACTGGGGGGAGTATGTCTGCGCCTTTCCAGACAGGAAATGCGCAGTTACCGATCTGTATGACCCGGCGGACTACACGCTGAAGCCCGGCAAAGGAGATGCTGGAGTTCTCCAAACCGAGCGGGTCAACGTCCACAACGGCACGAATATCTACGATGCGGCGGTTTGGCAAATCGCCGTCGTTTTAGGATCGGTGGTCAACGGATTCGTCAACTTTATCGATGCAGACGCGTACCACCTGGCTACACATCAGAACAGAGTGCTGGCTGACGCGGAAGGTCGCGCGGCGCTGGTAAGCACGCCTCTTGGAAAACGGGCGATCACCAGCGGTGATCTATATCGCTACAACGATCATGTCGTTCAGAACCCAAAGTCAGCCTATTCGTTCAGGATGGCCGCGCCCGCATGGCTCGCCGACGATCCGTTGATGGACTCCCGTTACGCGTCCTTGGTCGCAGCGGGGGAAATGCCCCGGGACAATCCACAATATAGGCGCGGAAGAATCGTCTGGACAGATTGGAAGCCGGTGACTGGCGAGAATGCCTGGGCCTATCTGCTCGGGCCGCTGCACGCCGCGTACATTCACTATGTTGTCGGGCAAACGGGAAAGTGCGTGCCATTCGAGGAGTTAGCGGTACGCAATGCGCTCGAGATCCTGCCCACTTTCGCGGCTATGCAGTCGGCGCTCGGCGCTGTTTATTACGCTCCGTCGCACACTTTGAAAAATGATGGCGATGAGCCTGTAGGTCCTCACTATGTGTCGGTTGAAAACAATTTCTCCTTATACGCCGGCCTGCAGGTTCTGAGGGCGACACTGCAAGCTGAGCTGACGAACGACACCCATCTCACCCAAGATGACAGAGGCAGGATACATAGCGCTCTCGCGCTGATTCGTACAATGGTCAGCGGAGGCCAGTTGCCGGATCACCGGCCGACTGCTGGGCTGTTGAGTTTCTTCAGAAACGCGGCCTGGAACGGCAGTGGGTTCGTGCAGGGAGGTTTTGCGAATGATCTCACCCTGAAACGCCCGTGGATACCTGTGCTGCGGCCACGTGCGGTCGACGTCAATACCTGGGGCGTCGCGGCGCTCGGCGCAGATCGGATAGATGAGTGGTTCGGATTCGGTGCAGCGTCTCGTATCTGGAGTGACGTAAAGAGTTGGGGTGCGTACGGGGTGGGCCACACACTCTGGGGCGTCGGTTATTCGGATCAGGACGGTAATGGCACGAATTCTGATGGCACGTACAAACAGGGCGTCCTGTCCGCGGAGTGGACTGCGGGCGCAATCGTGATGGTGCGCAACATGATCAGACACTACGGCAGAGGACCGCG
>CAZDTG010000294.1:0-4315 GCA_964508005.1 uncultured Steroidobacteraceae bacterium
GCTGCGGCGCTCGGCAAAATCAGCCCAGGTGTGCTTGGCAAATTGAGCCCGGACTGGTCACGAGATTGTGCGCGTAATTTGGCGCGAGGGGCCGGACGGGACGGCGGGTAGACGGGTAGACGGGTTGTTACCTGCGGCGACACCGAACGGAGCAACGCCGCCTCCGGGATGGGTAGGAAGTGAAGTCGGCGTCAGCCGGTCTGCGGACGTATACAGGGGCCGTCGATGACGATGGTGTGGCAGCGTTCGCGAAGACGACTCAGGAGCGCCTTGGTCAGGGCGGGGTTGCCGAGGAAGTCCTGCCAGGCAGGGTATGGCAAATTCGTACTGATCAAAGTGGGCTTGCGGTGATGCCGCTCCTCCATGAGTTTGAAGAAGATGTTTGTCTGCTCAGGTTTGACGTTGCAATACCCGAGCTCATCGATTGCCAACACGTCCACGTTGGCGAGGGACTTCAGGAGCCTGCGCGAGGAGCGATCGGCCATGGAGGCATACATTTCATCGAACAGGTCCTGCGCCTGGATAAACAGGGCCCGATAGCCGTTCTGGATGGCTTTGCGGGCGAGGGAGACCATCAGCCCGGTTTTCCCCACGCCGGTTTCCCCGATGAACACGATGTTCTCCGCCTTCGGGACAAACTCCAGTTGCGCCAACGTGCGGATCTGGCGCTCCTTGACGGCTTTTTGCTCCTTGAAGGGGAAGGACTCGAGCGTCCAGTCCTCCTTGAAGCTCGCCCGTCGCATGCGTGCCTCGAGCGCTCGTTCCTGACGGGCGTGCCACTCGGCACGCAGCAGTTGGGTAATGAACATCGGGATGGGTGTGCCGTCCTTTTCGGCCGCGGCCAGCATCTCGTCGAAGCGCGCCGCGACGGCGCGGAGCTTGAGGTTTTGAAGTAACTGTTGCAGGTCCTCATTCATCGTCCGCCTCCGGCTCCAGGGAGAGTACGAAGTAGTCGGCGGCGATCTGCCGCAGGACCATTTTCTCCAGCCGATTCAGATCAAAGAGGCCGTAGCGCTCGGCCTCGGCGAGCGCGCTTAGGAAGGCCTCGCGCGGATACTCCTGCAGCATCCCCAGGAGCTTGCGCAAGGGCACACGCCGATCGCCGATGTGTTGCTTGAACGCCCTCAAGTAGCTCGCCACCCGTGGCTCGAGCTGCAGCATCTCGACCTCCTCCGGGGAGGGTTGCGGACGTCGGCCAAACCCCTGGCCACGCGGCGGGCGGTGCGCCGGGTCGGTCACACGCGTATCCCACGGTCCATAGGCACGCGCATGCGTGGCGACCCGACGCGGTCCGTCATACACATCGATCCGCTCGAGCGTCTCACGGACCTCGAGCATGCGCCCGATGAGCGGGTAAGGGGCGGAGTAGCGCACGCGGTTGACGTTGACATAGCCTTCCGCATCCACGATGCGGCTGTGGAGCTGATAGACCTCCGGCACATACAGCGGCAGGGGCAACAGGTGCGCTCGCTCGGTGGCGAACAGCTCACGGCGGCTCGCGTGCAGTTTGCTGGAGAACTTCGAGTTCCATTTCTCGCATGTCTCCCGCGCCCGCTGGTTGAGTTCCCTCCAGTCAGCAAAGCTCTCCCCCTTCAGGAAGCCCTGCTCGATCCGATGGAAGGGCGCTTCCACTCGCGCCGAGCGATTCGCATCACCCTTCTCGTGTGCTTTGAAGGTGAAGCCGTAGCGATCGGCGAAGGCTACCATCTCAGGTGCTGGGATCATGTCCGCCCCGGTGCCGGAGGCGACCACGACGTGGGTGTTGTCGATCATGCATGCCGAGGCGCAGGCGCCGAAGTAGGTGATGGCCTCGGCGAGGAAGGCCTTGCATTCAAAGCGCGTGAAGCGCGGATAGTGTTGAAAGAAGATCATCCGCGAGAAGCACAACACCAGCGATGCGGTCTGCACAGGGGTGAGACTGCCGCCGATCTTCGCGTAGTGGGGACTGGTATCGTGCTGCATCTCGCTGCCGGGTTGGAACTCGTAGTGGCCCGCCGGCAGTGCCGGCGTCGTGCCGATGCCGTGCTTGCGACAAAAGGCGGTCAGCGCCGGATAGGACAGTTCGGCACCGGCCTGGGTGAGTGCTTCATGGACTCGGACCAGGTGTCCCTCGTAACGAGCATGGAGCTCCAGGATCTGCTCGCGGTAGGCTTCCGCCAGCTCGGCGCGGACTAACTCGGGCACGCGGGCCGAGCCACTGCCGATCACCCGGCGTACCGAGGAACGGGCGATGCACAAGGCCTTGGCGATCATGCGCGAGCCATGGCCTTGCTCTTTGAGTTTGAGGATCGCAGTCCGGGTGGCTTCATCCAACATGTCCGCTCTCCAGCTCGATCCGATGGATGAGTCGTTGCAGGTCGGCCTTCGCGCGCGCGAACGCGTGGCCGACTTCCAGGCGCTCGCTTTCCAGCAGCTGTTGCAGAAGTCCCGCTTGCAGCGCGCGCAGCGCCCGGCGGGCAATGCCACCGAGGGCGGCAAGATCATCGAGGAAGCGTTGGGTGGCAGAGGGCGGCGCCGGACAGCTGTGCGCCTTCGCTTCCAGGTACAGCTTCGGACTGCAGAGGATCAGCTCGCGCGTACGGGTGCTGCCGGACTGCCAACCCGCATACAGCGTCGCCACCTGGCGCGTCGTCGGCTTCAGCGGCACGATCGCCTCAGCCAGTTTCTCGGCCGCGGCTGCCTCCGTGCGTGCCATCGGCACCAGATACTTCATCGCTGCGTGCGCACTGAGTGCCCCGAGGCGCACCTGCTCCTGAACCGAGCGAGGCAGACATTGGATCAACCCCAGCCGACTGCTCACCCAACTCTTACCGTGCTCGAAGCGCCGCGCGAGCTCCTCCAGCGAGTAACCGAAGCGCTCCTGTAACTCTGCCAGCAGCCAGGCCTGATCGAGCGCATCCTCGCTCCCGCGACGCAAGCCCCGCTCGAGCAGGAGCGCCTCGACTTCCTCCAGCTCCCAGCACGTCGCCAACACCACATCGCGTGCAAGGCGTCTGAGGGCGCGCACGCGCTTGTAGCCGTCGATGAGCACGAAGCGCTCGGCCTCCCCGACCACGACGACCGGAGTCTGCTGGCCGATCTCGGCCAGGGAGCTCAGCAACGCCCGCTCGGCCCGCGGATGACGCTTGCGCAGTCGCTCGTAGCGCAGCGTCAGTTGATGCAACTCCACTTCCACCGCCTTCTACCCCAAGGTTCTGTAGGCACCACCGGGTGCGATCAATGGGGAACAAGCCTGCTCGGCGGTGGCAGCAGCGCGCCGCGGCGGCCACAGCGTGCGCAGCATGCAACCCCAGCCCATGCGGCAGTCCCGGGTCCGCTGTTATCCCCGGCCACCACCGCCGCCCCACAGGTCCGCAGCCCGGGATCGACTATCGCCGAGACCGGCTCGGGGGCAGAACAACCCTGATGCGTCACGCGCTGCGCGCGCAGCCGCGCCCGATAGCGACGTTGCCGCTCGGTATGCTGCTGCCGACCCGCTACGCTGCGCTGGTACTTCTGTCCGGCCGACCGCACACTGTGGCGGCGGGCCCACCGGCTGCACTGCAGGCTGCAGTAGCGCTGGCCACGGTCACAGTCCGAGCACAGCCAGAACGCCCGTTGGCACCGTTGACAGCACACTGGCCGCAACCACAACACTCAACGATCGTACCTGAGCGATGCTCTCTGGCCAGGAAGTGGCGGCCTCAGGGCTCATGAAAACGGAGACCCATCCAACCATGGCACGCAACAAGAGCAAGCACCGACGGGAAGAAAAGCGCTTCCGACGCCAACAGCGTGACAGGCAACGCCGGGAGCAGGACAATGTGGTGTTGGACAGCGCCGCAACACTTACCTGCGCGGCTGAAACGGCCGCGGACTTCGCCGGCCAATGCGCTCACCAGGAAGAGGAGCTCCAGTTCGATTTGTCCTTCCTGAACCTGGCACTGGAGATCTGGGGCGAGCGACCCCAGCCCTCCACCCAACCGCTCCTCAGCGCTCTGCAAGAGCTCCTGCAGGAGCGCCAGCGCCACATACATGCCCTCAAGGCCCTCGGAGCCCAGCTCGAGCGACTCGCCGAGGACCCCTCCCTGCACATTCATCTGGATCCGATCGAGCGCTACCAACAGCTCGTCAGAGACCGGCTCTTCTCCCTCACCGAGCCTCCAGAACAGTGACTCTCTTATCCCTCTCCACTTGTTTGGCTCTGCCCGGCAAAGCCGCAGCGCGGTCTCACCGCGTCCGCGCGGGGAGAAGCTCACACTTCACCTATCTCCATGCACCGATACCGGACTCATTCTCACGAGCAGAGCAGGACTCATTTTCCCAAGCGCTTCAG
>CAZDTG010000295.1:0-1811 GCA_964508005.1 uncultured Steroidobacteraceae bacterium
CGTTAAAGAGACCGAGCGCATATCGCCCGGCAGAGCCCGCGACTCAGCCGTTGGCAACGGACACGCATACACGTAGCGTCTCAGGTCATCTCGCGGCGCCAGTCTTGCTTGGCGATGTCTCGCTGACGATCTCGGTGAGATGCAATCGGCTCCAGCGTTACTATCGCCGTGTCGGCGCCGTAGCCAGCGAGGCGACTCAACCGGCGGGCCGAATCGGCGAGAGAGAGGTACCGCGAGCATGAAAGGCTTTGATCCTACGACTGCCTGCCTGCGCACGATCGGTGCCAACAAATGAGCCCGCCAGACGGCTGTGAGCGTACATCGCTCAGACACAGCATAAGCCATGCAATCCCTGGCTCACGGAACTCGAGTGGGATGAGCCCGCGCTTGGCATTGACGACCTTGATGCTGATGCTCACCTGTTTGACGGGATGCACCGTCCTGCCGCGCCTCTTCGGTAATGACCACGCCGAGCGACGTGCGCAGCAGCTGCAGGAGCTGCAGGCCAAGGTCATGCGCTACGCCGACCAGTATGTGGGCCGCATGATCGGCCCGATCAACGCGCTTCAGACGGCCAATTCCACCCCAACTGATCGGCTGGCTGCGCAGGCATGGAAGGTCTCGCAGGCAACCTCGGCCTACACGATTGCTAGCGGGTCTAATCCCCACGCGAACGCGCTCGACTGTGTCGTGCTCGCCACGCTCAGCCGCATGGTGGTCGAAGATCAGTGGATCAAAGGGCACTTCGGTGAGCGCGCTCGCCCGCTATACGATGTGCATAAGCAGCTGGAGGCACTCTCGTGGGAGCTGGTGGCTGACGTACTCAATGAGGGCCAGAAGCAGCAGTTACGCTCAACGATTGATGCCTGGCGTGCGCGCAACCCAAACGTGGAGGCCGTCGCCTATATTCACTTCGCGAGCTTCGCGCGATCGATTCAACAGCCCGGCCAGCCGCTGGACACCAGCCTGCTGTCGCTTGTAGGGCTCGATCCGCTCGCGAGTCTCGATCCGGCGATCCAACAGATCGCACAGACGCGCCAGCTCGCCGAACGCGCCATCTACTACGCGCAGCGCTCGCCATCCATCCTCGAAATGCAGGTCGAGCACCTGACTTATCAGCTCGCTGTCATGCCTGAGACGGGACGGATCCTGGCGGATGTCGGACGAACCAGCCAGGCTGCCGAGCAAGCAGGGAATCTCGCGAGCGCGTTACCTACGGTGCTCGCGCGGGAACGAAAGGCGACCATCGAACAGTTCATGACGGCGCTCTCAGAGCAACAGCGGCAAACCCGCACGCTTGTCGTCGAGTTGCGCCAGGCGCTGGAGGCCGGTACCGCGACGTCGGACTCGCTCAACGCCACGATTCATTCACTCGATGCGCTGGTAGCGCGCTTCAAAGGGACGCAATCCAGCCCCAAGCAGGCTTCCCCGCCAGCGAGGCCGTTCAACATCGTGGTATACACGGAGGCCGCGCGCGAGTTCGCCAACACCACGCGTGAGCTCGAAGGGCTGATTCGTACGGTGGATTCGAGCGCGCCGGGAGTTGCTGCCATGAGTCACGGTGCGTTCGCGGACGCGAGACACCTCGTGAACTATGCTTTCTGGCATATCGCGGCGCTGCTCGTGCTGTTGGTTGTATTGCTGTTCTCTGCCGCCGTCGCCTACCGGATCCTCTTTCCTCCCATTGGACCGCGTGGCAAGACCTGATTGGCCGATGCGAGCGCCGACGTGGGCGATACCGACGCCTCCACGTGATCCGGCGGTTGCGGTGCGCTTGAAGCGCACATAACTCAGGAGCTGCAGGAGCACGG
>CAZDTG010000295.1:1911-4287 GCA_964508005.1 uncultured Steroidobacteraceae bacterium
CGATTCCCATCACCCGCTCCATCCTATGCCTTCTGCGGGCAAGGCACGGCAACGGACTGCCGATAGCTTCGGCGGCGAAGCGTTGCGGATAGAGGCACCCGCGCGACAAGCAGAAGGGCGCGCGGTCGCTCGTCACACTCGGTTGGATTGCACGAGCTGTGCGACCGCGCGCTGAGAGTCAATAGATCTTGTCGCCCTTTTCCACGCCGAAAGGCGACGGTGGCGCCGAGACGCCGTTCACTGAGGTGCCGCCGTTGTGGATGGCCGCAAACCATGGCTGCATGCTTTGGGGGAAGCCGAACGTTGGCTTCGTCAGCGCGTCCAGCCGGCCGAGCTCCCCGGCCGAGAGTTTGACGTCGAGCGCCTTCAGGTTGTCCTCGAGCTGTGCGAGCCGTCGCGCGCCGATGAGCGTCGAGGTCACGCCGGGCTGCGCCTGAACCCAGGCCAGCGCGACGCGCGCGACCGTGCTCTCGTGCGCCTTGGCGATGATGTCCAGCTCGTCCACGATCGCGTAGGTCCTCTCGGTGAAGACGGTGTCAGCGATGAAGCCCCGATCTGGCTTGATCCGGCCTGCGTTGTGTCGCGTGTATTTGCCGCTGAGTACGCCGCCCTTGAGGGGCGACCACGGCGTAATGCCGACGCCGAGCTCGCGAGCCATCGGCACGAGCTCTTGCTCGACGGTCCGCTCGAGCAGCGAGTATTCGATCTGCAGCCCCACGAACGCGGACCAGCCACGGAAGCGCGCCGTGACGTTCGCCTCGGTGACCTTCCACGCGGGTGTGTCGGAGACGCCGAGGTAGCGCACCTTGCCGGCACGCACGAGATCCTCGAGCGCGGCCATCGTCTCCTCGATCGGCGTGTGCACGTCCCAGTTATGCAACCAGTACAGGTCGATGTAGTCCGTCTGCAGGCGGCGTAGCGAGTTTTCGCACGCCGCCATGATCGACTTCCGGCCGGATCCGCCGCCGTTGGGATCCCCGGGGTACAGGTTGCCGCTGAATTTCGTGGCGATGACGAGCCGGTCGCGCCGAGCGCTGTGGCGCCCCACATGGTCGCCGATGATCTTTTCGGAATGTCCTTTCGTGTAGAAGTTTGCGGTATCGATGAAATTGCCGCCGAGCTCGATGAAGCGGTCGATGATCCGTTGAGACTCCTCGACGCTGGAGCCCCAGCCGAGGTCTTCACCGAAGGTCATCGCGCCGAGACAGAACGGGCTCACACGCAGCCCTGAACGGCCGAGGGTAATATAGTGATCGAGGGGCATGGTGCTCTCCCGAGTTGGTACTATGGTACAATTCTGTGCTAGTTCATAGTAACGATAGTTTATTATTAAACTAATAAATTGCAAGTACTCATGTCCAAAATCGATGTCGGAAAGATTTGGTCCCTCAATTACCGGCTCTTGATGTCGGTGATCACCGGCGTCGCGCCTGACATCGCCGAGCTCGGGCTGGAGACGAAGGAGCTGTTCGTGCTCGCCGAGGTGGACGTGCACCCGCACCCCGCGGAGCTGGCCGGCGTCCTCAGCATGCCGAAGCCCACCGTGACGATGTACGTCAAGCGGCTCGAAGCTGCGGGCTTTCTGCGCCGTGAAATCGATGGCGCGGATCTCCGTCGCCACCGGCTCATCCTTACACCCGAGGGGCGCAAGACGATGGCGCGCGGGCTTGCGCTCCTGTCGAAAGCGTTCGGTGCCCGGCTGGCACGGTTGAATTCAGCGCAGCAGTCGGAACTCGCGACACTGCTTGAGAAGCTGAGCTGAGGCGCACGCACTGGTGGCGTAAAGGGCAGCCGAAGCGCGGCGGCGGAAGGAGTTCGGCCAGTTAGCAAGGCGGAGCCCACCAGAAAGACCTCCTATAATCTGCGCTTCCCATGGGTTTATGCGCTCAGGAGGTCTCCCATGAAAGTCGAAGGCAGCTGCCACTGCGGACAAATTACCTTTGAAGCCGAGATCGACCCGGACGCTGTGCGGATTTGTCACTGCACTGATTGCCAGACGCTTACCGGCTCGTCCTATCGAGTCAATGTACAAACGCCTGCAGGCAGTTTCGTTTTGCGCTCCGGAATTCCCAAGATCTACATCAAAACGGCCGAAAGCGGCAACAAACGCGCCCACGCCTTTTGCCCGAACTGCGGCACACCGATATACGCGACGGATCCGCATGAGCCACGGACATACGGCATCCGTGTCGGTACCTTGAAGCAACGAGCCGAGTTACGGCCGGCACGGCAAATCTGGTATCGCTCCGCACTGCCCTGGGTCACCGACATTCGCGACGTCCCGCACATCGAGCGGCAGTGAGTGCCATCCGTGCCGAACTGGATTGATTCCATCCCAAGTTCGCCGCACGCGCCGGACGTGTCCAACCGCACCAG
>CAZDTG010000296.1:0-4265 GCA_964508005.1 uncultured Steroidobacteraceae bacterium
GAGCTGGGATACGCGGCGACCGACGGGCGCACCTATTTCCTGCAGCCGAGAATTCTCAACCTCGGCTACGCCTACCTCTCGACCGCCGCGGTCCCCATCGCCGCACAGCCCGTGCTCGAGGAGATGAGCGAGACGCTCGGGGAAGCCACTTCCGTCGCCGTGCTCGACGAGGGTGCCGTTGTATACGTGGCTCGCGCGGCTACGAAGCGCATCATGTCGGTCACGCTAGGCGTCGGGAGCCGGTTGCCGGCCTACTGCACGGCGCTCGGCCGCGTGCTGCTTGCCTATCTCACTGAAGAACAGGTGTCGGCGGAGTTGGCGAAGGTCGAATTCGTCGCACATACGAAGCACACGGTGACTTCGCGCAAGAAACTCGAGGAGATCCTCGCGCAGGTGCGCGCCGAGGGTTACGCCTTGAACGACCAGGAGCTCGAGATCGGGTTGCGCTCGATCGCAGTGCCGGTGCGCAATGTCGTCGGGGCGGTCGTAGCGGCGATGAACGTGAGCACACAGGCCTCACGCGTGTCGCGGCGTGAGTTGGTCGAACGGTGTCTGCCGATTCTGCTGGCCGCGGCGGAACGGTTGGGGAGCCAGATACCGCCTTCGCGGTAAGCTTTTCGAAGCGCTGGGTACACCGGCCGCCGGCCCACGCCCCAACACTGGCGCAGTAAAAAGCGCGCCGTAGGCCCGGCCAGCGTACCGGTCGCGCGCCAATACAGTACGCGCCGCGCGTGCTCCCTCTGTACCTGCCTTCCGCTGGCCCGAGCAGCGAATCTTATGCATTCCGAGCCCTGCTGACCCATGATCGCCGTCAGCTGAGCTCCCCGGTTCGTTGTGTCATCGGAGAGCGCCATGGTCGACCCACTGCCCTTTGCGACGTATTCCTTCGTGATGTCGATCACCCCCGGTCCGAACAACGTCATGCTGACGGCATCCGGCGCCACGTTCGGGTTCCGCCGCACCATCCCGCACATCCTCGGCATCAGTGTGGGATTCGGGACCGAGCTCCTCCTGGTCTGCGCGGGCCTCGGCGCCATCTTCACCCGTTGGCCGGATCTGCAGACCGCGCTTCGCTGGATGGGCGCTCTCTACCTGCTCTACCTGGGCGTGCGGATGTTGGGTTCGGGCCGCCCCGCGGGCACGGGCGCCAGCACGCGGCCGGTCACCTTTCTGGAAGCCGCGCTCTTCCAGTTCCTCAACCCGAAAGCCTGGGTCATGACGATCACCGCCGCGACATTGTTCCTGCCCCATGAGCTGGGGGTGTTCGCAGCCGGCGCCTATATGCTCGCGGTGATGGTCATCATGAACATGCCGTGCATCGCGGTCTGGGCCCTGTTCGGCAGCTCGCTGCGCAGATTCCTCGAGCGCCCCGCGAGCCGTATGGGATTCAACGCCGCAATGGCAGTTGCGCTGGCCGCCACAGGCGTCATCATGGTGATGTAGTCACAGCCGGAATCGCCGCCATGTTCGAGCTCTCGCGTGAGTCCACTGTGCCGCTCGTCGACCAGATCGCCGAGCGCATCACCAAGCTCGTGCAGCACGGCCAGTTGTCGGCGGGAGCGCGACTGCCCTCCATCCGCAAGCTCGCCAAGCTCGTTGGCGCGAGTCCGTTCACGGTCGTCGACGCCTACGACCGCCTCGTCGCCCGCGGTCTCATCGAGTCGCGGGCCGGGCGTGGCTTCTTCGTGACGCGACGCCGCGAGACAGCGCCCCTCGCCGCCATCGAAGCCCTGCCCGACCCCGGCTCCGATGCGCTGGCGCTCGCCCGCCTGTCGCTATCGCAGTCCGCGGAGCTCATTGCGGCAGGATCCGGATTTCTGCCGGAGAACTGGTTGCTGGAGGCTGCACCGGGTGTCCTGCCGCGCCTCTCCAGAGCACGCCGTCCGCAGGCCTGGCTGCCTTGCCCCCCGCAGGGCCTGCTCGAGCTGCGGGAGCAGGTTGCCGGCCGCCTCTCGCAGCATGGCATCGCCGCCAGCGCCCCCAACATCATGACCACGTTCGGCGCCTCGCAGGCCTTCGACCTGCTCGCCCGGATCCTCCTCACCCCCGGGGATGCGGTGCTCGTGGAGGACCCCGGCTATTTCGTGTTGTTCGAGCAGCTGCGGGCGCATCATGTGCGGCTCATTCCGATTCCACGTCGCGCGGACGGTCCGGATCTCGAAGCGCTCGAGACGGCGTGCCGCGCCCACCGGCCGCGGGCATTCTTCACCCAGACACTCCTGCACAACCCGACGGGCACGAGTGCCGAGCCGGCAAACTGCCACCGAGTCCTGTCCCTCGCGGAGCAGTTCGGGTTTGCCGTGATAGAGGACGATGTTTACGGCGACCTCTATGAGGGCCCCGGCGTGCGCCTTGCGCAGATCGACGGCCTGCGCCACGTCATCTACGTCGGCAGCTACACGAAACTCATCGGGCCGGCGTTGCGCGTCGGGTTCGTGGCCGCCGACGCCGGGCTCATTGCACAACTCGTGGAGCGCAAGGTGCTGTCGGTGCTTTCCGGCTCCGCATTGCTCGAAGCCTTCGTGTCCGAAGTGCTCGACAGCGGACGATACAAGCGGCACGTGGACCAGGTTCGTGTGCGGCTCGCGCGGATGCGGCGCGATGCGCGCCAGGCGCTCGAGTCCGCCGGCATCCTGTTCGACAGCGGTGTTGGCGAGGGAATATTCCTGTGGGGCCGCGTTCCCGACGCAACCCCGGTAGACGGCCTTGTCCGGCGTGCGCGCGATCAATCGATCCTCCTCGCCAAGGGCTCCCTGTTCTCCCCTTCCCAGAGCTGCGGCCAATGGTTGCGGTTCAACGTGGCGCACAGTGCCTCCACACCCCTGGTGCGCTTCCTGGACGCCGAAGTGCGCGCCGCCGCCTGACGCGTTGAATTCCCGCCGCAATCTGGAGATAGTTGGAAGAGTCATCCAGGAAGCGCTCGATGCAGATCCGCGACGCCGGCGAAGCCGATTTGCCCGGCCTGCTCGCCATTTACAACGATGTGATCGCCACATCTACGGCGATCTACTCCTATTCACCCGTCACTCTCGAGGACCGGACGCAGTGGTGGCGCTCCCGGGTTGCCATGGGGTACCCGGTCCTGGTCGCAGCCGATGCGTCGGGCGTTCTCGGCTTCTCGACGTTCGGCGACTTCCGCGCGTGGCCCGGGTATCGCTTCACGGTCGAGCACTCGGTGCACGTGCGGGTGGACTGCCGCGGCCAGGGTATCGGGAAGGAATTGGTGAAAGCGCTGTTTCCGCGCGCGAGCGCCCTGGACAAGCATGTGATGATCGCCGGAGTGGACGCGGCAAACCACGCCTCGATCCGCTTCCACGAGCGCCTGGGGTTCGACAAGAGCGGCCACCTGCGGGAGGTGGGGTACAAGTTCGACCGCTGGCTCGATCTCGTTTTTCTGCAGCGATGGATCGAGCCCCGGTAGACTTGCTCGATGTTCGCCTCCCTGCCGCCCGTCACCCGGGGCATCATCCTCGCCAATATCGCCGTGTTTCTGCTGCAGCAGGTGGCGGGGAACGTGTTGCTCGGGCTCGGTGCGCTGTGGCCGCTCGACGATCCGCTGTTCCGGGCGTGGCAGCTGGTCACCTACAGCTTTCTCCACGAGGGCCTGACGCACATCTTCTTCAACATGTTCGCGCTGTACATGTTCGGCCGCCCGCTCGAGCAGTTCTGGGGCAGTCGCCGCTTCGGCATTTATTACCTGGTGTGCGTCCTCAGCGCGGGCGCAACCGAGCTCGTCGTCCAGAATGCGACCCAGACTGGAGGGCCGGTCATTGGCGCCTCCGGCGGCGTGTTCGGCCTCCTGCTGGCCTTCGCCTGGTATTTCCCGCAACAGCGGCTGATGCTGCTGTTCCCGCCGATTCCGATGCCAGCGTGGCTGTTCGTGACGCTTTACGGAGCGCTCGAGCTCGTCCTCGGAGTCACGGGAGCGCAGGCGGGGGTGGCGCATTTCGCCCACCTGGGCGGGATGTTGGGAGGTGCGATGAGCATCCTGTATTGGAGGATGCGCGGCAGGTTCTAACGGACGCGCCGCAGCCGCGTCCCGAGTCGTACCGGTCCGCGGCGTGTGCCGCATGCATCGCACAGCATCCGACCCGCGTAACGGCCCCGTCCGAAGATGCGGCCATCGGGCAACGATACCCAGTTCCCGCCGCCCTCCACCTGCAGGTCTATCAATCTCACGTGCAGGTCGCAGGTCGGATTGGCGCAGAAGGGCGCGCCCCGCTCGAGCTCGTTATGGACTGACAAGACATCCTCGGGGTGCCAGG
>CAZDTG010000297.1:0-4259 GCA_964508005.1 uncultured Steroidobacteraceae bacterium
GCGGCGCGGATCGGGTCGGCCACCGGTGCGGGTCGGATCGGGCGGCGCGGCGGCGCGGGCGGCGCCAGGCCTCATGGCCTGACGCGAAGCGCCGTAGGGCCCCATTCGAGTCATCGCCCGAATCCCGGATGGGGATCAGGCCGTTCGGGGGGGCGGCCGTGTCAGAACTTCAGGCCGATCTTCAGGCCCAGCACTCGCGGACGCAGCGGCACTTTCGACTCGATGAACTGCGCGGAGGACGTGAAGGTGCTGGCGTCCGAGTTGCTCAGGTTCTGGCCATAGAACTCGGCCGTCCAGTTGTCTTTCGCTACGCCGATGGCGGCATCGTAGGTGGTGTAGCCGGGCTGGTCGTACCGCAAGTGGGTGGTGAAGGGGATGACACCCTGTTGGCCGGCAACATAGCTCGCCGGCTGGTTCGACATGTCGCCGATGTGGCTCGCGCCGGCCATCACGAACGCCTTGTAGTCGCTGAACGACCAGTCGTAGCGCGCCCGCAGGTTGAATTCCACGGCCGGGGAGAATGCCGGCCGGGTGCCGACCGCACCGAACGGGTTCGGGAATGTTTTCCCCTTGACCTCGGTGATGCAGTTGCCGAAGTTCGGCGACGGCCCGGTCGTGGGCGAAATGTAGTTATCCACCAGGCAGGGCGCCGAAGTCTGCACTGAGTGGTTGAAGGAGCCGGAGCCCTGCACCGTCAGGCCCTCTGTGATTCGTCCTACGGCCTGGACCTCGAAACCGGTGACCCGATAGTTCGGGCCGTTCACGACGAAGGTCGTGTTACCGAGGATGGTCGGGTCGAAGAGAGCGAACTGCACGTCCTTCCAATCCATCTTGTAGAGGGAGGCGTTGAACTGCAGGCGGTGCTCGAAGAACTCGCTCTTGAAGCCGATCTCGTTGTTGTTCAGCGAGTCCGGGCGATAGCTCAGCGGTGAGGAGTACTGCGGCTCGCCGTTCGCGTCCTTGGCCTTGTTGGCGACCGTGCGATTGAAACCACCCGGGCGAAAGCCTTGCGAGTAGGTGTAGTACACCAGGATGTCGGGGGTGATGTGCCATGTCAGGTTGCCACGGCTCTTGGCGCCGTTGAACACCGCGTGCTCATGCTCGCCGTTGATGCTGGTCGCTCCGGCATAGCAGCCATTCGGCACATTGGTGCAATCCACCGGCGTGGTGTACTTGGATCCGACCTCGTACTCGCTGTATTCGTACCAGCGGGTACCGCCCGTCAGCGTCAGAACTTTCGGGATCAGGTCGAAGTCGACGGACATGAAGGCCGCGATCTGATGATACCCGCGATGGACATCTTCGCCGAACGCCGTATTGTCGTTGCGGACGCTGGGGTCCGCGGCCGTGGTGCCTGGCGGCGGACCGACATTCGCGACGCAAGGCGCCCCTCCGGCGAGCGCAGACGCCAGGTTATCCGGGGTGCAGGACGGGATGTTCTTGTAGAGAAAATTCATGTTGTCGGCGATCTGGTAGTTCTCCCAGTACGCTCCGACGATCCCGCGGGTACGCCAGTCCTCCGGCGTGCTCAGCCGGAACTCCTGGCTCAGGTGGCTGTTGGTCACCTGGTCGCGCCAGGAACTGATCGGTGAGTAACAGGTCGCCGGCACACCCGGCGCGGCGTATACACCCTTATTGGGCTGTCCGTTGGGCTGCCCCACGGTGCCGAAGCCGCCTCCGCCGGGGCCACCCGCGCAGGTGTAGTAGAAGCCGTACGCGCTGCGCGTGTAGTTCGAATAGTCCTGGGTCTGATCGAGGTGACGGATGAGGTATCCCGCGGTATAGACAGCCCTCAGATCGCCGAACTTCCCGTTGATCGTCAGAGAAGTGTTTTCGAAGCGGTCCTTGTCGTACGCCTGGATGAACTGCGTGGTTTGCCACGGCCCGAGCACCTGGCCGTCGGAACCGATCGGGTACTGCGCGGAGGAGCCGTCCGCCTCCATGTTCTGGTAGCTCTGCGCGACCAGAGCGCTCCAATCGTCATTGATCTGCCACAGCGCCTCGGCACGAACGCCCTGATACTCGACCGGGTTCGAGGCGGGGTGCGCGATCGCGTAGTTGTTGCCGACGATATTGCTTGCCGGAACGCAGAATCCCGTCGACGTGCCCAGACCGTTGGGACACACGTTGTTCACGGGCGTGACGCCAGCGTAATAGTTGCCGCTGTCGTTGTTGCTGCGCGTGAATTTGCTCGGCACGTTGTTGATGTAGCCGCCGCGCCGGTCGTCATAGATCGTGGCACGGACGGCCAACGTGTTCTGGATCAGCGGCACGTTGAGGGTCGCGTTGACGCTGGTGTTGTGGTCGCCGCCGGCGGCCGTGGTGCCAAAGCTCGCCTCGGCGTTGCCTTCCGTTCTGTCGAGCTTGGGCTTGTTCGTGATGTAGCGGATGGCGCCGGCCTCGGCGCTGCCGCCGAACAGCGTGCCCTGCGGGCCTTCCAGCACCTCGATGCGCTCCATGTCGACCATGTAGACGTCGAGGTTGCGCGCCGGGAACTGCATGGACTGGTCGTCGAGATACACGGCAACGTTCGGGAAGGAGGCGAAGGTCGCGGTCGACTGGTTGCCGGCCACTCCGGCGCTCAGGCCGCGCATGAAGATCTCGCCCTGGCCGGGGCCGGTCGAGCCGAACGTGACGTTAGGCAGGTATTTGATCACGTCATCGAACGTCTCGATGCTGAGCTGACTGAGCTGCGCGCCAGTGATCGCCTGAATGGTGATGGGCACGTCCTGGATCGATTCCGTGCGGCGCTGGGCGGTCACCATGACCGTTTCGAGCTCGGCTGAGGCGCCAGTCTCGGACTCCGGCGCGGCAGCAGCGGCGTAGCATGAGCCCGCCTGGGCGCCCAGCGCGGTCAGGATTGCGCAGGTGATCTTACGATTCGTTTTCACGAGACTCCCCAGGCGGTGGGACCAACGACCGATGGACCGATCAGGCCCTGCCGGCGAATTATTTCGATTTCGTTACACCCCAGGCGGGCACGGCCGGGAACCGGCGCAGCCCGCAATGCCACGCCGCGCGTTCGCGGTGTTGCGACCCCCTGTCGTCGTACGTGGCTGTCTTGCAGTTTGTATTGGACAGCGATTGTCATCTTATCCGGAGAAAAGTGACAGAACCATGAAAGTTGCTCACGCCCCGCGCCCAAGCGGCTGTTTTGCACTGCGGGTGAGCAAGAGTGTTGTTGGTAAACTACAATGCTCCGCTGTGGAGCGCTGCGCCTTGGAGGATTGGATGTCTGAGTCCTGTTACTCGCCGTTTGCCGTGACCTGTTGCAGGTGGGTTGGATCGTGGCAGTGACGGGCCCGGAGCCGAGGCTCACGGCCCGGGAATTCAGGGCCATCCTGCCGCCTGTATTCGCAGCTCTCAGAGAGTCTGACGCGATCATTCTGGGTTGGATGCACAAGGCCAGCGCGCGCCACAAGGCGGATGGCAGTGAGGTAACGGTTGCGGACAAGGGCGCGGAGCGGGTGCTCCGCCGCCGTCTGCGGGCGACCTGGCCGCGCGACTCCGTATTAGGGGAAGAGTATGGTGGCGCCATCGCGCGCGCCGGCCGCTGCTGGCTGCTGGACCCGATCGACGGCACCGCTTCTTACGTGCTGGGTATGCCGATGTTCGGAACCCTCATTGCTCTCCTGATCGATGGGGAGCCGGTTTTTGGGTGTATCCATCTACCGGCCCTGAAAGAAACGACTTACGCCGCTCGGGGCCTTGGCTGTTGGCTCACGCGTGACGGGGGACGGCCGCGCCGGGTCCGCGTTGCTCCGCCGCGTGCGCTGTCTGCAGCAAAAGTGGGGCTCACCAGCTTCAAGGAGCGGGATCTCACGCGCCGCCCCGGCGCATGGGGCGTGAGCGACCTGGTGCGGAGGGTCGGCCGACTGCGGCTGGTGGGGGACTGTGTGCAGTACTCTTTAGTATGTCGTGGGGCGCTCGATGCGGCGATCGATCCGCTCATGAAGCCGTGGGACATTGGCGCGTTGGTGCCGTGCGTCCTGGAGGCCGGGGGGTCTGTCAGTGATCTGAATGGGGAGACGTCTCGCATTATCGAGCGCAGCTCGTTTGTGGCTGCGAGCTCGGCGCGACTGCGGCGGGAGATCTGCAGGCAGGCGGGGGCACGGAGGCTACAGAACACGCGGTGACCGCCCGCCTTCGCGGGGCTGTTTGTCGCTACTGCGGAACGGAGGTGTGCCTGTTCGGAGTGACGCGCCTAGCCGGGCGTACGGATGGTGTCGGGAACCTCTTCGGCGCGCGCGAGCTCCAGG
>CAZDTG010000298.1:0-2327 GCA_964508005.1 uncultured Steroidobacteraceae bacterium
ACGAACACCTCGCACGTGGCGGTCACGCCCTTCTCGGTAATGTATCCCGTCACCAGACGCGCCGGGGTTACGTCGAACGCGGGATTGGCCGCGGGTGAGTCGGTAACCCTCACCGCCGCGACGTTGCCGTCGTTGCCCTTGCCGTAAACGAAGGTGACCTCGTCGGCCGAACGCTCTTCGATCGGAATGTCGGCGCCGCGTGCGATCGAAGGATCGAAGGTGCTCAGAGGCAACCCGATGTAAAACGGCACCCCGTTGTCCCGGGCCGCGAGTGCTTTCAGGTAAGTCCCGATCTTGTTGCAGACATCGCCGTTGCGGGCGACCCGATCGGTCCCCACGATGCACAGATCCACCTTGCGCTGCTGCATCAGCAGGCCGCCCGCATTGTCCGCGATGACCGTGTGAGGCACGCCGTGGTGTGCGAGCTCGAAGGCAGTCAGTGAAGCTCCCTGATTGCGCGGCCGGGTCTCGTCTACCCACACGTGCACCGGGATCCCCCGGTCGTGCGCCATATAGATTGGCGCCAGTGCGGTGCCGTAATCCACGGTCGCCAGCCAGCCCGCGTTACAGTGGGTGAGGATGTTGAGTGTGCATCCGGGTTTCGCTCGCGCAAGAGCGTCTATCAATTGCATCCCATGCTCGCCGATTGCCCGGTTCGTCTCGACATCTTCATTGCAGATCGCCGCGGCGCATTGATACGCAGCCGCCACCCGCCGCTCCCCTTGATGCGCTCGCACGGCTGCCTTCATTCTGTCCAGGGCCCATCGCAGGTTCACCGCGGTGGGGCGCGTCGCGAGCAGCGCTTTGCAGTGCTCTTCCAGGGCCGAATCCGACGCATCCGCGCGCAGTCCCAGGCACAGGCCATAGGCCGCCGTCGCGCCGATCAGGGGAGCACCGCGTGTCCACATCTCTCTGATCGCTCGCACCGCCATCTCTACCGAGGTGAGCTCTGCGATCTCGATGCGCCAGGGCAGTTGACGTTGATCGAAGATCCGCACCGACCAGCCATTCTCGCTGAGCCAGATCGTGCGATGGTGCACGCCGTCGATTTTCATACCGGATTCCTCACGACACCTGCCCGTCAGCCGTACAGAGCGATGTCGTCAAAACTGCGGGCAAACGTGCCCGGATGAGCCGTGGTGTCACGCGCCAGCAAAACGGTCTGCATGCCGGCGAGCTCCGCAGCGCGCGTCTCGCCGCTGTGGTCGGACAGAAAAACGATCGAGCGCGCCGGCAAGCCCAGCGAGTCGGCGATCCTGCCGTACGAGCGGGACTCCAGCTTCGGTCCGGTCGTCGTGTCGAAATAACCGGAAAACAGCGGCAGCAGGTCGCCGCAGGCGGTGTGCGCAAACAGGAGCTTCTGCGCGGCAACCGAGCCCGAGGAATAGACGTAAATCCCCAACCCGCGTGCCTGCCACTCGCGCAACCCCCGCACGGCGTCCTCGTAGACGTGGCTTTGCAGCTCGCCGCTGTCGTAACCCGTTCGCCAGATCAGGCCTTGCAGGCTTTTCAGCGGCGTGACCTTGCGATCCTCATCCATCCACCGCAGCAGAATCCCGATCATCTCCTGCGCGCTCAAGTCTGATTTACCCACGATCTCCCGCATCTCCGCCGCAATGTCCGCCAGTTCCGCCTCATGGTCGCGCACGAAGGCGGGCAGAGCGTTCCGTGCGTAGGGGAACAGCACATCCTTGACGAAGGCCAGACTGCTCGTCGTGCCTTCAATGTCGGTCACGACCGCCCGGACGCCGCGGACCTCTATCACGCCGGCGCTTGTTCGAAGGACGGGAAATTCCGCGCGATCCGCTCGCCTGTGAACTTCGCCACCCAACCTGCCGGAGTGGTGAAGAGCCGGATGGCGGTGAAATGCGGCGCCGGTCCCATGTCGAACCAGTGGCGAGTGCCGGCCGGCACGCTCAGCAAGTCGCCACGCTCACACAAGGTCATGTGAACCTTTCCGGCGGCGCGCAGATAAAACACGCCGGCGCCCTCGACGAAGAAACGCACTTCGTCCTCGTCATGGGTGTGCTCATCGAGAAACTTCAGGCGCAGCGCTTCCCGCTGCGGATTGTCGGGCAGGCAGCGCAGGACATCGACCGATTGATAGCCGCATTCGCGCTTCAAGCGCTCGATATCGGCCCGATACGCTTGCATTACCGCCGCATCGTCGATCTCCCCGGGCAAGAGCTTCGAAGCGGCCCATCTCTCGAACCTGACGCCGATCGGCTCCAACGCTGCCGCTATCCGCTCGCCGTCGGTGGTATCGAGCAGCGGGCGCGCAGCGCTGTCCTCGGGGTAAATAGTCAGTCGGCTCATCCTCTCCTCTT
>CAZDTG010000298.1:2427-4257 GCA_964508005.1 uncultured Steroidobacteraceae bacterium
GCGGGCTGCCCCGTGCGACGCATGCGTCGCACCCTCCAGCTCGTAGCCGTACCGCTTCGATCTCGCAGCTCAAGAGATGTTCCAGGGCTTCGATGACGCGCTCGGCTTCCTCCAAGTCCCTGCCCCAGCCGTAGGCGCCGTGTGCGCGGATGAGGTAAGCCGGAGCCTGTGCAGGTCCGTTGCGCAGACGCCGGCCGACTTCCTCTGCCACTTCCCGGGCGAGGCTCGCGATGTCTTGCGAATTCTCGAATATCGGAATGCCGACCCGCGTCGCATGCGTGGTGATCCCGGGAAAGGCCTTGAGCATCTCATAATCGTCGAGTACGAGCTCGGAGGCTTGCGGCAGGTGTCGGGTCAAGGCTACGGCCGGGACCGAATGAACGTGCAGTACCGCGTTGACCTGCGGGTACAGCTGGTAAATCACCGTATGTAAAGCTGTCTCGGCGGAGGGTTTCTTGTCCTCCAGTGCGACGCCATCCGAGTCCACCAGCATGACGTCGTCACGGCTCAGACGCCCTTTATGACGCCCGGAGACCGTGACGGCGATCCGTCCATCGCCCAGACGAACCGAATAGTTACCGGAAGTCGCCGGGGCAAGGCCGCGAGCATCCAGGCGTCGCCCCGAGGCGATGATCGCCTCCACCGCTGCATCGAGGGATGTGACCATGGAACCGCGGCTGCGGAGTCTCCGAAGACAAACGCTCAGCATCGCAGTATCGCATTAACGCCGTGTGACAGCTGCAGCAATCGGTCATGGCTCGGGCGCCCCGGATTGCGGACAATGGGGCGATGACGGCGGACCTCTTTCCGGACGAGCCTGCGGCCGAGGCAGGCGACGAGTCTCTGGCCGAGGGGGCGATGGTGTTGCGAGGATTCGCGCGCGCCAGCGCTCCGGCGCTCCTCGAAGCCCTGGAGGACGTACAGCGTGAGGCACCTTTCCGCTTCATGGTGACCCCTGGCGGCTATCAGATGTCGGTCGCCATGACCAACTGCGGTGTCGCGGGTTGGATCACCGATCGGACCGGTTACCGCTATGGCCCGATCGATCCGCTGACGGGCAAGAGCTGGCCCGCCATGCCCGAGGTGTTTGCAGCGCTCGCCACGCAGGTGGCGGCACGAGCCGGTTTCGCCGCATTCGAGCCGGATGCCTGCCTCATCAATCGATATGTGCCCGGCAGCCGCCTGTCCCTGCACCAGGACAAGGACGAGCGCGACCTCGGTGCGCCTGTTGTATCGGTCTCGTTGGGGCTGCCCGCGGTATTTCTCTTCGGCGGCGAGCGGCGCGCGGACCGGCCGCAACGTGTCCCGCTGGCGCACGGTGATGTCGTGGTCTGGGGGGGTGCAGCGCGGCTTCGCTATCACGGCGTGATGCCTCTGAAGGACGGCGACCATCTTCTGGCCGGACGACACCGCATCAATCTGACGTTTCGCAAGGCCCTGTAATCCGGGAACGCCGCGAGTCGCCACGACCGTGGGCGCTGTCTGAACAGTCCGTGATTCCTCCGTCACCCACGGGTGCGCAACGCGCGTATAACGGCGGTCGACAGTTGCATCAACGGGTGACATTCGCGCGAATCACATCAATAACGCGGGAGGCTCCTATGACAGTCTCGAAAGCTGGGGTGATGACGTTTCTGGCCGGTGCGGCGGCCGTCACGTGCGGCATGACGGCGGCGGCGGAAGAGGCGGATTGGCCAAACGAGGACGGGGGCTCACTCTCCAGGCAATGCGCCGCGGTGCCGGGCTATGCGCAGCTCAAAAGTGCCCTGATCGCGGCGCGCAAGGATTCCAACGGCGGCTTCAATCTCGACATGTGGGGCACCGTCGTGA
>CAZDTG010000299.1:0-4243 GCA_964508005.1 uncultured Steroidobacteraceae bacterium
CGCCGGGGCGAGCCTTTCGTCAATCGGATGCCGGATTAGCGGAGCCGCTCCGGCCCGCGCGGCCCGCGGCGCCGCGGGCAATCCGCAGCACGATCCTGCCAATGACCTGACCCCGTTCCAGTCGCGCATGCGCGCGGGCCGCTTGGGCTAACGGATACACGGCGGCAATCCGCACCTGCAACCGGGTCTCGTCGGCTGTGCGTTCGAGACGGGCGAGACGCTGTTGACTCACTTCGCCGTCGTAGCCTTGCACCGAGAAGCGCCGCCGACCTCGTTTTGGTTCCGGCTCCACGCCATTCGGGTACGCGACCCGACCCGTGGGCTTGACCAGATCGAGACAGCGATCGAGTGTCGGACCGCCCGCAAATGCCAGCACCGCATCGAGACCGTCCGGCGCAAGCTCACGCAACCGCTCGACCGCGTTGTCTGCCCTGGCATCGAAAGCCGCTTCGGCGCCCAGACTCAACACGAGCCGTGTCGATTTGCGGCCGGTGGCGGTGGCAATCACGCGCGCACCGCGGCACTTTGCAAACTGGACCGCCAATGTGCCGACCGCTCCAGTCGCTCCGAAGATGAGCACGGTCTGCCCTCGTCGCAGGCGGAGCACGTCGTCCACGCCCTGCAGTGCCGTGAGCCCGGTGACCACTGCCGCACCGGCGTGCAATAGATCCAGCCGCCGCGGGACATGTCCCACGTGCTCCGCGTTCACGGCCACATATTCCGCGTAGAACCCGCCTTTTGGATTGATGAATTCATAGGCCCACACACGCTCGCCCACATCAAAGCGCCGCACTCGGGCCCCTTTCGCCGCTACGACGCCCGCACCATCGGTGCCGAGCACGAGAGGGAACCTTGGCCGTCCGCTTGGCCACCAGCCGCCGCGAATATCGGCGTCCCATACGCCCACGCCGGCTGCTTGGAGCGCGATGAGCACCTCGTTCGGCCCCGGCTCGGGAACGGGCAGCGTATGCAGCTTGAGTACAGAAGGAGGGCCGAAGCGATCGATAGCGGCAGCTTTCATCGTCGGGCCGGTCTCGTTGACTTTCCGAGCACACATATAGGCACCAATGCAGTTGCCACGCCCCAGTGTCAACATTGGTGCCGTCGGCCCAGGAGCACATTGACCGGAGTCAAGGCATGGCTAGTGATGCAGCCCGCGACGACAAAAAGCGCGTTGCATCGTGTGCCTCGAGGGAGCGTTTGTCTCAGATCAAGGCCCGAGGGCCGGCGGTGGTCATACATTGCGCTCATCACGCCGAGCAAGGGCCGCATCACGCGCAAAGTTGGACATCGCTGTGAAATCCGATCTCATGCATGTCTATGAGCTGCAGCAGCCGAATGGCCTGGACAGCTGGTCACTCGCCGAGCGCCCGATACCGAAGCCCGAGCGTGGCCAGGTGCTCGTGAAGATTCGAGCGGTGTCTCTCAACTACCGGGACATCCTGATCGCGACCGGCCGGTATGGATCCGCGCCGCTTCCAGCAGCACTGATCCCCCTCTCGGACGGCGCGGGCGAGGTGGTCGAGGTCGGCTCGGACGTGAGCCGATTCACGACGGGCGCCCGGGTTGCGGGCATCTTTTCCCAAAGCTGGCTGGGCGGATCGCAGGTCGATGACGCGTGGAACACCGCTCTGGGCGGCGCCGTCCATGGGGTGCTGGCCGAGTACCAGGTCTTCGACCAGAACGGCCTGGTGCGCATTCCCAACCATCTCTCCTATGAAGAGGGTTCCACGTTACCCTGCGCCGGTGTTACCGCATGGAATGCGTTTTATGGTCTCAAGGCTCTGCAGCCCGGGCAAACCGTTCTAACCCTCGGCACGGGCGGCGTGTCCGTGTTTGCAATTCAGTTCGCGCATGCCGCCGGCGCGCGGGTCCTGGCGACCTCCTCGAGCGATAACAAGCTCGCCAAGGTGCGCTCACTGGGTGCCTCCGAAACGATCAACTACAACACCAACCCGCAATGGGACAACGAAGTGCGCCGCCTGACTCAGGGGCGCGGCGTCGATCATGTCATCGACATCGGCGGCGCTGGAACGCTGCCTCGCTCGATCGCCTCCGCCCGTGCGGGCAGCGTCATCAGTCTCATCGGCATGCTTGCGGGCGGTACGCAGATCGACCCGCTGGCCATACTCGGCTCGGGCTGCATCGTCCGGGGAGTATCGGTGGGCTCGCGGGAAATGTTCGAGGCAATGCTGCGTGCGATCGAATGGCACCGCATTCGTCCGGTGATCGATCGTACTTTCGACTTCGAGCACGCAACGGATGCCCTGAAGTATCTGGACAAAGGCGTCCATGTCGGCAAAGTCGTCATCCGGGTCAGCTAGCGGCAGGCAGCCGCGCATCGCGCGTACAGGCGTACAGGCACGCGAGATCGGGCAGCTGATCGCCGCCGGCAAGGTCAAGCCGTACATCGAGGCGACGTTTCCGCTCGAAGAGGCGGGCATCGCACTGCAGAGGCTGCAGCAGAGGCACACGCAGGGAAAGATCGTTCTTTAAGTGAGCGCATGACCGGGAGGAATTCATCATGGTTGCACCCGCCGCAGGCGTAGCCCAAAAAATGACCCAATCCCGATACACCGGGTTTGATCGCATGCTCATTGGAGATTCGTGGCGCATCGGACGCTCGCAGAAGCGCATACGGGATCTCGACCCTTTCAAAGGTGACACGCTGCTCGAGCTTGCCTCGGCCAACGAGCAGGATCTCGAGGAGGCGTACGCAGCCGCGGCTGCGGCACAGCCGAACTGGGCAACCCGGCCGCCGGCCGAGCGCGCGGCCGTCATGGAACGAGCCGTAACGATCATGAACCAGCGCGAGGACGAGATTGTGGCCTGGCTCATTCACGAGTCGGGAAGCACACGGCTGAAGGCGAAGATGGAGTGCGCCTCGGCGAGTGCAGTGATTCTCGAAGCCGCGCGGATTCCTTACAACGCGCAGAGCCGAATTCTGCCGGCCGACGTGCCCGGCAAGGAATGCCGCGTCTATCGCAAACCGGTTGGCGTGGTGGGCATCATCAGCCCGTGGAACTGGCCGCTGCATCTGACCAGCCGCTCTCTCGGCCCTGCCCTCGCAGCCGGCAACGCCGCGGTCGTCAAGCCCGCGAGCGATACCCCGGTCACCGGCGGATTACTGCTCGCCAAGATCTTCGAGGAGGCGGGGTTACCCCCAGGCCTGCTGAGCGTGATCGTTGGCGCCGGTGAAGAGATCGGGAATGCATTCGTCACCCATCCGACCCCGCGCGTGATCTCCTTCACCGGGTCCACGCAAGTGGGCCGCGGGGTCGCGGAGCTCGCCGCCGCTAAAGCAAAGATCATCAAGCGTGTGGATCTGGAGCTGGGAGGCAATTCGCCCTTCGTGGTTCTCGAGGACGCACCGATGGAACAGACGCTCGAGGCGGCGGTCTTCGGCAGGTTCCTGCACCAGGGCCAGATCTGCATGAGCGCCAATCGCTTCATCGTGGATGAGGCGGTATACGATGAGTTCACTCAACGCTTCACCGAACGAGTGCGCGCCGTGAAGACCGGGAATCCGGAGGACGACGATACTCTCATCGGACCCATCATCAATGAGCGCCAGCTCGCGAGGCTGCAGAAGCTGATCGCCGAAGCGCGACAAGCCGGGGCGCGTGAGCTCACCGGCGGGCAGCCCAACGGCCTGGTACTGCCGCCGCACGTATTTGCCGACGTACGCAACGACATGACAGTTGCCCGCGAGGAGCTGTTCGGACCCGTAGCGCCGCTCATCCGGGTGCGCGGCGAGAAAGACGCCCTGCACACGGCCAACGACACGGAACAGGGCCTGTCGGGGTGTGTCTTCACGCGCGATCTGGAGCGGGGCGCGCGATTCGCGCAGCGCATGGAATGCGGCATGGCGCACGTCAACGACCAACCCGTCAATGATCTGCCCAACTGTCCGTTCGGCGGTGAAAAGAACTCCGGCATCGGGCGCTTTGGTGGAGAGTGGGCCATCGAGGCATTCACTACGGACCAGTGGGTGAGCGTACAGCACGAGCCGCGCGTGTATCCGAAACGCGCGAGCGAAGTCACCGGAGCGGTCTCGGTGGGCGGGTAAGCGAGTCACGCGGGGGATAACGGGCGAGTTGAGCGGTTGTGAAGATCGCGGATCCGCCCACCCTCGATCCCGTCACGGCCGCAGTCATTGCGGGCCTGCACTATGTGAGCGACCGCATGCCCGGCATCACCAGAGTGCGCGCCGGCAGTGGCTTCGTCTACCGCGATCCTGACG
>CAZDTG010000300.1:0-4242 GCA_964508005.1 uncultured Steroidobacteraceae bacterium
AAGCCCCTGCTGGGCTTTGCTGGTCGACTTGATGTGCCACTCGTAGAGCGGACAGGCGAGCGAGCGGGCGATCTCCTGCGCGAGCTGCGTCTTGCCGGTGCCGGGCTCGCCTTTGATGAGGAGGGGCCGCGCCAGCGTGATCGCGGCGTTGACCGCCATCATGAGATCTTCGGTCGCAATGTATCGTTCGGTACTGGTGAAACGCTCGTTCATGGTGTCGGTGTCTGTTGCGGCCGCAGGGTGAGCGTGTGCTCGGGGGTCCCCGGCAGGAAAGGCAGCGGCTGCCCGTGGGCCCATTCGAGAAAGCCTGCCCTGTAGTAGGGCGAGAGTGGGTGTCCGCTCTGACCGCCGGGCATGTGGAAGTAACCCTGGTCCTCATGACCGGGGGAGACCGCGAAGCGTTCCGAGGCCCCGAAGGGGCCATCCTGGACCCGTGGCATGTCGTGATCGCCCGGGAGCTGAACTACAGGCATATCCAGCAGCGGCGACAGGAACGGCGCGCCATGCGAGATCGGATGCTGGATGTGCACGACCCTGCGGGAGCCCCAGTTGCAGCGGTCGAGCCGGCCACAGCTCTTCTCCAGATCGGCGATGGTGTCGTCGAGCTGCGCGAGCAGAAAGTCGCGCCAGGTGGGGTAGTCCGCCGCAAGCATGTGCAGCGGCTGCTCGTGCACGAGCTGCCACAGGGGCGCTTCGAACTGCGACGGCAGGATCGGACTGTCCGTTTCGGGAATCTTGAGCGCGCGCGCCATCATCCCCCACACCGCACGCTCGGTTTGAGCGTGATAAGCGCGCACCAGCCGATAACCGACCGAATCGACATCGGCACGGCCGCTCCAGGCGTCCACCAGCTTCCTGAATTCGGCGCGCTTGGGGTGGTCCCTCCCGGCATCGATCAGGCCGAGCAGCAGATCGCGCCAGCGCGTCAGGAATATCGCGCGGTCGTCGAGCTGGATCTGCAGCATCTGCGCGGGAGTGGCCGGTCCGTGCAGGGCGAGCAGGTCGTCGCGGATCTGGCGCGCACGGGCGCCCAGGTCGTATTCGGAGCCGAGCGATGCGAGATCGCCGCCGATGGCGGCTTCCTGCCGCTCGTCGTCGGTCGGACGCGCGTTCGCGGTCCAGATGAGCCCGACCGCCGGGTCGAGGATACGCGGATGGTCTTCCACCGTCGTCCACGGCGAGTGCCCGTTCGAGCGTTCGGCGCCGATGTCCGCTGGAATCCGGCCGTAAATGGTCCACCCGATGTGACCTTCGCGGTCGCCGACCACCAGGTTCTGATGCGGAATACCTACGTTCGGCGCCAGAGCGAGCGCCTCGTCGACGGACGCCGCACGCTCCAGGCCGAGGAGATTCATGTTGGTGGCGGCAGGCAATGTCGCCAGCCAGGATCCGAACCAACACATCTGCCGCTCGGGCTCGGCGCGCAGCAACGTGCCCGCGGGTCCGGACTTCACTTCCTCCACGAGGGGCTGCGCACCCTTTACGCGGATCTCCTCGCGCTCCACCGTCAGCGGCACCATGCCCGAGGGAGTTCGCAGCTCAGTTTCCCCGACCGACGTGCACGGCACGAGCTCGATGTTGAGCCAGTCGCCATAGCTGTTCGTAAATCCCCAGGCGATATGTCCGTTGGATCCGGCGACGAGCAGCGGGGCTCCCGGCAACGTGACGCCGGTCAGGTCCAATGCCGGCTCCGCCGCCGTCCCCGTGGTACGCAGACGGGCGTGATACCACAGGGTGGGCACGGACTGCCCAAGATGCATGTCACTGGCGACCAATGCCGAGCCGGTTGGGGTCAACCGGCCCGCGACCGCCCAGTTGTTGCTGCCGACCTCGGGAGGGCTCTCGCCGGGGGAAACCGCAACCGGCGGCGACAGAGCGGTCAACACCCCGGGACTCCCGGGGGCGATAGCCTGACGCGTGACCGAGGTCATCAGTCCGGATGGACTCGCGACGGCGGGCGCCTTCTTCGCCGGCGCATCTACGCCCGGCGCCGGAGCCGGGATCGCCGCCGTGGCCCCGCGCACATCCAACACGTCCGGCCCGGGTATGCCGGCGGCCGGCGGCACGATGCCAGAAGAAGCCATTGCAGCCGCTCCAGCGGCAGCCGACCCGGTCGCCGGATTGTTGGCCGCGTCCCATTCCGTCCGCGCCGGGTAGAAAAAGCGCAGCCCGCACTTCCAACCGGCGTCGCACTCCTTCCCGCCGATGCGCGCGTTGATCTCGCGCCGGAGCATTTCCCGATATATTCCGTTCGCCTGCAAATCCAGCCACATGGCGTGCACCACGAGGACGGTGTCTTCGGCTCGCCAGGGTGCCGGAGGGGAGCCGAGCAGCCAGTATTCCCAAGGCCGGCCGTGCAGGCTCGCCAGGCCGGCATTCACCCCTCTCGCGTACGCCTCGAGGAGAGCCCGCTGCTGCGGTGGCGCCTGTTGGATGACGGCGCGCGCTACGTTGCGGAAGTGGAACCGGCGGGTCTTCTCGTCCTGCCCGATCGCCACCTTGCCGAACAGCTCGGAAAGCTCACCGCCGGCCAGCCGCCGCGACAGATCCATCTCGAAGAATCGATCCTGCGCGTGCACGAAGCCGGTCGCGTAGGCCAGATCGCCACGATTCGCCGCCACGAGCGTCACGACGCCGAGCCGATCCCGCTCGACCCGCACAGGAGCGCTCAGGCCGGCAGCCCCGCGGCTTCCGTCAAGCTGCGCCAACGACGCGCGCAGTACTCCATGCACGACGGCAAGCGGTGCGAGAACCAGCACCGCTACCGCCGCGAGGATGTAATGTTTGAGCCGCAACGCGGGCCCTAGGCGGTGGCGACCTTGAGAATCTGCATCGAGTTGGTGCCGCCCGTGGCGCCCGACAACTCGCCCTTCGTCAGAATCACGAGGTCGTTGCTCTTGACGAGCCGCAGCTCGAGCAGGCGTGAAAAGATCGCGCGGTACAGATCCCCTGTGGACTCGTTCTGGGTGACGTCGAAAATCACCGGATACACGCCACGATACATGGTGACCCGCCGCCGGGTCGCCTCGTGACGGGTGAACGCGTAAACGGGTATGTCCGAGCGGATGCGCGACATCCACAGCGGGGTCGCGCCCGTCTCGGTGAGCGCCACGATCGCGCGGACCTTCATATGGTTGGCCGTGTACATGACGGCCATCGCGATCGCTTCCTCGGTGCCCTTGAAGTGCCCCTCGACCCGATGACGCGAGCGGACGTGCGTGAGCTGGTATTTCTCTGCGCCCTCGATGACCTCGGACATCGCCGCCACGACCTTCACGGGATAGCGGCCGGCCGCGGTCTCCGCGGAGAGCATGACGGCATCGGTGCCATCCATCACCGCGTTCGCAACGTCGCTCACCTCGGCGCGGGTGGGGGCCGGATTCTGGATCATGGACTCCATCATCTGGGTAGCCGTGATCACGACCCGATTGCGGCTGCGAGTCTGGTGGATGATCGTCTTTTGCAGTCCTGTCAGCTCGGCATAACCCATCTCGACGCCCAGATCGCCGCGCGCGACCATCACCACATCCGCGGCGTCGATGATTCCCTGCAGGTTGGTGATTGCCTCGTGGCGCTCGATCTTCGCCACGATGCGGGCGTCGCTGCCGGCCTCGCGAACGAGCCGGCGAGCCTCTTCGATATCGGCCGCATCGCGCGCGAAGGATACGGCGATGTAATCAACCTCCTCCCGCGCGCCGAACTTGATGTCCTCGCGATCCCTGTCGGACAACGCGGGGGCCGAAATCCCGCCACCCTGGCGGTTGAGGCCCTTGCGGTCGGACAGCTCGCCGCCCGCTCGCACGCGTGTGTCGATCCTCGTACCGCTCACGCGTTCGACTTCGAGCACGATCTGTCCGTCATTCAACAGGAGGACGTCGCCCGAAGACACATCTTTCGGCAGATCCTTGTAAGCGACGCCCACGGCTTCGATCGTGCCCCCTTTTGGGTCGAGCGCGGTGTCGAGCGTGAAGGGCTGGCCCTCCTTCAGCATGACGCGTCCTTCGCGGAAGCCCTCGATGCGGATCTTCGGACCGCTGAGGTCCAGCAGGATGCCAACGCACCTGTCCGCGATGCGCGCGCTTTCCCGCACCAGCGCAAGGCGCCGCCGGCGATCCTCGACGGTGCCATGCGAGGCGTTGAGCCGCACGACGTCGACACCCTCGCGCATCATTCCCGTGAGCACGCCCAAGTCATCGGTCGCCGGTCCCACCGTGGCGACTATCTTCGTACGTCTGAGCATAA
>CAZDTG010000301.1:0-4242 GCA_964508005.1 uncultured Steroidobacteraceae bacterium
TCATGGCCGAAGACCCCTGCGTGCGCATCGAGCATCATCCCGCCGTGAATGAGACGGTCATCTATGGCATGGGCGAGTTGCATCTGCGGGTGTTGCTCGAGCGCATGACCGAGCGTTATGGCGTGCACATCAAGACTCATCCCCCGAGCGTGCCCTACCGGGAGACCATTACCCGCCCGGCCGAGGGACATTGCCGGCACAAGAAACAGACCGGTGGCGCCGGGCAGTTCGGCGAAGTCTTCCTGCGCGTCGAAGCGCTCGCCCGCGGGGAGGGTTTCGAGTTCGTCGATGAGGTCGTCGGCGGCGCGATCCCCGGACAATTCATCCCGGCGGTGGAGAAGGGCGTGCGCCAGGTGCTGTCCGAAGGGGCGCTGGCGGGGTTCCCCATGCAGGACCTGCGTGTCGTCGTCTATGACGGCAAGCATCATCCCGTCGATTCGAAGGAGGTCGCATTCGCCTCCGCGGGCCGCAAGGCCTTCCTCGAAGCCGTGCAGAAGGCCAACCCGATCGTGCTCGAGCCAGTGATGCGCCTCGAGATCACCGCGCCCGCGAGCTCGATCGGCGACATCACCGGAGACCTCGCGACCCGGCGCGCGCGCATCAACGGCAACAATACGTTGCCCGGCCAGCGCGCCACGGTGCAGGCGCTCGTGCCCCTGGCGGAAATCACCGAATACCAGCTACGCCTCAAGGCTCTCACCGGAGGTGAGGGCGCCTACGCGATGGAGCTCAGCCATTACGACCCCGTCCCCCCGCGGCGCCAACAACAACTCGTGCAGGCCTGGCGACCGAGAGCCGACAGCGACTGACCGCGCGCGGGGCGGTGTGAGTATCGTGCGACAGTTCCCTGAGCGCTGACGCGCTTGAGCGAAGGCGTTACCTGCGTCCCATTCTGATTCCCGATCCCCGTGCAACGCATACGCCCGAGTCGTGCGTTGCCCTCCGACAACGATTCTTGACAGCGCTTCGATGTTATGTCAGAAGCTGCCTTTCGATCGCACCTGCTCCCCAAAAGCAACAGCCGGACGCGCGTCGGCGGATTGTCAGGAAAACTTGGGGATTCCCATGAAAGCAACACAACTCGAAAAGCACGCGGCGAGGCGCTCATCTCCGCAAAGCCTACGACGCAGAGTGCTGTGCGCGGCAATGGTAGTCGCGTGTACATTGTGGGGTGTGTCCGCCAACGCCCAGCAGACGTCAGCGTCAGCGCAAGCGGCGGAGCCTGTGCAGACCGTCACGATCACCGGGACCCTGCTCAAGCGTACCGACGCCGAGACACCCAGCCCCGTGCAGATCATCACGGCAGACGATTTGGTAAATTCCGGATACACCAACATCGCGGACGTGCTGCGCAACGTCTCGGCAAACGGCTCGGGAGCTCTCAATCAATCCTTCGGCCAGGCCTTTGCTGCTGGCGCAAGCGGCATTGCGTTGCGGGGATTGTCGGTGGGCGACACCCTGACCCTGATCGACGGCGAACGCATGGTCTCTTATCCGCTCAGCGATGACGGCGAGCGCAGCTTCGTCGACGTGAGCGCCATCCCGTTCAACGCGGTCGAAGGGGTCGAAGTACTCAAAGACGGTGCCTCGGCGCTCTATGGCGCCGACGCCATCGCCGGGGTGGTCAACATCAAGTTGAAGAAGAGCTATGTCGGGTCCGAGATCAACTTCGAGGCAGGTACGAGCCAGCATGGCGACGGGACGACCGAGCACGGGGCGGGCATCTGGGGCATGGGCGATCTGCCGAACGACGGCTACAACGTGTACGTGGCAGTAGACTGGCACCACACCGACAAGATTCTCGGGTCGAGTCGCAGCGGCGCATACACGACGCTTGATTGGAGCTTCCTGCCGGGCGGCCTCAACACCAAGCCGGGCGCGGTGGGCGCCTTCGCTCTGACCTATCCGGACAGCGTCACCGGCTACCTCGTGAATCCGGCGACGGGTGCTGTAGAGCAGTTTTTGCCGGGCTGCACCCAGGCATTGCAGAGCGCGCAAAAATGTACGTTTGCCTTCCCGGGAACCCTGCAGTCGCCGACGACGCAAATCAATCTGCTCGGCAAATTCACGAAGACTCTCGGCGCCGACTGGGAGCTGACGGTCACCGGGTCGATATTCGACAGCCAGGCGCAGCAGATCGCTCCACCCCCACCGACTTTCGGTCATGCCTTCAACAACACCGGCCAGGAGAACGGCTCCATTGTCAACATCGCGTTCGCCCCGGGCAGGCTGGCCGGGACCGCCGTGTATCCGGTCCTCTCTCTGCCCGCGACGTCGCCGCTCAATACCACTGGAGCGGCGGCGAACCTGGTTTACAGCTTTCCCGACATCGGCGCCTATCAGGTCGACGTCGACACGATCACCTATCGGTTGTTCGGCGACGTGAGAGGCAACTTCGCCGGCTGGGACATCGACGGACAGTTGGGGATCATGTATGCCAGCATGACCCAGAAGATGTTTGGGTCACTCATACCGTCACTCGCGCAGACGGCTCTCAATAATGGGTCCTATGTTCCGGGAGTCAGCACCAACGGCGCGGCGTTGTTCGCGCCGGAGGATTCGGACCACCCCTCGAGCACGCTGGGAATCATCGACGTGCACGGTTCGCGTGATCTGTTCCAGATGCCCGGAGGGCCCTTCACCATGGCCGCGGGCGTGCAGTACATCAAAAAGGCCTTGAACGCCCGCAACCCGCCCTCCGTCGAGTCGGGTTATCAAATGGGATCCACTGCCTTTGCGGTGGGATCCCAGGACGACATTGCGGAATTCCTCGAGTTGGGTGGCAAGCCCATCAAGCAGTTGGAAGTGGACGGGGCCGTGCGCTACGACCACTATGATACCTATGGCGGCTCGGCGACGCCGAAGTTCGGGATCAAATACTCGCCCGTGGACGAGCTCGCCATCCGCGGCACCTGGGGGAGGGGGTTCAGAGCACCGTCGATTGCCGAAGCGGGTGTGTCCGGGATCGCGTTCGGCCAGGGCAACACCAACGACCCGGCCCTCTGCCCCGGTGGCATCGCGAATGTGAAGGGTACGTTCAATGCCCTGTGCTCTTATCCAGCGGTAGGCGTCTCGGCCAGCAATCCCAAACTGAGGGCCGTCACCTCCAACAACGCCACGGTTGGCTTCATTTACGAGCCGTTCAAGGCTTTGAACGTCTCGGCGGACTGGTACCACATCGTGCTGACGAACGACATCATCTCGGCCTCCTCGGCGGGCGGGTTCTATGTCGATGCGATCCAGCTCGTTCGCGGGCCGCCGGCGGTGCTGCCGCAATGTACGGCTACGACCACCGGCGGAGCACCTTGCCCAACGGTCAACGTGCCAACACCCGTGGGCTATCCCTCATATACCCTCATCCCGTACGTCAATGCAGGCAGCACCAAGACCTCGGGTTTCGACGTCGACCTCAAGGGCCAGTACGACGTAGGCGCTTGGGGTCGCTTGCGCGGCGAGCTCAACTGGACCTATATGCTGCAGTACGAGCTCGTCGCTGCCGGGCAAACATTCAACCTGCTCAATACCCACGGACCGCAGAGTATTTCGGGTGATACCGGCAATCCGCGCAGCCGCCTGACGGCATCATTGACATGGGACAAAGGGCCGTTTACGAGCACGGTCACGCTGAACTACACAAACTCATTCTCGATTATCGATCCGTCATCCGGTTACCCGACCTGCCTGTCGGCGCTGCAAGGGCGCTCGCCTTCGGCGTATGGCCCCGCGCTTTCCTCCTCGGTGACGACGCTCCCCTCCGCGTGGAACGGCTATTGCTCCGTAGGCCATTTCACCGACGTGAATCTCTATGCGGCTTATGCGGTAACCGATCATCTGACGGTGCACGGTTCCATTACGAACCTGTTCGATTCAGTCCCGCCGGTTGACCTGCAAACCTATGGTGGAGGTGCCGAATTGGCCTACACCACGCTCAATCAGGACGGAGCCGTGGGACGATTCTTTCTCCTCGGCGCAACGTACAGGTTTTGACTCAGCCACGCCTCCGTCCGGGATGCTGCTCCGCTCGAATCGGCCCGGGCTGACGGCGACTGACAGCGGGAAGGCCTGTCTTGTGCAAGAAGAGGGCGGTCCCGCCGCACAGGGACCGCCCTCGGTCGGACTTGAGGAGCGCCAAATTTCAGAACTTCGCGGTGACCGCGAGGTACATCTGGCGGCCCAGTTGGTCGTACGTCGAGTACGTATTCGCCGCCCCGCCGGCGGTGATCTCGAACGTGGCGAGCGGCG
>CAZDTG010000302.1:0-4225 GCA_964508005.1 uncultured Steroidobacteraceae bacterium
GCGCGCAGCTCCGCCAGCAGAATCCGATCGGGCCTCATTCTGAGGCAGCACTCGAGCAGTTGTTTGGGAGTGACGCGGGCCTGGCCCTGGTCGTCCTTGCTGTAGAAGAGGCGCACATGGTTGGCATGCCGCTCGAGCACCAGCTCCTGCGCATCCTCGATCGTGACCAGCCGCTCGTCGGCAGGGATTTCCCGGATCAATGCCTTGGTCCAGGTCGTTTTGCCGGAGCCGGTGGGCCCCGACACCAGGATGTTCTTGCGGGCCTTCACGGCGAGACGCATGAAGGCCTCATAATCCGTGGCCGCCAGCAGGCGCAGCAGCTCAGCCTCGATCTCATCCAAAGCCTCGCTCGCTGGTCGGGTGGTTCGAAAAATGCCGCGCGTCGCCAACTCGTCGATCGACCACACCGCATCCGATGGCCGGCGGATGGTGATCGCCACACAACCGAGGCTGGTTGCAGGCGGCAGCACGATCTGAATCCGCTCGCCGCCCGGCAGCGAGGCGGATAACAGGGGACAGGACTCATCGATCCGCTGCCGCGTCGAGTGGGCCACCAGCTTGGCCAGCCGGCGGCACCAGTCGAAGTCCGCGAAGGGCAGCGACTGGCGTCGCCAGCCACTGCGGGTTTCCACGAATGCCTCCAGCGGGCGGTTGATGCAAACCTCGGTCACCGTCTCCTCGGCCAGAAGGGGCCGCAGAGCCTGCAGTGTGAGATCGAGCGCCGACGGGTCGGTCGGCACGCGGCGCTGCGCGGCGGTGCACGATTGCGGGAGCACCCGCTCAGAAACCGGTGGTGCGGAGCTCATAAACGGGCCTGAAATCGAGATCACGCGCAACCAGAATCTGGATCCGCTCGCCCTGGTGCTTGACCACGGTGGGTGGGATGTTGAGGGTTCCCTTGAGTACCTCGGTAAGAGCATTTTGCGATGTGGAGGGGTTGTAGATGATCGCGCCGCCGCCCCGCGCGGACGATTGCACAGCGGCCTGAACTACGCCGTCGATGACCGAAATCAGCATCGCGGCGCCGAAGCGATCCCAGAAGTGTCGATTGACTTGACCCGGCAGACCTGCCCGCCCGAGCTCGTCGGTCCCCGGCGAGTCGAGCGGAACCAGCACGCCCGTGGGCGTTCGCGCCTCCGTCCAAAGAACAAAGACTCGCGCCGCTCCCTTTTGGACTTCTCCACGGGTTTCGCCCACCAGCTTCGAGCCGCGCTCGAGCAGAACGACCTTGCCGTCGACGCCGAATGTGTCTGTCGCGGTGACGCAGGTCGTCATCCCCGGCAGAGTCGAATCGATGGCGGTCTCCAGCGTGCAGTCGATGAACGCTCCTTTCGGCAGCAGGAACTGTTGCGTGGGAAGCATCTGGGCCCGCGCGGGGGTCGTCACGCTTGGCCGCAGCAGCGTCGTCAGATCACCCTCCTTTCGAGCGCCCGGAAGAGATTGACCCATTGCTGTCGGACTCATCGGGACGGTGCCGGTCTCGACCACCGGGCCCTCGACCGGGATGGCGGGAGCGGGCGAGGTCTGTACGGATTCGCGCGCGAAGGCAACACCGGACAAACGGCGATCGGGCGCAACCTGTCTCTGCGGAGAACGGTATGGGTCGGAGGCCGTGTAGCCCGACACAGACCGCTCCAGAGGCAATTCGGGAGCAACGGCCGGGGCTGGGATTCCTGAGACACTCAGCCTCTGCGGCGGCGCGTCGGTGTTGAGCTCGGAGGCCGCAGCTGCCGTGGAAGGCATTGTCACGTGGGGGAAATCGACAGTGCCCAATGGGGGCAGGGCCATTTCCCCCTGCGCGCTGTTAGCAGCGGCCGTCACGGCGGACTGACGTATGCGCTTCTGTCGATTCAATGCGTTCGCGTAATACCAGGACAGAGCGCCCAACCCCAAGGCGATCATGAGTCCGGCGGCCAGCACGCTGCTTATCCGAGAGTGCATGGACCGCACGCTGTTGACGGTGGCAGTACCACGTTCCCCCTCAACGCTATCGGCACCTGACGTCACACCCGGAGACTGCATCTGCGCGGTACCGCCACCCGAGCTCACGCCCGGCTGCACCTGCCCGATATCGACACCCGATCTCATGCCCAGCGGCTGCACCTGCTCGGGATGGGCTCCCGCCTCGGTTTCAGGGGAGCTCATGGACGGCCTCCTTGCGTCACTCGCTCGACAGCGGGAGAAACAGTTCCCGAATCCAGCCGCTCACCGCCGCCACTGAACGACTCGTTCACTATGCAGCCGCGAAGGTGACCGCGACGCAGGACGAATCGCCGTGCGATCCGATGAATGACCACATCGCCCGCGTCCATGTTGAAATTCAACAGCGACTCGCTGCCATCGTCATTGCGAACGAATATTGCGGGGAGCTCGGTGTGGGCGCCGAAGCGCAGTCGGGTGTGTACGCCATCATCAGACGCCGCGATGGGCTTGAGTACCGGGAAGCCGCAATACCAGTAATCGAAATTGCGGGGCCGTTGGGTGGCCGCGCTTTCGAGCTGGCGCTCGATTTTGGCTACGGGATCCCCTGCCGCCGGCGGCTTGGGGTAAGTGAAACGCAACACGTACGTCACATCCGGCTCACGGGGCTCCGGGCGCTCGGTGCTCGCGGTGTAATCGAACTGATATTCGCGACGATTGGTCAACACAGTAAGGTTGGTGCTGACCCGGGAAGCCTTGGGCTTCAGGAACAGGTGGTTGCCCTGGGAGGCGAAGGCCAGCCCCTCGATATCGCCGGCGCCTAGCCCGACAAACGTCTCATCGGGCTCGAACTCCAGATCGATCTGATAGCCGACGTACCCCACGAGGCGGTAGACCTTGTCGCCGCTGTAGCTCGTTATGCGGATGCGGGTGTCCGGGTCAGCTTTGGCTGCGGGCGGCTCGGCGTGCCCGATCAATATGGGCGCGAGCAAGAGCGCCAGTGCCGCGCAAGTTCTTCGAAAGTGCCTGTCCATTGGAATTTCCTCGATGTCCTTATCGGTTGGTGACCGGTGTGGTGGCGAGCACCTCGGGCTCGGAGACGAGCTCCACTATCTTGAAACCGAGCGGGTTCCAGCGCCGGACCCGCGGGTCCTTCGAGGGCGCCGTGTAGGCGTATTGGAGTGTCGCGATCCAGTGGCTGAAGCGCTCCGCACCATCGCTACCCTGGCGCTCGGCTTTCGCGTAGCGCACCTGTGCCAGGTCGGTGGCGCCGTTGCCGCGCTGAAAGAAGCTCACCGATTCAACTTGCACACGCACTGTACTGCCGTCCTTGTGAACATTCAGCGGTGAGGCGGGGTTGTTCCTGTTCCACAGGGCCGACCACGCCTGATTGCGCTGTGCGGCGTGAAACGCCCCGCACTCGTCGTAATCGCTCTCGGCCGTCGCGAAGTTGAATCGCTCGCAAGTCGTGACGTAGTGGGTGAGGAAATAGCGAGTGATCGATTGGTCCGCTGTAGCACCGCCGGCGTAGACCGGGACGACGTCGACGATGCCCGTGGCGTTATCCACGCGCACTACGAACGGTTCGACACGTTTCAGCGGCGTCAGCAACAGCAGCGAGGCGCCACCCGTCACCGCGCAGATCCAACCCGCTCCAGCCACACGCCATGCCACGCGGGCGGTACGGCGTGCCTCGGCCACACGGTCCTGGTCCCACGAAGCCGCCTCCCGGAAATAGCTCTCGAGTGGCTGCTCAGCCGTCGCGGTCTTCATGGCTTCTCCGGCGATCCGCTGCCAGAAGGCAGCGCGGGGACGCTGGAAGTGGGCGAAGTCAATCCGGGGAGCTTCGGGCTGGGCGGAATCGATGCGCGGAGCTTCGAGGTCTGCGAAGTCTCGGCAGAGGTTCCCGGGGTCGGCGCAGCCTCGGCGGGCGGCTTCCCGACCGGCGAAGTCGCAGCGGGGATCTGAGTAGTGGGCGCCGTGGCAGGCAAGCCGTTTCGGGCCGCTTGCGGAGGATTGATCGGTCGCAGGCGCGTGTCGCAACGCACACCGAACGAGGAACAGGCGCTCATCAGTACGAGCCAGGCGAGGAGACAAAGCACTTTCATAATCCCTCCATGAATCCAAAGCGGTTGAGTTGGCTTGCGCAGCCTCGGACGCAGGATCAGACAAACGCGCGCAGCCGCGCGGGCGCCTGCATGCCCCACATCACGAGGCGGCTCACCGTGCCGAAGCTGCTGAGCGCCACCCCGCTCGCCAGCCCCGCTGCGATGGGCATCACCTGGCGCATGACCAGAAAGACGAG
>CAZDTG010000303.1:0-4194 GCA_964508005.1 uncultured Steroidobacteraceae bacterium
GCGTCGCCCTGCAACTCGGCATGAGCCGCAACACCCTCTATCGGCGGATCAAGCGACATGGAATACCCCTCGCCCACGGCGCATAAAGAGCCGCCCCAGCAACGCCTCGCGCTGCGTTAGACAGCGTCCAGGCCTCCTCGTCGGCGCGCCCTGAGTTGGCGCGACGGCACCCTTTGGCCCAGCGCTTGCACGGTGAACATGGCTGATCCGGCGTGATGTGACGCACGTGACACCGCTACAGGCGGGCAAGTGCCGGCCTTGCGGGCAATCCACCGAGCGCATCCGCAACTACGCTGGTGCGCCGGAGCCAGGGCATGAAGGGCAAGACAGGGTCCCTCGGGCGCAAAATGCGGCTGGCGGCGGGGTATCAGTTGCAGACGAGACTCTCAGGGAGCGATCACACCCTGGTCTCCCCGAAGGGCCCGATACAGTTGAATGAAAGCGCGGCGATGATCCTCGAGCTGTGCGACGGCAGATACAGCGCGGAGGAGATCGTTGCGCGAGTTCTAAGTGAGAAAGACGACAGCCTCGAGGACGATGTAAGGGCGTTCCTCGAGGCTGCCCAGCGTCGGGGGTGGATCGTCGAAAGTTGACGCTGCCGTGTTTAGCGAGCTGCCCATCTACCGGGGAGTGCCTGTCGAGCTGGGACTCGGGGCGCTTGCCGGCGGCGGTGTAACGGTCGTGCTCGAGCTGGTGCTGGCGCAAGACCTGGTGTCTGTCTACAAGTCACTCGGCGGAGGCTGGAGCGAGCAGGGACCGTAGGGAGCCCGGGCGCCTGGCTGCGGCCCCGACACTCCTAATCAGCGGCCTTGAAGACCTCGACGCCTCTCACCCTGAGGATGCGATGGACGAGGATGAACACGTAGTAGGTCGCCAGGAACCAGATCACACGCATCAGCCCGGGCGTCACGCTCGTGTCGGGCCATACGAGACGCCCGACCAGCGGCGCGGCGAGCCAACCCAATACCAACACCGCGGCCGCGGCGGCGAAGTAAATTGTCCCCGCGCGCTGCAGCTGCAACACTCCACGTGCGCGGCGCGCATATTGCATACGCGTCCGCAGCCAGATCATCCCGACGATGAACAACACCGTGACGGCGGAGATGATGTCCTGGGTCGTCATGAGTGACGCGCAATCTACCCGCAGCCCCGCGGACCTACAAGGACCGGGGGGGGGCCGGCCTCAAGGTGGGACAGTGTCCCTACGGATGCGACGTGGAGCCGATGAACTCGTCCAGGTCGCCCTTCATTTTCCGCAGCGACGCCGGATTCACATACATCATGTGGCCCGCCTCGTAGTACTTCATCCGGATGCGCGAGCTCGCCCCAGGCGGTACGCCCAGATGCGTCATGAAGTATTCGGTTGCGGAGAACGGCGTGGCGAGATCGTAGTAGCCGTTCATAACGAGCACGTGGAGATTCGGGTCCTGCACCAGCGCCTGCGCGAGATCGACGCCGGAGTTGACGATCGGCTGCTGCGCCCCGGAGCCGATCGGTCTGTGGGTCCACTTCCACTTGTCGCCGATCGAGAAGTTCGTGGTGCGGTACGTGAGGCCCTGGCCGAACTTCAGATCTCCATGATAGTAGTCGAGAAACGCCGCGGTGAAGGCAGCGCCGATCGCCGCGAACTCGGGGTCGTACTCCGCGAACTTCTGCAGCGGATCGAGCGTCGGCCCGGCAAAACGGCCGTCGAGGCGGCTGACGGTCCTGCGCTGGGATTTCAGCAACTCGTGCGTGAACGCGCTCTCCGAGACCCGCAGGTTGGCATACTTCAGATACTCGACCGCGAGCCCGGTGTACTCGTGCAGCTTCCCGGCAACCGCATCGCGCTCCGCATCGGTGAGCGCGTCGCCCTTCAGAAGCGCCGCGGCATATGGACCGGCCGCGTAGCGGCGCACCTCCTCGAGAAACGGCTCGAGCGCGGCAGGCTGGCCGGGGAGCGCGTGTTGGTACCAGGCGACCGCGGCGAAGCCGGGCAGGTAGACCGCGTACGGCCGATCGTTGCCGGGCAACTCGGCGAACAGCGCCTCGATGTCGGTCGCCACCGAAACGAGGATGAGTCCGTTGAATGTGAGCGAACGGCGGGCGCGCAGATAGTCGACGATCGCGGCTCCGCGCGTGGTGCCGTAACTCTCACCCAACAGATACTTCGGCGAGATCCAGCGGCCGTTGTCGCTCACATACTGCGCAATGAAACGGCCGATGGAGTCGATATCCGGGTCGACGCTCCAGAACTCCTCGTCCTGATGGTCGCAGACGGCATGACTGACTCCCGTGCCGACGGGATCGATCATGACGAGGTCGCTCTTGTCGAGCACACCGAAATCATTGTCTACGGTACGGAAGGGCGCCGCGGGTGTCGGCCCCGGATCGGATACGACCACACGGCGCGGACCGAGTACGCCCATGTGCAGCCACAGTGACGAGGAGCCGGGGCCGCCATTGAAGGCAAACAGGATCGGGCGCGTGCCGGCGTCCTTGACGTCGCGCTTCGCGTACGCGATGTAGCTCATGCTCGCGATCGGCTTGTCGTCATCATCGCGGACGATGAGCGTGCCTGCCGTGGCCGTGTAATCGAACGCTTTGCCGCCGGCGCTGAAGTGGTGCTGCGTTACCGAGCTCTCTGCCTTCGGCGCCCGCTTCCATTCGTCCTTCTTGTCACCCTTGGAATCGATGTGACAAAGCTCGCTCAGGGACGGCGTCGGACCGCCTGATGGTTCCGCGGCCCATGCGGCACCTCCCAGGGCACTCAGCACGAGGGCTGTAAGAGTCAGGGTACCGCGGGCAGCCGGCGTATTCTTCATTCTGATCTCCGTCTGTATATATCCACCACGAGCAAGCGTGGCCTTATACCATAGGCGCACGGTTCGACTTTCGGCTCCGCGACGAGGCGCTAGCGGCGCGCGCCGGGCCTGCGCGAGGTGCCGCTCCGACGCCGCCGGGCGACAAATCGTCCGGGCGCAGTCGACGCGGTAGAATCCGACCTATTCAAGAGGAATACTCATGAGCCGCACCACATCCGACAACGTGACCGAATTCGACCCGGAGGAAGTCCGCGACCTGCTCGCCGAAGGGAAGATTCTGCTGGTCGACGTCCGCGAGCCGATGGAATACGCGGCGGAGCGTATTCCGGGCTCGCTCCTCTATCCCCTCTCCACTTTCGACGCTTCGCAGCTGCCGCCCGACGGTCCGCGCCGGGTCGTATTCTCATGCGCTGCCGGTGGGCGCTCGATGACAGCCGCTCGCCAGCGGATGGCGCTTGGCCAGCCGGCCGCCCACATGATCGGCGGCATCTCACAATGGAAGGCGGACGGCCTTCCGGTCGTGCGGATCGATCCGCGCACCGGACGTCCGGTGTAGGAAACGAGACCGCAGCCGGGGGTCTTTCCACCGACATGGTGGCGCAAGCGACCGCCCAACACGGCCAGCCACGACCAACAATCTGCGTTTCGGGCTAGAGGACGCGGCCGCGTTGCCGGCAGTGACCGCTGGCGGGCTGTAATCACCCGGGGTCGGCTCGAAAGCATCATGTTCCTGGCTGAGGCAGCGTCTGTGCTTACTTCAGGAGCCGCTTCGCGTAGGATGCGCACCCCTTGCCGACCGCCGCCCCGTTATTTTTGGCACCCATGATCGACACAGAGCATCCGCGCGCGATTCGATCATTCGTCACCCGAGCGGGGCGAATCACCGAGGCGCAGGAACGCGCGCTGCAGCTTCTGTGGCCAAAATACGGCGTCGAGGTCGACATCGGCGCGATGACGGGGGCCCCGGCTGCAACTTCGAACACCGCCCGCGGCGCCGCCGACACCACGCCCGGCGCAAGTGCGAACGCCGCTCCGGGAGCTGGTGGCGGCACCGGCACCGGCGCAGCTGGCGCGAGCACGCTCGATCTGGATCGCCTGTTCGGCCGGCGCGCAGCCCGCACGGCCGAAATCGGCTTCGGCAACGGCGAGAATCTCGCAAAGATGGCCGTAGCCCACCCCGAACGCGACTATCTCGGCATCGAAGTGCATCGCCCCGGGGTCGGCCGGCTGTTGCTGGCGCTCGAGGCGCTGCATCTCACCAATGTCCGCGTGATCTGCCACGACGCCGTCGAGGTGTTGGCGCGGTGGCTTCCTCAACACTGTCTCGATGAGGTCGTCATCCTTTTTCCCGACCCGTGGCCGAAGAAGCGGCATCACAAGCGCCGTCTCG
>CAZDTG010000304.1:0-4182 GCA_964508005.1 uncultured Steroidobacteraceae bacterium
AGACCGAGACGCTGGATGTGAATACGGGCGACACGCGCAGCCGCGGCGCCGAGCTGGAAGGATCGTGGGACCTGCTGCAGCTGTTGCCCCAGAGCGCGCCCGCCAGCCATGTCACCCTGTTCGCCAACGCGAGCTTCCTGGATGCCCGCTTTACCCGCAGCAGCGTGCCCGGGCAGACCGGGAGGACCCCGGCGTATGCCCCGAATTACGTGCTCAAGGCCGGTGTCACAGTGCGTGAGGACGGCGTTTACAAGGTCAGCCTGGTCGCGGACTCTGTCGCGTCCCAGTATTTCCAGGATAACGACCTCGGCGTCGGCGGCACACCGGCACGCATCCCGGCGTACAGCGTGATCGATTGCTCCGCCGATTATGTCCTCGCGGGTCACCTGCGGCTGCTGGGCGGCGTGTCCAACCTGACGAACCGGCACTACTACTCGCGCGTGTTCCTGTTCGGCGGCAAGCTGGAGCCCGCGCGGGATCGCGCTTTCTATGCCGGCATCGCCTACGACTTTTGATAAGGTACCGGAGTTGACTTATTGGACTTTCAATAAGTCAACTCCGGTACCTTCTAGTCCGTTTGCGCCTCGAATACCAGCAGGCGGGCGCCAAGCATTCCGCTCGGGGGCGCGGCGACGTACAGCCGATCGCGCTTTTCATACCACACCCCGGTGCGCGTGCCGATCGCGGTCGGGAATTTCCCCATGTCCGTGTAGTGATCGGCGTCCACCTGCTGCACCACACCCAGGAATCCCTCGCCGCCGGCCACATAGATGCGCTTGCGGCCGGCATCGTAAAACATGTCGTCCATGTCGGCGGCGGTCGGAAGGCTGGCGACGACTTTGCCGGAGTCCATATCGATGACGGTGAGGCGAGCCGGCCTGCGGGTGCCGATGAAGATGCGGCGGTCAGCCTCGTCGAGGACCATGGGAAAGTTGGCCGACTGACCGTTGGGCAATGCCCATGAGACTATCCTGCCGGTGCGGCGGTCGATGACCTGGATGCTCTTCGTGTCGGCGACATTGACGAAGATGCGCGGCCCCTTGGTTTCGAGCTGGAACCCTTCCGGGTGCCCTTCGAACCTGTATTCTGTGGGCAGGCGCTTGTTGGTGGCCGGATCGATCACGGCTATCGCGCCTTCGCCATAACCGAGATAGATTTTCTTCGCGGCCGCATCGTAGCGGAGGTTGTCCGGATCGGAGCCTGCGCCGAAGTCGATGCGGCCGATCAGGGTGTAATGGGTTCCGTCAAAGACACTCACGTGACCGTCGGCGGAGTTCGCGACATACAGCCTGTCCCATTCCGGGAGGTAGAGTGTGCCCTGGGGCTGAGCGAGTCCTTCGATCTGGTGGATCATCCGGCCGGCAAAGACATCCACGACCTGCACGGTGTCGTTGCCGAGGCCGGAGAAGATCACCCGCTTGCGCTTGCCGTCGATCGTAAAGTGGTCGAGCCGGCCTTGCACGCCCGGCAACGGTATTTCCTGCACCTCGCGCACGGGCGGGGCCTCGCGCTCCTGGGCCTGAGCGGCCGCACCCATCGCGGCGACTGCGCTGGCGAGAAATACGGAACGAAGCAGGATGCAGCGGGGATTCATGGTGGGATGCCTCATTTTCCGGTGAAGAGCTCGAGGGATGATTTCAACGCACGACTTCGAACACACGAAGCTCCGCGCCGCGCTCCTTGTCGCGCGGCACGGCGACATAGAGCGTCCGCCATTTGGGCACGAATACCGAGGTACGGGCGACCGGGCCGGTCGGAATGTGCGCGAGCCGCTCGTAGTGGTCGGCGTCGATTTGTCGCGTGACATCGACGAACCCCTCGCCGCCGGTCGTATAAATGCGTCGCGTGGCCGCGTCGAACCACAGGCCATCGAGCGTCCCAACGGTGGGAACCGAAGTCACCACCGCGCCCGAATCCGAATTGAGAACGACGACGCTTGCAGGGGTTCGCACCCCGAGAAAGAGCCGGTGGCCGTGCTCGTCGAGGTCTAGGGCCACGTTCTTCTGGATTGCAGGAACCGTCCATTTGGCGAGTTGAGCGTGCGTCTTTCGGTCGAGCACGACGACCTGCGCCTTTTCCGGCACCAGCACGAACACGCGCTCGCCGTGACTCTCGACCAGGCTGCCTCCCGCATGGGCATCCGCGGTCAGGGCGGCCACCCGGGCCCCGGTCGTGGCGCTGAACACCGTGAGGTCGCCCAACTCTTTATTGGCATCGCCGCCACCGGAGCCCAAATAAATTTCCCTGGAGCGCGGGTCGTAGCCGATCGCATCTGCCCCAAGAGATACGTGTTCCATCGCGGTGACTGTGAGCGATGTCCCGTCGAGAATCTTCAGGGCGCCATCCGCGCCGGTGGCGACGAACAGCTTGTTGAGCTCGGGTACGAAAAGCACGCCTTGAGGCTTGGCGAAGCCAGGGAGCGTCTGTGTCACCCTGCCGGCTTTGAGGTCGACGACCTCGATGGTGTTCCTTGCCAGCGCCGCAAGGAACGCACGCCGGCCCTTCATGTCGATGGAGAAATGGTCGATCCGGCCGTCGACTTCGGGCAGCGGGATTGTCTGCGCGAGCCGCAGCGGCCCGTCATTCCTGGCGTTGGCGGCAACTGCCAGCGCCGCGAGAGTCAGGAACACGCCAACCTGCAATTTCACGTGATTACGCGCGCAACCGGCCGCTCGCCGTCCGTATGGGCACTGCTGCCTGGTGACCATTCGCCCCCTCGATGTCCCGGCAATGGCTCCATTTCTTTGCGGAGCCTGTGCGAATAAAGACGTACGCTGCCCGGAAATCCTCCTTGCTTAAACTGCAATTTATGGCGGACGGTCATATCCTTGCCTGCACCCCTGCCTTGCCTATAGCGACGAGGAATCCATGACGAAGCTCAAGCTTCTGGCGCTGTGCTGCATCGCCCTGTTTGCCGGGTCCACACTCGAGACATCCGCCCAGGACAGGCAGGCGCTCACACTGGTGCGAACGATTCCGCTGCCGGAGGTCGCCGGGCGCCTCGATCACATGGGCATCGATCTGGAAAAGAAGCGCCTGTTTGTCGCCGCGGTGACCAACAATACCCTGGAGGTCGTGGATCTGGCCGGCGGCAAGGCCATCAAGAGCATCACCGGAATGAAGAACACACAGGAGGCACTGTTCCTGGGAGGCGACTTCAACAAGCTGTATGTCTCGAGCAACGATGGCCATTTGAGGGTCTTCCAGGGCGAGACCTTCGGGCTGGTTCAGGATTTCAAGATCGAGCCCGACTCGAATCGCCTTTTCTATGATCCCGCCACGAACCTCATTTATTTCGGCTACGGCGGCCAGAATGCGGGATTCGATACCTACGGACGCGTGGGTATCCTGCAGGCGAAGCGGGGGGCGGGATACGACCAACTTCTCGCGGACATGATCGCTCCAACGCCCCGCCCCGGCCATCTCGCGCAGATCGAGATGGACGATAACGGCATCCTCCTGGTTTGCGACTCCCGCGCGGACCTGATCTATCAGTTCGATACCCGCAAGCGCGAGCTCATCAGGAGTTGGCCCGCCAGAGGTGACGGTGCCGGAGACATGGCGCTCGACCGATCCCGGCACCGGTTGTTTGTCGGCACCCGGACTCCGCCGGAGATGACCGTCTACGACAGCCTGTCGGGCCGGGAAATTCAAAGCCTGCCGGCGCCCGAGACGATGGATGGAGTCCATTACGACACCAGGCTCAAACGCATCTACATGACGGGTGGGCGTTGGTATGGGACGCCGGAGGCCTCGCCGGGGTGGATCTACGTCTACCAGCAGAAGGATCCCGACCATTACGAGGTGATCTCCAGGATCAAGACCCGACCGGGTTCAGGGACTTCGCTCTTCGTGCCGCAATTGAATGCCCTCTTCGTCGCCTCTCAGGCGGTCGGCGACCAGGCGGCGGCGATACTGGTTTTCGAGCCGGTGCCATGAGAATCAGGTCATGGGTCATTCACGTTTCCTCCGGGGATTTCACGCGCCAGAAGGCGCGGTAGAGAAGCAGATCGTATGCGATCTTCATGCCGGCCCCGGCGAACAGAGGCGCCGCGAGCGATGTTCCCTGCATGAGCAGACCGGCGAAGGTGGGGGCGAGAGCCCAACCGCCGAGGCGCACCAGGTTTGTGATTCCCGATGCAAACGTCCGCTCTTCGGGCCGCACGATGGCCATCACATAGG
>CAZDTG010000305.1:0-4179 GCA_964508005.1 uncultured Steroidobacteraceae bacterium
GGCACGGTTTTTCTGCTTGCGATCGCCATCCTGCTCATGCACCCGCAGATCAAGATGCCGGCCCTCACGCAGTTCGTCGACGGCAGCGGCCCGGTGTTCACCGGCAAGGTATTCCCGTTCGTGTTCATCACGATCGCCTGCGGGGCCGTCTCGGGGTTCCACGCGCTGGTCTCGAGCGGAACGACGCCGAAGCTCATCGCCAACGAGCGCGATGTGCGTCTCATCGGATATGGGAGCATGGCGCTCGAATCGCTGGTTGCCATCATGGCCATGATCGCTGCGACACTGCTCGATCCCGGTGTGTATTTTGCGATCAACGTCGGCGCGGGAATCGTGGGTGCGGCGCCGGATGCGGCCGTCCATACCATCACGAGCTGGGGTTTCCCCGTCACCACGGACCAGATGGCAAAGCTCGCCCACGACATGGGTGAGACGAGTCTGTTCGCACGCACCGGCGGCGCACCGTCGCTGGCGGTCGGCATGGCGAGTATCTTCGGCTCCTCCTTCGGACGCGGCCTGCTCGGTGTCTGGTATCACTTCGCGATCATGTTCGAGGCGGTGTTCATTCTCACGACCATCGACGCCGGCACCCGCGTGGGCCGCTTCATGTTGCAGGATCTCCTCGGCCATGTCTCACAGCCGCTCGGCCGCACCTCGTGGTATCCCTCGGTCGTGCTCTCGAGCACGCTCGTCGTCGCGGGCTGGGGCTACTTCCTCTACATCGGGGTGATCGATCCAAACGGCGGCATCAACATCCTGTGGCCGTTGTTTGGCATCTCCAACCAGATGCTGGCGGCCATTGCCTTGTCCGTTGCCACCGGCATCATCATCAAGATGGGCAAGCCGCGTTACGCGCTCGTCACGGGGCTACCTCTGGCGTGGCTCGCGCTCGTGACGACGGCGGCTGCATGGCAGAAGGTCGTGAGCGCCGATCCGAAGCTCGGCTTCTTCGCGGGCGCGGACGACATGGCAGCGAAGCTCGCGGCCGGGACGCTGCCGGCCGCCAAGGCGACGGTAGCGCCGCAGCTGATCTTCAACCAGAGGCTCGATGGCTGGCTCACGATTCTGTTCACTCTGATTCTGTGGTTCGTGATTCTCGACATGAGCCGCATCTGTGTGCGACGCCTGCGCGGGTTGTCGGTCATCAAGGGCTCGGAGGCGCCTTACCAGCCGACGAAGCTGGAAGGTGGTGCGCCCGTGACGAGCGGGCTGCATGGCGCCGCCCCGGTGGGGCACTGATGAGCGGCGCGCCCGCCAACACCCGGCGCGCCGTGCTCCGCTGGCTTGCCGCGGGCTGGAGCTACCTGCGCGCGGTTTCGGGAGATGACGCTTACGAGCGCTATCTGGCCCACCATGCCGCCGAGCATGCGGACCAGCCGCTCCTCACCCGCAAAGCCTTCTTCGCCGAGCGCCAGTGCCGGAAATGGACCGGCGTGACCCGCTGCTGCTGAAGCGCTGGCCCCATCCCCGCAGGCGACTGTCAGCCGATCAACCCATGACCCGCATGTTGCGGATCAGGCGCCGGTCGATGTACATGCGTGCATCGAGAACCAGGCGATCCTGCGCCTGCTGCAACTGATGCAGGAAGAACATCACCAGGATGCAGGAAACGAGCGCGGTGAGCGTGGCGTTGAATGTCACGCCCAGCCCCAGAGTCACTCCGGAAATATCGCCGTGCAGGGCTCCCTGGGCCTCCTGCAGGGCCCGCCCGATGCCGCGGACCGTACCGACGAATCCGACGGCAGGAATCGCCCACGCCGTGAAGCGCACCATCGAGAGCTGCGCGTCGAGTCGGTCGAGCTCGTTCTCACACTCCGCCCGGACCGCTTCGGCGGCATCTTGCACGCTGCGCGTGGCGCCGAAGCGATTCAGCGCCACCATCAACGCGCGCGGCAGAAGCATCTCCTGCTCATCGCGCGGCAAGCTCTCGATCGGTCGCCCATACGCACGCGCATCATCGGGGAGCACGACGCGGCCCTCGCCGAGCTCGATGTAGTCCTTATCCAGCAGCCGCCGGTTGCGGGCGACCTCGCCAGCCTGGTAGCCGATGAGACAGAGCGCCCAGGTCGCCAGGATCAGGGCCACCTCCTGCTCGTAGTCCTTGAGGATGACGAACACCGAGCGCAGGTTGCGCGTGACGGGCTGCCCCGGGCGCACCTGCTCCTGGGGCACGGCGGGCTCGGCGAGAATGGCCGCCGCGCGCGGCCGGATGACCGTGGCGTAAATCGTCTGGATCAGGATCGCGCTGATGAGCAGCGCAGCCACACTGAACACGGCCTCACGGCCGAAAACCGAGCGCATGAATAATGGAGCTCCTGAATCCCGCACAGCTTTGGTCGGCGGCGTGCTCAAAAGTTTCCTCCGGCCGCAAGGGGCGGCGCCAAGGGGATCATTGGTCAGGACAGGCTCCCGCGTGTCATCCGCTTGCGAAAGCTCGCCGGCGATTCACCGGCATGCTTGCTGAAGAAGCGCGAGAAGTAAGCCGGGTCGGCGAAGCCCAGATAGTAGGCGGTCTCCGCCACAGTCATGTTCGTGTAGGTCAGGTTGCGCTTGGCTTCGAGGAGCAGGCGTTCCTCGAGCACGCGCGCCGGCGGCTTCCCGGCCACCTCGAGGCAGGCGGCGCGCAGCCGGGCTGGAGTGACGCTCAGCGCCTTCGCATACTGCGCGACCGACAGCCCCATGCGCAGATGCGACTCGACCTTCTCGCGAAAGCGCGCAACGAGAGCGGTCCGGGCGCCCGTCGCGGCCGAACTCAGATCGGCAGGCTCGTGCAACGCCCGCACGGCACTGACCAACAACGTCATGAGTCGCGCGGTGGCGGCCGTGTTGCTGGCAGGCGCCTTCCACACCAACTCACGGCGGAGTCTCGGCACCGTGTCGGCGAGCTCCTGAGTGTGGGCGGGATCGGCGGCGAGCGAGGCGCAGGCGGGCGCCTGGAACAAACGCGTGAAAGCCGTCTCGGCGCGGGCGAGATCGCGTAACAGGGTGTCGGCGAGAGTGACCACATACCCTTCAGTCTCGGGCGTGAAGGCAAACCCATGCACCACGCCGGCCGGCGCGATGAGCAGCGCCGGCGCGCGAAAGTCATAGCGCTGGGTCTCGGCCTGCATTTCGCCGCCGCCGGTGAATATGAGCAGCAGCTGATGGAGGTCGCGATGGGCATGCGGCCGGATCCGCCACTCGTACAGGCGGCTGCGATCCGCGATCGTCTCGACGTGCACAAAGCGCTCGTCGGCGTCGCGGGGCGGCTCGCCATAGAGGAAGAATCGGGGGATCGTGGCCCGCGGCTCCGGCATCGTGTGCATTCCACCATAAATCCAAGAGGAAGGCGTTTAAGTCCATGGGAGGGCCGCAGCGGCGGAACTACAGTCTGACGCGCGGAGGCGGAACGGGCTCGAGGAGCCGCGGAGTCGTCGGAGCACCCCTATGCGCACCCAGGTGGCCATCATCGGCGCAGGTCCGGCCGGACTGCTGTTGGCACAGCTTCTGCACCAGCGGGGCATTGAATCGGTCGTTCTCGAGGCCCGCACGCGCGAGTACCTGGAGGGCCGTGTGCGAGCGGGTGTTCTGGAGCATCAGAGCATCGGGATCCTCACGGCCGCCGGGGTGGGCGGGCGGATGATGCGCGAAGGGTTGCCGCATGAGGGGATCTTCCTGCATTTCAACGGGCGCAATCACCGCATCGATTTCGCCGACCTCACGGGCAAGACAGTCATGATCTACGGCCAGCAGGAGGTGGTGAGGGATCTCATTGCCGCGCGCCTGGCGGCCCGCCAGCCGCTGTACTTCGAGGCCGAGGACGTGTCGGTCAGCGACTTCGACACGGACCGGCCCCGGGTGCGTTACCGGACGGGCGGACGCGAGCAGACCCTCGAATGCGATTTCATCGCCGGCTGCGACGGCTCGCATGGTGTTTGTCGCAGGAGCATTCCCGGGCGCGAGCTGACGATTTACGAGCGCGTGTACCCGTTCGCCTGGCTGGGACTCCTTGCCGAAGCGCCGCCGGCCTCGCACGAGCTCATTTATGCGAACGACACTCGTGGGTTCGCCTTGCTCAGCATGCGCTCCCCCGCGGTCAGTCGTCTCTACCTGCAATGTCTGCCGGACGAGGATCTCAACGAGTGGCCCGACGATCGTCTCTGGAGCGAGTTGCAGGCGCGCCTGGGCTCGCAGCTCGCC
>CAZDTG010000306.1:0-4168 GCA_964508005.1 uncultured Steroidobacteraceae bacterium
ACTGGTTTCCGGACTATTTCGCCGATCTCGAGCTGCTGCTGGACACCCTCGTGCCCCGGAGCCGTGCCAGGGTCATCGGCCATAGCATGGGAGCCAACGTCGCGAAAATGTATGGCGGAATCCGCCCCCGACGGCTGCAGTGGCTCGTGAACCTCGAGGGGCTCGGCCTGGCCCGCAGCCGGGCCGAAGAAGCGCCGCAGCGCTATGCGCGCTGGCTCGATGAGCTGCGGGACCCGTTCAGGGAGGGCCGCTACGCCTCCGTCGAGCAGCTGGCGTCCATTCTGAGAATGCGCAATCCGCGGCTGACGCCGGATGCCGCCGGATTCATCGCCAAGGCCTGGAGTCGGCCTGTGGAGAGCGACTCGAGGAAGGCCAACGAGCGTGCGGGCGCGCCTGACAACGACGCGGCCGGCGTAGATGGGGGCAAAGGCACCGGCGCGGAAGTGCGCCTCCGTTTCGATCCGCGCCACCGCCTCGTGAATCCCGTTCTCTACCGGCGCGAAGAGGCGGAGGCCTGCTGGGCGAAGCTCGAGATTCCGATGCTGTTGGTTACGGGGGAGCTCTCGGACCATCGCACGCGCCATGCGAGTTACGTCACGGACGAACAGTTGCATGGGTCATTCCGGCATTTACGGATCGTGACCATTCCAGGCGCCGGGCACATGATGCATCACGAGGATCCCGAGTCCGTCGCCCGGCACATCGTCGGGTTCGAGCGTGATTGCGGGCCGGCCGCGCCATGAGAACCTTCCTGATCGGCGGGGCACGTTCCGGAAAGAGCTCGCTGGCAGCCCGCTGGGCCGCCGAGCGCTCGAATGATGTTTGTTGTGTCGTGACAGCTACCGCTTCCGACGAGGAGATGGCCGCGCGCATCAGCGCTCACCGCCACGAGCGGCCCCAGCACTGGCGGGTGCGGGAGGAGCCACTGCAGCTTGGAGCCGCGCTTCGGGAAGAGGGCCGCACAGGGGACCTGCTGTTGGTGGATTGCCTGACGCTGTGGACGGCTAACTGCCTTTGGCCGCCGGCGAGCTGGGGTGACACACAGGCGGACCTCCCCGGCTGGTACGCCGAGCGCGACGCGTTTCTCGCAACCCTGCGCTCGATCTCCAACGAAGTCATCGTCGTCAGCAATGAGGTCGGCACGAGCCTGGTGCCGGAGAATGCCGCTGCGCGCCTGTTCCGCGACGAACAGGGGCGGCTCAACCAGCTCGTCGCCGCCGCTTGTGATTGCGTATTCCTGGTTACCGCGGGGTTGGCACTGCGCCTGAAGTAAGCGCGACCACGAGCAGCAGCGCCGTCTCCGTGACTTCCACGCCCGCGCCGAGGCAGTCGCCTGTCATCCCCCCGAGGCGCGCCTTGAGCCAGCCCCCCCAGGCAGCGAGCACCAGCGGCGCGACACAAAGCACCGGGGCGACAGCGGCGCTGGCCGCCAACAGCAACGAGGCCCAGAACACGATCCACCCGCCCGATAGCTGCCAGGCGAACTGCTCGCCGTGACCCGCTTTCAACGGCTTCAGCCAGCGGCCCCATGCCAGTGTCCCCAGCCGCGCCCACGCGAGGATCAGCGGCACGCCGAGCAGCGAGTCCGTCGTCAGGCTGGCAAGCGCCGCCGCCTTCAACATCAACACCAGCACGAGGCTGACGATGCCGAACGTCCCCACGTGAGGATCGGCCAACACCGCGAAAAACCGCTGCCGATCGCGATGCGAGGCTCCCAGGGCATCGGCGAGATCGGCGAGCCCGTCCAGATGCAGTGCTCCCGTGAGCCATACCCACGCGAGCACCCCTACGATCCCGGCCAGCGGCGCGCTCCGGTGATCCAGGGCGAAAGTGACCAGCGCCACCACAGCGCCCACCACCAACCCGACAAAGGGAAACCACGCGGCGGACCGCGCCAGATCGAGCGGTGAGAAATCATCCACGCCCGCTACGGGCAGCCGTGTCAGGAATTGCACGGCAAGCCGCAGTCCGCGCAGGCTCATGGCCGCACGCGCCGCGCCTTCATTTCGGCTCGTCGACGGCGCCCGAAACGCCCGCTTCGCCAAACGTCGCCATCTTTGCATGCAAGGCCAACGCAGCGCGCACGATGGGCAACGTCAGTGCCGCCCCCGTCCCCTCACCCAAACGAAGCCCGAGATCCAGCAGCGGTTCCAGCTTCAGCCTCTCCAGGGCGAGCCGATGACCGGCTTCGGCCGAACGATGTGAAGCCAGCATCCAATCGGCCGCCCCCGGCTCGATCGCGGCCGCCGCAAGCGCGGCGGCGGTGGAGATGTAGCCGTCCAACATGACGGGCACGCCTCGCCGTGCCGACTCGATATAGAACCCCGCTATCGCGGCAATCTCCAGCCCTCCGAGCTCCGCAAGCGTGCGCGACGCCTCCTGCGATCCTCCTTGCGCCACTCTGGCGAGCGCCATGCTGACCACCTCGCGCTTGCGTGCAAGTCCGGCATCATCCACCCCGGTGCCGCGCCCCACCACCGACTCCGGTGTTGCACCGGTAAACGCGCAAATGAGACAGGCAGCGGCGGTACTGTTGGCGATTCCCATCTCTCCGGCGATGAGCAGCCGCGCTCCCCGATCGACAGCCGCGCTCGCGCAACGCTCACCCACAGCAAGCGCCGCGCGCAGCTCGTCAGCAGTCATGGCGGAAGTCGACGCGAGATCTCGTGTTCCCGCACGAATGCGCTCGTTACGGACACCCGCTGGCGGCGGCTCATCCGATGCGACGCCCACGTCCACGACTTCAATGCGGCAATCCGCCAATGCGGCGAGCACGTTGATGGCAGCGCCCCCGCGCGCGAAATTGACGACCATCTGCGCCGTCACCGACTGCGGGAAAGCGGACACCCCGCGAGCCGCCACGCCATGATCGGCTGCAAACACGAATATCTCGCAACGAGGCGGCGCCGGCACCGGATCTTTCAGCCGTGCCGCAAACCAACAGGCGAGATCCTCCAGGCGGCCCAGCGATCCCGGCGGCTTGGTGAGCTCCTGTTGGCGAGCGCGCGCGGCATCCCCTGCCCGCACGTCGACCGCCGGTAGTTCTTTCGACATGATCAGCTCCTGACCGCGCAACCGGTGCCCGGGATCGAGAATAGTGAGGCGCCGCCGCAGGGCGCTTCCGCCATGACGTGCAGCGCGCTGAGCCAGTCCCTCACGGCGGCACGAAGCCTGCCTGCGAGGGTTGCCGCTAGTCAATAGAAGGGCGGCCGGAACGCAATTCGTCACATCGCGCCGTCACGCATGGCATGATCGCGCCCCATGAATATCAAGGGTGGGGCGGGCAACACCACCGCGGAGATCGTCAGCTATGCCGGCGTGGTGCCGCTCGTGCTCTGCCTGCTCGGCATCGCCCTGCTGCCCGGGTACGCAGCCCGGGAGCTCGCACAGCGGATCGCCATTTCCTATGGCGCGGTAGTGCTCGCATTCGTGGGGGCGGTGCATTGGGGGCTCGCGTTGGCGGGCCACATGGAGTGGCGAACGGTGCGTATCGCCGGGTCGATCCTGCCGGCACTGCTCGGGGTGGCGGCAACCGTGCTCGGCGGACAGCGTGGACTTGCGCTCCTCGTGGTCGGGTTCGGCCTGTTCTGGTTGTACGAGCACCGCAGCGTCAGCGGCGAGCTGCCGGCGGCTTACGTGAGCTTGCGACGCAACCTCAGCCTCGTGGCCTGCACTCTGCTCGCCGTGACCATGATCGTTTCCGACGCCGCGGGCCTGGCCTGACCGCAGGGGAATGAGATGCGCATGTCGGACTCCAACCCGTCGGAAAAGAGCGTGCTGGAAGATTTCGTGTCCGCACCGTGGCTCAGGCGGGTCATCACCGCCGTGCTGCTTGGGGCGCTCGTCATCCTCGGCTTCCAGGTGATGGACCCGTTCATCGTGCCGATCGTCTGGGCGGCGATCCTGGCATACGTGAGCTGGCCCGCCTATCAATGGCTGGTGCGCGTATTTCGCGGGAGGACGATGATCGCGGCACTCGTCATGACGCTCGTGATCACGGCGGCGGTGATCGTGCCTCTCGCCTGGCTCATTGTCATTGTGCGCGTCGAGGTCGTGGCGGCCTATCAGGCGGTGCAGGCGCTGTTGCTCAGCGGCGCGCGAATGCCGCCCGCGCTGTTGAAACTGCCCTGGATCGGCGAGCAGCTGAGCGATCTCAGCGCCCGCATGG
>CAZDTG010000307.1:0-4158 GCA_964508005.1 uncultured Steroidobacteraceae bacterium
GGGCGCAGGCGGCCGTGATCGGGAGCGGCCGCGGCGCTGGCGAAAATGAGCTCGAGCGCACCATCATCGGGGGCGGGGGCGGTCAAGGCTTTAGCGGAGCGTCTGTGCAAAAGGGCTTCGATGGCTTGCATGGGCTGGAAGGTTCTCTGGCGCATTTCGGCGTGCGCAGCAGGGGGTACAATAGCTGCTGCAACATTTTCCCGCACACTGTTCCCATGGTGTACTCGACATCCGAGGCCTGCGAGCGCAACAAGGGTCCGATACTGCGGATTCTCGCAGAGGCCTTCGCTCGCAGCCGCGCGGTGCTCGAGATCGGCAGCGGCACGGGCCAGCATGCCGTTCATTTCGCCACGCACCTTCCTCACCTGTCGTGGCAACCGAGCGATAGAGCCGAGTATCTGCCCGGCCTGCGCGAACGGATCGCGCGGGAGGGACCCTCCAACCTCCGGGCCGCTGTCGAGCTCGATGTGGGCGAGTTCCCGTGGCAAGTGGACCCCTGCGACGCGGTATTCACCGCCAACACGCTGCACATCATGGATTGGGCGGCCGCGCAGGATCTGTTCCGCGGAGTGGGTGCCGTCCTCACCGCGCCCGGCGTGTTTTGTGTCTACGGACCGTTCCGCTACGGCGGGCACTACACCAGTGCGAGCAACGCGGAGTTCGACGCCTACCTGAAAGCGCGTGATCCGCAGAGCGGCATCCGCGATTTCGAGGCTGTCAACATCCTTTCGAGTGAGCAGGGCCTGCGACTTCTGGCGGATCATCCGATGCCCGCCAACAATCAGCTGCTCCTCTGGCACAAACCCTCGTAGTCCTCGCATAGAATCGGACTGAGCGATCGCCGCATGCGATCGGCCCACCCGCTGCCGCGTAGCCGAAGCCCGCGGCATACAACTTGCGAGGGACCCACGGTGGCACTTACCAAACCGACGAGGCTGTCGCCTGCGACCGCAGCGGCAACTCCCGTTCGCGAAGCGTCAACCCTGTCAGAGCAGTACCGGCAGGTGCGGGAGGCGACGCAGGCGCTGTGCGCGCCGCTGGCAACCGAGGACTACGTCGTACAGTCCATGCCGGACGCCAGCCCCGCGAAATGGCATCTCGCGCACACGAGCTGGTTCTTCGAGGAATTCGTGCTGCAGAAGGCCGTCCGCGCTCACGAGTTCCACGATCCGGACTTCCGCTATCTCTTCAACTCCTATTACAACGCCGTCGGGCCGATGCACGGGCGTTCCAGCCGCGGCCTGCTGTCACGCCCGACGGTGCAGCAGGTGCTCGACTATCGTGCGCGCGTCGACGAGCGGATGAGCGCGCTGCTGCGCGACGAAGGCGGCATCCCCGCCGAGCTGGCGCGCGTCATCACGCTCGGCCTGCATCACGAGCAGCAGCACCAGGAGCTGTTACTCACCGACATCAAACATCTGTTCTCGTGCAACCCCCTGTTGCCCGCTTACATCCAACAGTCGCCGCCCGCGACGCGCGCCGCCCCGGCACTGTCGTTCCGCCGCTTCGACGGCGGCCTGGTCTACATCGGACATGATGGCGAGCGCAGCGGCGGCGCGGGCTTCTGCTTCGATAACGAGCTGCCGCGCCATCGCGCCTACGTCGCTCCCTTCGAGCTGGCGACGCGCCCGGTCACGAACGCCGAATACCTCGAATTCATCCGTGACGGCGGGTACAGAAACGCGGCGCATTGGCTGTCGGACGGCTGGGCCACCGTGCAGCGCGAGCAGTGGACGCGGCCGATCTATTGGTCGGAGTGGCTGCGACAGGAATTCACGCTGCGCGGCCTGAGCGAGCTGGATCCGCACGCGCCCGCGTGCCATCTGAGTGGCTACGAGGCGGACGCGTTCGCCCGGTGGGCAGGTGGCCGGTTGCCTACGGAATTCGAATGGGAGATCGCCGCGGCCGGAGTTCCAACATCCGGCAACTTCGTCGAGAGCCGTCACTGGCACCCCATGCCGGCGACACCATCGGCGCATCAGGCGCTCGAGGCGCAAACCGGCGCCTCGCCGTTGCTGCAGATGTTCGGCGACGTGTGGGAATGGACGCAATCCGCCTACGCTCCCTACCCAGGCTATCGACCCGCATCCGGCGCGCTAGGCGAATACAACGGCAAGTTCATGGTGAACCAACTCGTGCTGCGGGGCGGCTCCTGCGCCACACCACGCAACCACATCCGGCCGACCTACCGGAATTTCTTCAACCCCGCCGCCCGCTGGCAGTTCAGCGGCGTGCGCCTTGCGCGAGATCTGTAACTCATGCAAAAGAGACAGCGCCTCCCGGCGGCGACGCCGGTCGTCCACCCGTCCACGGATTGGCGAGCCGCGGCGCCGTCGCTGATCGCGGATGTGCTGCGCGGTCTGCGGCAGCAGCCAAAGCGGCTCTCCCCCACCTATTTCTACGACGAGCGCGGCTCGGAGCTCTTCGAGCAGATTTGCGAGCTGCCCGAGTACTACATCACGCGCACGGAAACGCAGATTCTCGAGCGGTCCGCGCGGGAGATCGCCAGCCGCATCGGCGAGAACGCCTTGCTCGTGGAGCTGGGGAGCGGCGCGAGCGTCAAGACCCGCCTCCTCCTCGACGAGCTGCCCGATCTGGCGGCTTACGTCCCCGTCGACATCTCAAGTACCCATCTGATGGCCGCAGCCGGGAGAATAGCCACAGCCTACCCGGGGCTGCAGGTGCTCCCGGCTTACGCTGACTTCACGCGGCCCTTTTCGCTGCCGAAACCCCGACGGACGCCCTCGCGAGTCGTGGTCTTCTTCCCGGGCTCGACCATCGGCAATTTCGATCCGCCGGCGGCCATCGAGCTCCTGAAAGTCATTCGGGCGATGGCGGCCCCGCGGCTCGGCTCGGCAGCCGTCGGCGGGGGCCTCGTGATCGGCTTCGATCTTGTCAAGGATCCGGCCGTCCTCGAGCGGGCCTATGACGACCCGGCTGGCGTGACGGCGGAGTTCAATCTGAATGTGTTGCGGCGCCTGAACCGCGAGCTGGGTGCCGCGTTCGACTTACGCCGCTTTCACCACCAAGCGGTCTGGGTGCCTGAGGCGAGCCGGGTCGAGATGCGGCTTGTCAGTACTGAGGGCCAGAGCGTGCCCGTCGCGGGAGAACTCATCACGTTCGCGGCAAATGAGGCCATAATCACGGAGCATTCTCATAAATACACGCCCGAGGGGTTCGCCGCCCTGGCCGGTGCGGCCGGCTGGAAGGCGCGTCAGACGTGGGGCGACGAGAGGGAATACTTCCACGTGCAGTACCTTGAGCGTGACCTTGGGCTCGAACACGATCTGGGGCACCCGCAGACAGGGTAAAGTGCGGGCATGGATGCCCACACCCTGCAAGAGATCAAAGACGCGATCCGCACGATCCCGGACTACCCCAAGCCGGGAATCATGTTTCGCGATATCACCACCCTACTGGGGAACGCCCGAGCCTTCCGCAGGGTGGTCGACGAGCTGGTGCAGCCGTGGAGCGGCACCAAGGTTGACCGTGTGGCCGGCATCGAGGCCCGGGGCTTCATCCTCGGGGGCGCCATCGCCCACCAGCTCGCGGCGGGCTTCGTTCCCATCCGCAAGAAGGGCAAGCTGCCCCATACCACCGTGCGCCTGGCCTACTCGCTCGAGTACGGCGGCGACGAGATCGAGATCCACCAGGACGGCGTCGCCCAGGGGGAACAGATCGTCCTGGTGGACGACCTCATCGCCACCGGCGGAACGGCGACGGCGGCCGTGCGCCTGCTGCGCTCGCTGGGCGCCGAGGTGCTGGCAGCCTGCTTCATCATCGACCTGCCCGACCTTGGGGGCTCGCGCCGGCTCGCCGAGCTGGAGATTCCCGTGCACACACTTGTTGCTTTTCCGGGACACTGAGCCTGCGGGCGGCGTCCGGGCGGCCCAACATTACGTTGCAGTCATCCTGAAACCGCGGGCAGGCGATTCCGTCATAATACGCGCGCTTCGAGGCGGGCGTCCTTCAAGCACTGATTCACCCTTAAGCGCTAAATTTTTCCTTACAGTGGAGCCGATCGATGTTCAAGAAGCTTGTCCCAGTTGTCAGCCTGCTGCTGCTCGCCGCGGGTCCCGTATTCGCCGCCGACACCTCCGCGCCTGCGTCGGACACGTCCGCGTCGGCTCCGGCGAAGTCGACCCACAAGTCCAAGCA
>CAZDTG010000308.1:0-4149 GCA_964508005.1 uncultured Steroidobacteraceae bacterium
CGATCTGCGCGGGATCGGTCCGGCGGTCGATCTCGTAGAGCTGCCACGACTCGGCATGGAAGTCACGGGCGCCCTCGACGCCATTCCCATTGCCGGCGGCGCCGATTTCGACCATCCGGCCGCGTCCGTCGCGCGCCACTTCCAACACGGGGTGGACGATGAGGTGCACGGCGAGCTCCGCCCGGCTGAACACAATGCCGAGCGAGTCGACCAGGAACGGCATGTCGTCCGTCACCGTCATCACCATCGTGTGGGGCGAGTCGAATCCATCGCGCTCGGGGTCGGGATTGAAGACGCGCACCAGCGACTGCCCGGGGGCGCGCTTCGAGCCGAATTGGAAATGGTCGAGGGCCGCGCGCGCGAGCAGGGCGGGAGTGCGTTCCGCCAGGTCTTCCTCGCCGACGCCGCGGAAGTAGGCCCTGACGAAGCGCTGCTGAAGCCCCATTTGTCCGCGGCCCTCGCGTCCGCGCTTGCCGCCATCGCGGGAGACGGCATTGGCGATGCGCTCGATCAGAGCGACGCGCGCAGCGGGAATGCTGCGCAGGAGACGATTGTCATCGGGAGCGACTTGCGCGTGCATGCTCAGTTATCCTTTTCCAGATCACGCAGTACGGCGGCCAGGAACCTGGCGGCTTCGCCGCCGGTAACACACCGGTGATCGAACGTTAGAGAGAGCGGCATCCGTAGATGCGCTTCGATGCCGCCGGTCACCGCGACCACGTCGCGGCTGAGGCGGCCAGAGCCGAGGATGGCGACGCTGGGCGGTACCACGACAGGGGTCGCGTACCGGCCGGCGATCATGCCGAAGTTCGAAAGCATGAAAGTGACCGCCCGCAGGTCCTCCGGCAGGACTGATCGCTCGCGCGAGGCGCGTTTGAGCCTATCGATTTCTCCGCGCAGCTCGGGAGCCGTACGATTGCCGACATCGCGAATGACCGGAACGATCAGGCCGTCGGGGGTGTCGACGGCCATTCCGACATTGACTTGGGGCAGCACGCGCCGGGTTTGCGCGTTGCCGTCGAACCAGGCATTCAGCGCAGGCTCGGCCTGGCAGCCGGCTGCTATGGCGCGCAGCAGGCGGGTGGTGAAGTCTTCGCCTTCACGCCAGTGATGGAGGTCGGCATCGTCGAACAGCGTGCAGCTCGTTACGTTGTCGCGCGCGAGGCTCATGCTTTGCGCCATCGCGCGCCGCATGCTGCGGAGTTTCTCGCCGCCGCTGAAAGTTGGGGCGGTGGCGGTCGAGGCGCTGGGTGTACGTGCGGCTGCAGGAGCGGTTTGCATCAGCGCGACAACATCGTCAACGACGATCACGCCGCCGCGACCGGATCCGTTGACTCCGGTGAGGTCGACGCCCAGCCGTTTTGCGAGCGCCCGCGCAGCAGGTGCCGCACGCAGCCGACCACCGGACGAGGCCGCGGCCGCGCCATTGGGGCCGTTCGAGGAGGTGCGGGTATGAGCCGTCTCTATGAGCTCCTCATTGCTCGTCGGCACGTTGCCCACGACAGTGCCGGAGTCGCCGCTTGCCGCGGCATTGCCGAGCTCGAATTCGATCAGCGGCGCACCTGTCGCGATGACATCGCCCGGCTGCCCATGCAGTGTCTTGACAACTCCCGCAAAGGGCGCGGGCACTTCCACGACCGCCTTCGCGGTCTCGACGGCAAGCATGGGCTGGTCGACTGCGACCACGTCGCCGACGTTGACGTGCCAACGAACGATTTCCGCCTCGGCGAGGCCCTCGCCGAGATCCGGGAGATTGAAAGTCGTCATCTGCGCTCCGTTCGTCGGCAGCCGTGTGGGGTCATTGCGCAAGGGTTTCGCGCACGGCGTCCGTGATGCGTGCCGCATTGGGGATGTAGTCATACTCGAGGCGCGATAACGGCATGATCGTGTCATAGCCGGTGACGCGCCTGATCGGAGCGTGCAGGTCATACAACGCCCGCTCGGCGACCGTGGCGGCGATCTCGGCGCCAATCCCACAATTGCGCGGCGCCTCATGCACGATGACCAGCCGGCCGGTCTTCACCACCGACCCGAGAATGGTCTCGTGATCGATCGGCGACAGCGTGGCGAGGTCGAGCACCTCGCAGCTCACGCCTTCGCTCTGCATTTTCTCAGCGGCGCGCAGTGTTTCAGTCACCATCGCGCCCCAGGTGACGATCGTCACATCGGAGCCTTCGCGCAGCCGGTAGCAGACATCGAGCGGCAGGGCCTGGCCATCGTCCGCGACTTCCTGCTTCACGAGGCGGTACAAGCGCGCGGGCTCGAGGAAAATGACGGGGTCGGGATCGCGAATCGCCGCGAGCAACAAGCCGTAGGCACGCGCCGGTGATGAGGGGCACACGACTCGCAACCCGGCATGATGCGCGAGCAGCGCTTCCAGGCTCTCCGAGTGATGCTCCGGCGCATGGATGCCGCCGCCGTGGGGCATTCGCATCACCAGCGGGCAGGTCAGCCGGCCGCGGGTGCGGTTGCGCATGCGCGCCATGTGATTCCCGATCTGGTCGAGAGCGGGATAGATGAAGCCCATGAACTGGATTTCCGCTACCGGCCGCAAGCCTTGGGTCGCCATGCCGATCGCCATACCGGCGATCATGCCCTCGGCGAGCGGGGTGTCCTGAACGCGATCCTTGCCGAACTGCTCCTGCAGTCCCGCCGTGGCGCGGAACACACCGCCGTTCACTCCGATGTCCTCTCCCAACGCTACCACGGTCGGGTCGTGCGACATCTCCCACGCGTGCGCGCGGTTGATGGCCTCGATCATCGTGATTTTGGCCATGGGGCCAGCGGCCTAGTGGCCACCCGGGCCGGTGTCGCGGCTGCCGCTGTAACGGCGCGCCATCTCGCGCTGCTCCAGCAGACTCTGCGGAGGACGCGCGAACAGATAGTCGAACATCGCATCCGTCGAGGGTTTCGGCGAGCTCAGGTATTCATCGACGGCTGCTTCCACGTCGCGGGCGCACTCGGCTTTCAGGGCTGCCTCGCGTGCCTCGTCCCAGACGCGCAGCTTCGTGAGATACGAGCGCAGGCGCGGCAGAGGCTCTCTGCCCCAGGCATCTCTCACTTCATCCGGGTCGCGGTAGCGGCTCGCGTCGTCCGCGGTCGTATGATCGCTGAGGCGGTAGGTGAGTGCCTCGATGAGCGTGGGGCCTTCGCCCCGGCGGGCTCTCGCGAGCGCCTCGCCAACAGTGTGGCGGACCGCGATGACGTCGTTGCCATCGACCTGAATGCCGGGAATACCGGCGGCGATGGCTTTTTGCGCGAGAGTGCGGGTGGCTGTCTGGCTCTCGATCGGCACCGAGATCGCCCAGCGATTGTTGACGATCACGAACACGGCCGGCAGGGCACGGGCCCCGGCGACGTTGATTGCCTCGTAGAACGCGCCTTCGGAGGTGCCGCCGTCACCGATGTAGGTCACGGAGCAGCGCTTTTCACCCCGAATCTTCATCGCCATCGCGACGCCCGCGCCGTGAAGCATTTGCGAAGCGATCGGCACACACCATGCAAAGTCCTGCCGGGCCGCCGTGAAGTCGCTGCCGCGCTCGTCGCCGCCCCAGTAGGTCAGGATGCTGGACATTTTCACGCCTCGCCACATCTGCGAGCCGAACTCCCGGTACACGGGAGCGAGGACGTCGTCCGGCTGCATCGCCGCGGCGACGCCCACGTGAGCCGCTTCGTGGCCCAGGCAGGATGCATAAGTGCCGAGCTTTCCCGTGCGCTGGAGATTGATGGCCTTGGTGTCGAACGCACGTACCAGCGTCATGAAGCGGTGCATCTTGACCAGCTCGGCGCCATCGGTGGCCAGAGGGGGCGCGCCGGGCGCCAGGTTTCCCTGTGCATCGAGAAACTGGCAGTACTTGATCTCGAACTCGGCAACGGTCTTCAACTCTATCCCCCTCGGCAGACAATCGCGGCCCGGGCCGAGCCTGAGGTGCGACGCGCGGGCGGCGCGGATTATACATTAGCGACCCTGTTGCTCCCTTTTGGGGAGACCGGCTCGCCCCCATTTGCGCTCCCGGGTCACGACGCGGGCGCGTAACACGGTCAACGGTACAATCCATGGATGCAAGTTGAGACTCGAGGCGCCCCCGAGGAGACCCGGTCCCCATTCAAGCTCGAATACGACCCGGCCCTGCCGATCACGGCGCACCG
>CAZDTG010000309.1:0-4131 GCA_964508005.1 uncultured Steroidobacteraceae bacterium
TCTCGCCGATCTCGTCGAGGAAAACAGTGCCCCCGTCGGCAGACTCGAGCTTTCCCGGCGTGCGCTTTGCGGCACCCGTGAAGGCGCCCTTCTCGTAGCCGAACAGCTCGCTTTCGAGCAGTGTGTCCGGGATGGCGGCACAGTTGATCCCGACGAACTGCTGATGCGAGCGGCCCGACAGCCGATGCAGCGCGCGCGCGAGCAACTCCTTGCCGGTGCCGCTGTCACCCAGCAGCAGCACGGTGGCGTTGGTCGGTGCTACCTTCTCGATGGACCGGCCCAAACTGCGCATGGCATCGCTCACGCCGATGATGCCTTCGAGCGCCATCGAGCCGGTCTGCTCGCGCAGACGCCAGTTCTCCTCTTCGAGCTCCCGGATGCGGAAGGCGCGCCGCACGACTATGGACAACACGCCAGCATCCAACGGCTTGTGGTAGAAGTCCGCCGCTCCCAGACCTACCGCGGCGACCGCAAGCTCCCGCGCGTCGTGTTCGGTCATTGCAATGATCTTCGTGTCGGGAGCGAGGTTCAGGATCTTTCGCAGCAGCTCCAGGCTCTCGGCGGCCGCGGGCCGCGCTGCCGCGCCGAGATCCAGCAAGACCACATCGGGCTCCAGCCGGCGCACGAGGGCGAGTGCCTGTTCCGACGTCTCGGCCGAGGTCACGTCCAGGTCGGAGAAAATCTGCTCGAGCTCGCGTCGCAAGGCGCGGTCGTTCTCCAGGATCAATAGTTTGCGGCGCTGCCGGTCCCCGTTCATCGGATCTCCTGCCGTACCTCCGTGTGCGTGGAAGTTTACAGCGGAGTGTAAAGAGGTCCGTGCCGGCTGGTGTGCCGCGAGTCACAGTACAAGGGTGAAGTCGCCCGGCGACGCAATGAGAAAAAACGCGACGTGCGTCACATCCGCCATCCGGATCTTTTAACTTAATCCCTTCGCGAGTCTTCGGTCCTGTACCCGTTCGGAGACAGAGCTGCTATAGTTTTGCCGTGGTCCTGCCTATCGGGCCATTTACCGTTCGCGCGCCAGGATCAAGGGGAGCGCGCAGAACAGGAAGCAAGAAGACCAAAGGAGCGTACGTACGTGTTGAAGATAATCATCTCGATACTCCTGTCGCTGGGCGTGAGCAGCACAGTCGCGGTGGAGTTGGCTCCCAAAATCCAGAGTTGGTGGCTCCAGCATGAGGCTGGGGACCAGGACAATGATCGTGACCATCGTCATCACGATCCGGTGACCGCTCCGGAGATCGATCCTGCGGGCACCTTGAGCGGTCTGACGCTGCTCGTTGGTGGACTCGCGGTGCTGCGCGGGCGTCGGCTGACAAAGAAGTAAGCCGCTGTCACCCAGCCATCACGCTGGGTCTCGGCTCGAAGGCAACAGTTTCGGCAAGGCCGCCGCTGCAGGGGGTGGTGCTGCGTGCGAGAACACCGGCCCACCCGATTGCCACCGGATCCGCACACCACACGGTTGACGGCCGGAGACGGTAAAAACTTTTGAGCGTGAACCTCGACGCATCCGACGCCGCTCCTGGCTTGGGTGGACGTTTGAATCTGGTGCTGCGGGGGATTGCGGTCCTTCTCCTCCTCTCGCTCGAGCGCTTCCTCCTCACCTTCCTCGTCGTCTCGGAGCGTGCGCAGAGCTCACCGGGATTTCCAGGCGCCCTGTGGGCGGTGCAGCACTGGGGATTCCGCTTCGCGGTGACGTTCGTGATGGCATTGACAGCCTTCGCTTACGTCAAGGGCGATCCAGCACTGTCGCAAGTGGACGCGGAAGCCCGTCGTACGCGACTCAGTGCAAGCTGGTTGTCGGCCCACGCCGTTCTCATAGTAGTAGTCGCGTTGCTGATAGCCGTGCTGTATGACGGCAATAGTGCGGCTCTGCCGTTCTCCCTTCTGGCATATCTCGTACTTTTTGTTTCGCTTGCCGCCGTGGCAGCGTTGGTGGCGGCGGCAGCCCCCTGGTCGTTATGGTTCCGCGCTGCGGGAGCGCTCGGCTCCCTATGGGCATACGCCCTGCTCGCAGCCGCGGCGGCGACGTATTTGATGCAGCGTAGTCAGACGCTGTGGTCGGGAGAGATAGCGGCGGTTACCTTCAGCCTCGTGCATGGGTTGTTGGTTCCGCTCATTCCCCACCTCCAAGCCGATCCGTCACGACTGATTTTGGATACGGGTCGCTTTGCCGTTCAGATCAACGGCTACTGCTCCGGGCTCGAAGGGATGGGCCTGATGCTCGTATTCTGCTGCGCGTGGCTCGTCTATTTCCGCCACGAGTACATCTTCCCACGCGCTCTGAGCCTCATACCGCTCGGCCTGGCGGCGATCTTCCTGTTCAATGTCGTGCGTATCGCAGCGCTGGTGCTCATCGGCCACGCCGGGTTTCCCGAAGTCGCGACGTACGGCTTTCATTCCAGCGCCGGCTGGATCGCCTTCAATATCGCTGGGGGCACCATCGCCTTCGTCAGCCGCGGCAGCCACTGGCTCAACCGCAATGCAAGTCCGAGCGTTTCGAACGAGGGTGATAATCCGACCGCAGCGTATCTCGTGCCATTTCTCAGCATACTGGCTGCCGGCATGCTGGCCCGAGCCGCATCGAGCGGCTTCGAGACGCTATACGTGCTAAGGCTCCTCGCGGCCGCCGTCGCACTGTACGCGTATCGGGACAAGCTAAAGGAGCTCGCTTGGCGCATCAGCTGGCGTGGACCCCTCCTGGGTGCTGTTGTATTCGGCATCTGGATCGGCTATGCGAGCTTTCTGACCACGCCGGACCCCATGCCGGATACGCTCGCAGAGATGTCGCCAGGCGGCCGCTCACTGTGGATCGCTGTGCGCATTGCGGCGACCGTCCTCACAGTACCTGTCGCTGAAGAGCTGGCGTACCGCGGTTACCTCATGCGCCGACTGGTTTCCAGGGATTTCGAGGCGATCCAGTTCGGCACGGTCGGAATCTGGGCTCTCCTCGCGAGCTCCGTGGTTTTCGGTCTCGGTCACGGATCGATGTGGTTGCCGGCAACCATTGCTGGTGTGATCTACGGGACGAGCCTGGTGTTCACGCAGCGCATCGGCGAGGCCGCCGCCGCCCACGCCACGACCAATGCCCTACTCGCGGCCTACGTGCTGCTCGGGCAACAATGGCAGCTCTGGTGATGCGCTGCGGCGCAATCGGTCAAAGCGCCGAGACGACGCGGGCTTGAGGATGGGCTGCGTGATAAGCGAACAGCTCGTCGCTCAAAGTTTCCGCCAACGCAGTCCGCGGCCCGCTGCGGCTGAAGGTGTGGTCGGCGCTGTCGATCACATGCACGCGGCAGAGGTTGCCCAGGCGCTTGATTGACGACCCACCCTGAATCCTGAGAAGTTCGATGCCGGGCTCACCACGCGCGAACACGAACACGATCCGCACGCCACGCGCTCCGATGTGCTTCAGCTCCCAGCCGAGGTCATCGGGAAGGTGCACATGGAGGAACCGGGCGAGATCCCGAAGCTTCGATTCCAGCGCCAGAATCGGCCGGCGGCAGTATATCTTCACGATTCGCCAGATATTGACCTGGCCGCTCAGCACGCGCCTCCAGGCCCGTGTGGAAAGCATTCTTTCCCGATAGACGCCTGGATTGCGAACGACTTCCGCGAGCTGCAACCCGTCGAGAGTCATACCCGGCTTCCAATAGAAGTTCTGCGGGTTCACCATCAGTATGCGGCTCACCGCCAAGCCAGCCGCCGCCGCGCGCAGCGCATGATAGGCACCCGAGCAAAGTCCGGCGAGCGTAATGTCCCGAATGCCCCAGCGCGTACGCAAGAGGTCCATCGCGGCCCGGATATCGTCGAGTGCTGAAGTCGGAAAAACGTCGTTGTCCGCTGCCCCGGCCCGCGTCCCGCTGTCCCCAAGGCCGGCGAGATCCATCCGCAGAACGAAATACCCGCGGCGCGCCCAGCTTCGCGCCAGCGAAACATTCATTCGGCTCGCACCGATGTGATAGTCGGCACCGGCATTGAGGAGAATGACGCCGCGCCGCCGCGACTCGTGACGGCGCGGCTCGGTGATGACTCCGAACAAGAGCGAGTCCGGGCCGAATCTGAGTGGACGCTCCGTCAGCTCCCAGTCAGGTGTCGCCGCATCCACCGGAATGGACAGGGCGGTCGTCG
>CAZDTG010000310.1:0-4128 GCA_964508005.1 uncultured Steroidobacteraceae bacterium
AAGGAGTGGGTGCTGGCGGCCGCCGTGCTCGGGTCCTCGATGTCATTCATCGACGAGTCGGTCGTGAATGTCGCCCTGCCCCGCATCGGGACGGCGCTCGAGGCGACCTTGCCGGCGATGCAATGGGTCATCAACGCGTACACGCTGTGCATCTCCGCTCTGCTGCTGGTCGGCGGCGCCGCCGCGGACCAGTTTGGCCGGCGCCGGATCTTCCTGGTCGGGATCGTGATTTTCGCCGTGGCTTCCCTCGGCTGCGGTCTCGCGCAGCACGTCTCTATCCTCATCGTGGCGCGGGCGGTTCAAGGCGTGGGCGCGGCACTCCTCATCCCGTGCTCGCTCGCGCTCATCGGCGCCGCCTACGATGAGAAGGAGCGTGGCGCCGCGATCGGAATCTGGTCCGGAGCCTCAGCGGTCGCCGCGGGCGGTGGACCCCTCATGGGCGGTTGGCTCGTGGACCATGCGTCCTGGCGGATGATCTTCCTTATCAATCCGCTGCTCGCCATCCCGACGATCTGGATCACCGTTCGGCAGGTGCCGGAGAGCCGTGACCCCGGCGCACGACAAGGCCTCGACTGGGCGGGAGCGTTATTGGCATTCTGCGGTTTGGGGGCCCTGGTGTATGGGCTCATTGCTGCATCGCACTCCGGTTGGGCTCGCATCACCGTGGTCGCTCCACTGGCGGCGGGTGCGGTCCTGCTGGCCCTGTTCGTCGTGGTAGAGCGACGCAGCCCTGCCCCGATGGTGCCGCTCGAGCTGTTCCGCTCGCGCATGTTCACGGGTATCAACTTGCTCACGCTGCTTCTCTATGGCGCCTTGAGCGGTGCTTTATTCTTCCTGCCCTTCCTGCTCATCCAGGCGCACGGCTATTCGGCCACCGCCGCAGGCGCTGTCTATCTCCCCTTCACCGTGATTCTGGCACTTCTGTCGCGCTGGTCAGGCCGCCTGGCGGACCGCTTCGGCACCCGCTCTCCACTCATCGTCGGTCCCTCCATCGCAGGTCTCGGCTTCGCTCTGCTGGGCGCCGTCGGAGGCGCCGCGCACTACTGGCTATTCCTATTCCCGATGACGGTGCTCGGCTTCGGAATGGCCATCACCGTGGCACCGTTGACAACCGCCGTAATCAACGAGGTGGATGAACGGCGGATCGGTGTTGCATCGGGCATCAACAACGCAGTCGCCTCTCTTGCGGGTCTGCTGTTCGTCGCCGCGCTGGGCACCGTTGCCCTCGGCGCTTTCGGGCGCTCCCTGGATCGGCATTTGTCCGCGACCGCCGCGTCGCCCCAGATTCGAGCAGTCGTCGCGCGGGCCCGGGACGCCTTCGCACCCCCCTCGTTACCTGCGAGCATGCCGCCCGATGAGCAGCGCATCGTCCGGGCGGTAGTCACGGAGTCGTATGTCGAGACGATCCGGCTCGTCATGCTCATCGCCGCCGCGTTGAGTTGGGGCAGTGCCCTCGTCGCGGCGCTCACCGTCAGACCTCCTTCAGCCCGCGGTCAGGCGGTTTTGACGAACATCACCAAAGCTTCATGAAGCTTCAAGCGATCTTCATGCTTCGCGGCAACCTCGAAGCCTACCGTGCCTGCGGCCACTCACCTCACCTGGAGACCGCAATGAGCACCTCAATACGTTTGAAGCAGTCGACCGCCTGGGCGGCGCTGCTTGCCCTCGCCTCCGCCGCCGCTGGCGCGAATCCCCACGATACGGATGACGTTCGCACCCAAAAGGTCGGCTATGCGGACCTGAACCTGAGCACGCTTGCCGGCGCCAGCGTCCTCTACAGCCGGATCGAGCACGCGGCGCGCATGGTCTGTGGAATCCAACCCGATCGCTGGCATCCCGGCCAACGGACCTCATGTAGTCAGAAAGCGATCGCGGAGGCCGTCGCGAAGGTGAACAGCCCCTGGCTCACCGCCATTCATGACAGCAAGACCGGCGGACCCAAACTGGCTTCACTGCAAAGTCCACGGTCAGCGAAGTGAGGATCTCCACGCCACCCGGCCACGGGAGCCGGGTGGCGTGGACCCTTCGGCCAATGTGATGACGCCGCCGCGCTTGCCCGGGGGTAGTATCATGGTCAGAGCCAGTCGCCACCTTTCGCTCGGAGGGAGAGACGCCGGGCATGGGATCGAGCACCTCACGTTCACCCATCCCGGAGCCGACCGGCTACCGGGTCGGGGACATATTGATCGATATCGGCCGCCTACAGGTCACCCGCGGGGCCGTCGAGCTGCCGCTGTCGCAACTCTCGTTCGACCTGCTGCTCGCACTGGCGCGCGCGGCACCTAATCTCCTCTCCTACGACCAACTCATGGAACGCGTCTGGCCCGGGCTCGTCGTTACGCCCGAGACGGTGAGTCAACGCGTGAAACTCGTGCGCGACGCGCTGGCCGACGATCCGCAATCGCCTCGCTATATCGCCGGAGTGCGTGGGCGCGGGTACCGGATGGTCGCTCCGGTGAGTCCCATCGATGCAGCGGCAACCTGGGATGCCGCCTCAGAGGCCGCCTCGGACCCGGCAGTACCGCCACCCTCGACCCAACTGACGTCTGCAGCGCCCGAGGACACGCCGCCGACCGAGCGCCCCCGGACCGGCCGGTCCCGGCTCGTGACAGCCATAGGGCTCGGGCTGGTCGCGACTGTATTGGCGCTCGCCGCAGCGATCCTCACGAGATATCTGGACGAGCCGCATAGCCTGGCGCCCGGCACCCAAAGCAGCCAGTCCGTGTTGGTACGGGAGCCCAAAACGATCGCGGTTCTACCCCTCGTCGACTTGAGTCCGAGCGGTGGAAACGAGTATATCGGCGAGGGACTCGCCCAGGAGCTGTCGAGCCGCCTCGCGCGTATCCCCGGGTTGCGAGTCGCCTCGCAAACCTCGACCTTCGCATACAAGGGGAGCCATAACGACGTGCGCGCGATAGCACGCGCACTGGGGGTACGGCACGTAGTCGAGGGCAGTGTCCGGCGCGAAGGCGACCATATCCGGGTGACCGCGGACCTGATCGACGCCACCTCGGGTTATCACGTGTGGTCGCAGAGTTACGATCGCAACTGGCAGGATCTGCTGGTCATCCAGGACGATCTGTCCCGCTCCATCATCAGCACGCTGCAGGTCGTGCTCTCGAGCGATCTCGCACAGCGTGTCGGTCAAGCGCCCACGGCACGGGTCGCCGCGTTCGATCTTTACCTGTCCGGGATAGCCAGGCTGCGCCAGCCCGCGGCCGCCGAACAACTCGACATCGCGGAACAGATGTTTCACGAGGCGCTCGCCATGGATCCCCGCTTCGCGCCCGCGTATGCGGGACTGTGCGAGCGCTACACCATCGGCTACGAAAGCTCCCGGGATACTGCTTTCGCGAGCAAAGCGGAAGCCGCCTGCAAGCAGGCGCTGGCGCTCGACGGCTCGCTGCGTGAAGTGGAAATGGGCCTCGCGCACCTCTATCTCGTCACCGGACGCGCCGACCAGGCAGCCGTGCTGCTGCACACGGTCATCGGCAAGGACCCTACCGACGCCGATGCCTACATCGGGCTCGGCGACGCCTATGCAGGACAGCACAGGACGGCTGAAGCCGAAATTGCTTACGGCCGCGCCATCGAAGCCGAGCCGAGCTATGCGAGCGCGCGCACGGCGCTGGGCAGCTTTCTATTCCAACATGGCCGGGCCGCCGCCGCCGTGCCTCATTACCGGCGCGTCACGGAGCTCGTGCCCGGCAGCGCGACCGCATTCAACAACCTGGGTGCCGCCTTGCTGATGAGCGGCGACTTTGCGGCGGCCGGCGCCGCTTGCGAGCGCTCCCTGAAGCTCGCACCGAGCCGCAGCGGCTATTCCAACTCCGGCACGGTCTACTACTTTCTGGGCCGTTTCAGCGAGGCCGCCGGGATGTTTCGCAAGGCGACGGAGCTGGCTCCGCAAGACCATCGCGCGTGGGGAAATCTCGCCGATGCGCTTTATCGGATCGAGGCGGGCCGGGCGCAGGCCGAGCAGGAGTATCGGCATGCAGTCGTGCTCGCGGAACGCCGCATCGGCGTGAACCCGGGGGATGCCACGACCTGGATCCAACTCGCCTTCTATCACGCGCGACTCGGCGAGCCCGCCCGGAGCGCGCCCTGCCTCAGCCGGGCGCTCGCGCT
>CAZDTG010000311.1:0-4088 GCA_964508005.1 uncultured Steroidobacteraceae bacterium
ACCGTCGGCGGCTGCGGAAACTCACTCACGGCTGCGACGAGCCATTCGCGAAACAGAGCGACCTTGGGCATCGCAAGATACGTAGCCGGGCAGACGAAGTAATAAGCCGCTCCGTATGGCAGCACTTCCTTACCAGCGAACCTGATTGTGCCTTTCTGCAGCGCCCGCGCCGCCAGCGTCCAGGGGGCCAGCGCAAACCCGAGTCCTTCCTCGGCAGCCGCCACCAGGCCGGCCGAATCGTCGATTTTCGCGGCGTGCGAGGGCGTTTTGGGCTGAGCTTCGGCATTCTGCCACATGTGCCACGGCTCCTCGTCGCTGTCGAGCAGCGGCACAGCATCAAGGTCGGACCCGCGCTCGAGCAACCCGTATCGTTTGATGAGCTCCGGATGCGCGACCGGGATCAACCATTCGTCCAAAAGCTTCTCCACGTGCAGATTCGGGTACTCGCCGCGGCCGAAGCGCAACGCGATGTGAATCGGAGAACGCGAGAAGTCCACCAGCTCGCGCGAGGTATGAAATCGCAACGTGACCTCGGGGCACTTGCGCCGGAACGCCCGGATTCGAGGCAGCAGCCATGCTTGTAAGAATGAGGCAAGCAGAGAGATTTGCAGAGGCCCACCCCGTCGATGCTGCTTGATGTGCTGCAGCGCCGCTTCGAGTCGGTCGAGACCTGCTCGCACGCCTGGCAACAGTTCCAGGCCTTCTTCGGTCATTTCCACGTGTCGTCCGTTACGCCGGAAGAGCGGCACCTGCAGGTAGTCCTCGAGCGATTTGATCTGCTGACTGACGGCAGCAGGCGTCACATTGAGCGCATCTGCCGCACCACTGAAACTCGAGTGCGACGCCACGGCGTCGAATACCCGCAGTGCGCCCAATGGAAGTCGATCATGGACAGTTGGCACGTTTAAGTCTGCCTTAAAGCAGGGTTACGTTTTGCATTTGTTGCTGTCGCGAGGGAAGCGCATCGTGCGCCCATCGAAACCCAACACACAGGAGCACACATCATGACGCACAACAAAGTCCTGGCTCGATTGACGCTGGGAGCTGCTACGGTCGTCATCGTTATTGCCGAGGTTCTGCTATTTCACTTCGCCAGTCTACATGCGACCCTCGCGTAGTACCTCGACATTGCGTGCGACGACTTGCCACCGCTGCATCGGTGTTCCGACGGACGCCGGCGAGCTTGTCGAGTAGATCGGGAGTGCGCGGATGCTGCTGCTGGAAGACTGACTCTCAACCCGAGGCCTCGCATGGCGTCGACCGCGCGCACGGCAGGAGACACATTGATCATGTACGCGGCAACTCCCCCACCGGATGCCTCTTTCCAACCCCAACCCGGGAAATTTGATGCCGGCGTGCGGCGTGAATCCGAGCTTGGCCGCGAAGACATCCTTCACCGCCCGGGGATCGGCCAAGCCCACAAGGACGTGATCCAAGCCCCACCCGTCGCCCAGTACCGAGGAAGGGTGATCGGCGGCTGGCGTTTGCGCTGCGGCGAGAGAAAGAACGCAGGCGTACGCGAGTGCAAAACCTCTTGGAGCCGGGCTAACCTTAAGATCGCTCATGGTCTTTGGCTCGATGCAAGCTGCCCGCCATTGCCGACTCGGTAGGAACCGAAATTGGTAATTTGCCTCAACCCCATACCTTTGGTCCAGCGAAGCGGTCACTGGCCATCGTCTCAAACGGGTCGTCAGGGAGCGTACTGATGCGGAGCAGCATGACCGGAGCCTCGTGCCCGTGGACGGCGCCGACGGCCAACACCCGCCGTTCGTCATCGGCTTCCAGCTTTCTGCGAAGCGGCCATTCGCCGATCCCAAGAAAACGCCCGCATCATCGCGGACACCCTTTTCGGGCTGCGTTGGGCGGACTCGGCATGTACGTTCGTAGGGGCAGGTCCGCTACGTCGATCGAATTTCGACGACCGTAGACGACAGCTTCGGCGCCCTGGCAAGCCGCTTTTCCAGATCGCTATCCTTCGGCTCGCGTGCAGCCAAGTCGAGGCGCCAGCGGTCGTTGCGGATCACGATGTCAACGTGATCAGGTAGAGTGACTGCCGTGAAGGTGTCTTGGGTAAGGAGTGGTATCGACGGCTGGTGACGCTGGAGGGTCATATGAGAGCTCAAGAGATACGTGCGGCACTGGATCGGCATTGGGCCGCATCCGATGCCAATGATTTTGAAACGGAGCACGACATCTATCTCGAGGATGCGGTGCTGGAATACCCACAGTCAGGCGAGCGAATCCGCGGTCGACGCAACATACAGATCACGCGCACCAATCAGCCGAGCAAAAAACGCTTCACTGTGCGGCGAGTCATTGGCAGCGGTGATCTTTGGATCACCGAGTATATTCTGACGTATGACGGGAAGCCTTCCTACACCGTGAGCATCATGGAGTTCAGCGGCGACAAGGTTGCACGCGAAACACAGTACTTTGCGGATCCGTTCGAGGCCAGCACGTGGCGTGCTCAGTGGGTCGAACGGATGGGCGGGTAATCACGAAGGGGACGTCCGAATGCCCCGGAAATGGGTGGCCGCGGTGTGGCCTAAAGAGTTTTCCACAGCGACGCCGATCCCCCGCCACAAAAGCAGCCCTGGTAGCGAGTGACCGGTTGGGGTCGAACGAGTTCTATCACAGCTGGCCGACTGTGGTCGGCACTGATCGGCAAAAAGCAGACACTCAGCTACTCTCGTTATCGAGGCCAGCGAAGCCAACGAGATCACCGCATGGTTATGTGGGATTGGAATCGAGGAAAACATAGAGCGCTGCGATCTTCCCATCACGAACGATGATCACATCCAGGCCCGTATAGTCGGGTGCTGCGCCGCGCGGGCCGGAGCCCCAAGCCAGACGACCGGCGTTGTGGAGAGTCTGAGGTCTGCCGTGCGGTGTGTAAACGAAGTGCGGGTGCGTCGCGCGCAGATCCCCTGCGAATTTGTCGAGAGCGTCGTGCCCGACGAATGCACCCGGAGGCACGTAGAGTACGCAGTACTCGGCATAGAGCTCCTCGATTGCCGCGCGACGACGCGTTGCGTCGCCTTCACCAAAGACCTCCTGGAGGTTGCGATAAAGCAGCTCATGGGTACGGTCATTCATAACACTTCTCCTTGATCATTGACTGTGGACGGGGTTGCGGTCGCGTTGTATCGGCTGGAGCGACCTGCGCCGCTCCAGCCGATGTGTCAGGACCGGCGGCCATCGAGGCTTACACGACCACCGCCGAATGCGATCACGTGCAGCAGACCGCCAGCTATCGCGATGTTCTTGAAGAAATGGATGAACTGATTCTGGTCGCCGAAATGGTTGTGAAAGAACACGGCGGTCGCAAGCGTGAACACGAAGAGAACACCCGCGGCGATTCGAGTGCGGTAGCCGAGTAGCAGGGTGATTCCACCGACAATCTCGATAAACGTGGCGATCCCGTACGCCAGCGACGGTAACGGCAATCCGACTGACTGGATGTAGCCGATCGTCATCGCCGGTGCGGCGAGCTTCGAAAGCCCGGCAAGGATAAAGAGCGTACTGATCATTACGCGGCCCAAAGCCGGCACAAGGGTGGTGACGGCGCTGGGAATGGCCGAGGGGGTGATCTCGGTTTCTGCATAGGTCTGGTTGCTCATGGGAATGTCCTTTATGGCTGATCGTGTATGGCGACGTTCGACGTGTGGTTAGATCTGAGCCTGTCCGCCGTCGACGAAGAGCTCGGTGCCGGCGATAAAGCTTGCGTCGGAGGAAGCGAGGAAGACGGCGGCGCCAGCAACCTCCGCAGGATCACCAACACGCCCGAGCGGGGTCGTCGAGGCCAGGTAGTCGAGCAGGCCCTGTTGTTGCGCGGCATGGGGGCCGGCAAGGTCGACGAGGCCAGGCGTCTTGATCGGGCCCGGGCTGATGACGTTGACGCGGATGCCGCGAGACTTGAGATCAAGCGTCCAGCTGCGTGCAAAGTTGCGCACTGCCGCCTTCGAGGCGCTGTAAACGCTGAACGCGGGTGTGCCTTTGATGCTGGCGTTGGAAGCGGTAAGGATCACTGAGGCGCCGTCGACCAACAGCGGCAGTGCCTTCTGCACCGTAAAGAGCACGCCCTTCAC
>CAZDTG010000312.1:0-4045 GCA_964508005.1 uncultured Steroidobacteraceae bacterium
GCTACGGTGTGCTGCAGCTACCCCCACCGGGCAAGCATGGCCTGCTGCTCGCCGTGATTGCCGATCAGGTCGCGGAGTATGCGCACCATGGCTATGCGGTGGTGGCCGTCGGGTTGCGCGGGGAACCGGGCGGACTCCACTGGCGCCGCCTGGCTCCCCTGCTGCGACACCGGGGCGTGGCGGTGCCGCCCCGCCATCTCATCCGGCCGGACGTCGACACCGCGGCCGAGGGGAAGCGGTTCGCCGCCTTCCTGTCCGGCTACGATCTGCCCGTGGAGGAGCAACGCCGCTGGCGTGTGTAGCGGGCCCTTGCGCCGCTGCGAGCAACTCTGCAGCTGAGCCCAAGGAGCGCCTGTTGGCGGAATTGAGTGAGGGCACGTCCGGCAGCCACACGGCGAACGCCGGCACTGGGGCCGTCGTTTCCGGGCGGTATTCACCACCATTCCGCCAATCTCGTTTACAAGCTTTGCAGCCAACCTCGCAGTCATATCGGAGACGTCGCAACGAGGGTTATATTCGACAATGTCAGCAGCAACGATCTGTCGGCTGGCCGGGCGCTCGTTCATACCGTATACGCAGAGGCGCATGGACCGCGGGCACACCATCATGATGAAATCCCGCGCCAGCGACGCCATCTACCCTCGCGTATCGCGAACCATGCCAGTACGATTGACGCGATAAGCGAGACAGCCATGGCAACAACCGAGGCTTCGGGACCAAAAGCACCGCCCGTCAGCATCGGCGTCCCTGAAAGTGGCGCGACGATGACACCGGTGTAGTTTCCCCCTGAAACCGCGGCACCGAAGATCCCGCCTTCGGTAAAATTCCAGCCAAAGTGCAATCCAATCGGCAACCATAGTGTTCTGGTCAAGACGTAGGCGACCCCCATCAGCGCGCCACTCTCCAAGGCGATCGCGAGAGTCGACGCCCACGTGGCGCCGTGATTGCCGGCGTGCACGAGCCCGAACATGGACGCTGACAGCATCAAGGCGACAGTCGTACCGAGAGCGTCCTCGAGCAGTCGGAACACGACACCGCGAAATACGATTTCCTCACCGACGGCGGAGGCAATTGCAACTGAGAGCGCGGCGCTCAAGCCGGTCAATTCGCCAAAACCCTGCAACCGTGCAGCGCCCAATGTCCAGAGGACGGCGTAGACAAGCGCAAACAAACCAGCACCGGCGGCGATGCCAGAAGCAAGTCCGCTCGCCGCCATGCGGGTTCCCAGTTCCTCTGCACCGCGTTGCTCCGTGACCCGGATGAGCCAGCGGTACGCCGCAATCATCGCTGCCGACAGGAAAAGCGCGGAACCGAGTCTGGCAGCGTCCCTGAGAGGCCCCGGCGCCTTGTGCACCACGAGCGACCCAAGGATCTGGCAGGCGAGGTCGAGAGCTGCCAGCGCCACGAATAGCAACACGAGCCGTACCGGTATCCGATTCAGTGCGACAGCCCATCTGGTCTGCCGTATGGTTGTGCTTTCAACCGTCATACTGATTTCTGGTCTCGCGAGAAGGCTGTCGCCGCGCCGTTTCAGTCCATACTTTGCACCAACCGGCGCACCACACTGACGGTCCTCGGGTTGACGCAGTTTCGCAGGACGCGGCAGCACTTCGTCCCCCCTCAGCAGGCGCAGAACCGCGCTCAGGGCCGCTCATGCCGGCTTGGCGGCGACGTAGATCTTCTCCCTGCCGTTGATTCCGTACCGGAATCGGTCCTGCTCGCTCAATCCGAGGGTCTCGGCAGTCGTGCGGAAACCAACCGAGCGCAGTCTGTCGAGATAGTCGCGTTCCGCGTAGATCCGCACGTGGTTGTATTGGCCGAACGCCTGGGCTCGCTCCTCGGCAGTTCGCTTCGAGGCGTCCTCGTACGTCTTCTTGAGCTTCGCACCGATGGGCACGAGAAGGATCGCGATGCCTGGCAGTTTGAGAACTCTGAAGATCTCCTTCATCGCAGTAAGGTCGTCGGGGATGTGCTCCAGAATATGGTTGCAGATGGCGATATCAAAGTACTCATCGGGATAATCGATGTCGAGGAGATCAATCTTCCGGATCGAGCTCGAAACGGGATAGTACGACCTCGGATCGAGATCTCCGCACACATATTCCATGCACCCTGCAGACGCTATCAGCGAATGCAAGCTGTCTTCCGGAGCGATGTGCAGCACCCGCTTGCCGGCAAAGGCGATGTTCTCCCTGAAGTAGAAATACAGGCCTCGCTCGCGGTCGTAGGAATGGCAGCACGGGCATTTGTTGGCGCTGATACTCTGGCCGGAAACGATGTCCGCCGTAACGGAGATGTCGTAACGATTGATGTACGGGATGAATTTTCCGAACTGCTTCCGGCAGAACGGGCAGGAGTGTCCGCGCCCCGGGTGAGTCATTCGCCACGCCGAGGAGCGCATCCGACGCTCGGTCCGGTGCAGAATGGCGAAAAGCCGCGGCGGCAACGCTGTCTGCACCATCCTCTCGGCGACCTTGAAGAATCCCATCGATAATTACCACTACCGCTGGCGTATCGGTGATTGTATTCCCGACTGCCATTGGTGTTTAACAGGCGTGCGCCGACGGGGCGGCTAGGGCGAAGACTGCGCGATGAGGCAGCGGGGATAGACTCTTGCGCCGCCCTGAGTCGAGGTCAGGAAGTGCTTGCGGTCTGCATCGAGGTCTTGGGAGCGTGGATGAGTGCGCTATTGGGCGCCCTCCTCCGGTATCTCCGAGAGGAGCTTTTCGACGACGCTCTGAAGCTCGGCGGCGCGTGCGGAAGCGATGTCGTAGACCCTTCGGTGATCGAGTGTGGCGTATCCGTGAGCGAGGACGTTTCGGAAGGCGACGACGAGGTCTGCCTCGGGAATCTTTGCAAACAGCGCTGCGTCCAGTTTGCGCAGCTGGCTGAGCGCGTCCCCGGCAATCTCCAGCTGGCGCTCGATCGCGGATTGACAGAGTTCGTCCCGGAGATATTCGGCCAGGGAGCGCTGATTCAGGAACCGCGGGACGCGGCGCAGCGCGAGCAGCGCCAGTTCGAGGAGTACGTCAGGCCGCTTCGGCATATAGCGGCTGCTGAGTGCGTTCTATGACGCGTCGTAAGCGTGAGTCGGGCATTGCGCTCAGTTCGACGAGATCGACCGGGCGGCCGAGCAGTTGCTCGAGGGCGGCTTTGAAATCGAAGTATTGATGGGCTGGGGAGCCGTCGTCGGGGGAGTCGAATTCGACCACGAGGTCGATGTCGCTGCTTTGGGGATCGAAATCGGGTCGCAGGATGGATCCAAACAATGCCAACCGGCGGACACGGTAGCGCTGACACAGGGCCGCGATCTCGGCTTGGTGAGCGGCAATGAGGGGATGCTCGCGACCGGCCCTGCCGGTGCGATTTGGAGGAGTATCGTTCTGCCTCGTTCGACTCGGAGTGGACGTGGCGTGCGCCGAGTCGGCGGCCAATGCGTGCAGCACGAAGCCTCGCAGCTCATTGAAGCCGTCGTCGCGGATCATGTCGCGTGGGGAAATGTCGCCCAGCATGGGATTGCGTGTTTTGAACCACAAGGAGGTCTTGGTGAGATCGCCTGCGAAGATCTGCGCGACGAGTCCGCAGACGGTGGCGATTTCGGCCAGGCGATCGAGGACGTTTTTGGGGGTTTTGTGATCGAAGCGGACGGAGGTCGTCGTGACGTGCGCGATCCGGGCCACGTCGGCCTTCGTCAGCTCGAGAAATCGGACGACGCGTTGCGCGTCGAAGCTGCCTCCGGGCCAGAAATCGAAGTAGTCGCGGTCCGGCACGTTCCCGAACAGCTGCGAATGCGCGGCCGGGTACTTTCCTTCGGTCATTGCTGCAGTATAGCTGGATGACCACGTTTTGGACACACTGCGCCCAGACTTAGGGCTCAACGGAGCCAAGCTGGGTGAGATGTCCTATGTCTGTCTGCTAGAGAACCCTTCATAATCATATATTTACGTGTAAAAACGGGGTGGTTACCCGGGCGCCCGTTCTGAAAGAGGTGTTCACGTTTAACGACCACGAGTAACAGCTCAGCTTCGGAATCTGATGCACCCCC
>CAZDTG010000313.1:0-4040 GCA_964508005.1 uncultured Steroidobacteraceae bacterium
GCGGTGAATTCCGCTGGCTTATCCGGCGGCAGAATCGACATTTGGTCCGTGACCTCCCGAATCGTCAGGCGCGGCCTGTATGGCTCACCGTATCCGACTTTGCTCCGTCCGAACGTGATCTCCGTCCGGCGGCCGCCCCTTGCGTACTGCATATTTCCAACCGGACTTCTGACGGGCTCGTCCGCGCACGGGCAGGCGCGGCGGTCACCTGCGAGGCTCAGATTTCGGCATCAGTCCGATAGTTACATCTGATTCTCGCACACTCATTCAAGAACACAAGCTAACGTGCTGTTCGCTCACGAGTTAGCGACTTAACTTAAGATCCTCGGACGATATTCGCGCGGTCTGCAGGAGCCCGAGCCAGCTATCGATGACCGCCGCCGGCGTGATGCCGAGGATGTTCTGCTGTCCCGCAACCGTGCCGGTGAGTGCGATGGCCGGTGTCTGGGTACCACCCGGACGATAGAGGTCCGGGGGTCCGGTTCCGAACAAGGCCACCGTCGGGCAGCCCAGCGCAGCGGCCGCATGCGCCGGCCCCGTGTCGACGGAAATCATGCTGTGGGCGCGCTCCAGAAGCGGCAGGAGCGTCTCCACCGACAAATGGTCCGCGATGTTGTGGGCGTCCCGTACCCCTGCCCGCAGGATGATGTCGGCGTTGAAGCGGCGCTCCGCCCGGGTTCCGGAGAACAGGATCGCGTGCTCCGGGCAGGTATCACGCACCGCGGTCACGACTTTCGCCCAGCGCTCTTCCGGCCAGTACTTGCTCGTGCCGGAGCGAGGACGCAGCCAGCGACGGGCGATGTGACGGCTGCCGGGATGAATGATCACCAGCTCGCGCCCCATGAGACCGCGCTCCGCGAGCCAGGACTCGAGCGCACGCCGCGCCGCCGGTACGATGTTGAGACGAGCCGCGCTCGGAACCCCCGGTTTGGCCGGCGGCAGAAGGCCCTCGAACGCCTGCGGCGTGTAGCTGCCCAAGCGCAGATAACGGTCGGAAAACGTCTCTCCGGGCAACCACGGATAGGCGTTCGTATCGCAGATGTAGTCATCGGGAATGCCGGCCAGTGCCAATAGCCCGCGTCCCTCGCCGCGGTCGCAGAACCAGGTAGGGCCGCTCCCGCGCTCCCGCAGCCAGGCGACCAGCCGCCGCTGCTGCACGCTCAGCCAGTAAGGCGTGCGGCGGCTGCGCAGCATGAACAATCGCCCCACGGCGCTTTCCCCTTCGAGCAGCGGCCGGGTCCATGGCCCGGAGGAAATCACATCGACCGGCTTACCGAAGCGCAGGTGGAGCTGGTGCAGGAGAACCGTGAGCAACACGATATCGCCGAAGGCCCCACAACGCATGACCAGCGGACGAGCTTCAGCAGCGCGGGCCGTCGTGGGAGCGAGTTGGCGTTGGCCCGACATCAGCGCTTGCCCAGAGCGTCCCTGGCAACTCCGTAGAGCCGCTGCAGCTCCTGCTCCATTTCCGCCTGCAGGCTCTCGATGCCGGCGGCAGCGCTCGTCCGCGGTACGTAACGCGGCGGGCCGATCGCGATGGCGACGCGCGAGAACGGCATGGGGATGACGAACTTGTCCCATTTGACGAGCCACGCACGCGAGGCCGCGTATGCCATCGGCAGCATCGGCCGGCCCGACATCTGCGCGAGCAGAATCGCTCCCATCTTGAATTTGAACCGCGGACCGCGCGGACCGTCCGGTGTGATGATGGGCGAAATGCTGTCCTTCACGAGCACTTCGTAGTAGTCACGTAACGCGCGCGCACCGGTATGGGTGGAGGAGCCGCGAATGACCGCCCCGCCGAGGCGCCGGACCATCATTGCGCCGATCTCGCCGTCGACGGACGGGCTGATGAGCCAACCGACCGTCAGACCTCTCGCGCGCTGATCCAGCAGATATTTCGCGCAGAACAGCTGATGCTGGTGCCAGTAGCACGGCACGAGCGAGGGCGCCTTCGCGAGCGCCTCGTCCAGGTGTTGCGTTCCCTCGACGCGCACCACGCGGCAGCTGCCCACCCAGCCCTTGATGATCGCAAGTCCGAGCGGCACGGCGAGCCGGTAAAGCAGTCGCCGCGCCGCCGTCATGCGGCGCCCGGAGCTCGTGATCCGCCGGTAAATCGTGTTGCGGAGGTCGCCGTCGTCTTTCATTCGCGGCGGCGCGGGTCTGGGGTTGGAAAAGTGGCGTTTTTCAAGGGCGCGCAGTTTCCGCTGAAAGCCATTCTTGCGCAAACGGCGCGTGCGGCAGGCGCGCCGGCCGCGGGCTGCGTGCTCGGCAAGGCGCAAGCCGGTTCGGCCCTGGCTTTTGGGCCCGCTGACCGCGGCCGCGCCCGTGCGATAAGATGCCGGTTTGGCCCAGCCGCTTGCGCATGACCGCCACCGAGCCCAACCGCAATCAACCGCCCGAGGCGCAGCTTCAGTTCGACATCGGCTCCACGGACGATTCCCTGGAGCGGATGATCGAGCTGTTTGCCCGTCATGGCGACACCTATCGCGTCTACTCGCCCGGGCGCAAGGCCCATATCTACGTCGTCCATCATCCCGACGATGTGAAGCGGGTGCTCGTTTCGAACCATCGCAACTATACCAAGGGGATGGGCCTCGACAGGGTCAAGATCCTCCTCGGCAAGGGGCTCATGACCAGCGAAGGCGACCTGTGGAAACGCCAGCGCTACATGATGCAGCCTTTCTTCCATCGGCGTGTCGTCACGGAATTCGCGCAGACGCTCGAGGCGGCGAATGAGCGCTGCATGGCGCGCTGGGAGGCGCTCGCGGACCGCGGCGAGCCGGTAAACATCACCGACGAGATGAGCGAGCTCACGCTCGACATCGTGCTGCGCTCCATTTTTGGCCGCGATCTCGAGCGCATGTCGCAACAGCTCGGCGGCAATCCGTTCGAGGTGGTGACCAAGGACCAGGAGCGCAATCTGCAGTTCGCGTTCAAATTCCGCTCGCTGACCAAGATCGTCGCCGCCTTGATCGAGCGGCGCCGGGCGGAAAGCGCCGAGCATTTCGACTATGTCGCAATGCTCATGAGCGCTCGCGACAAGGAGAGCGGCGCTCCCATGAACGATCGCGAGCTCATCGATGAGATCATGACACTCATCGTCGCGGGTCACGAGACGACGGCGAGCGGCTTGAACTGGACCTGGCATCTGTTGTCGCAGAATCCGCAGGTCGAGGCGCGGCTGCACGCCGAAATCGATGCGGCCGCGGACATGAAGGCCCCGAGCCTTCCGCAGATGGAAGCACTCGCTTACACGCAGCAGGTGGTCAACGAGGCGTTGCGGTTGTATCCGCCGGGCTGGCTGCTGTCGCGCCGCACGATCGACGCCGACGTGCTCGGGGGCTACGACATCGCGCCGGGCACGAACGTCCTGCTGCCGCTGTATCTCTTGCATCGGGACGGGCGGTTCTGGAAAGATCCCGAGCGCTTCTGGCCGGAGCGCTTCGCGCCGGAGCACGAGGCGGAACGCCCGCGCTTCGCTTACATGCCGTTCGCGGCCGGCCCGCGCCACTGCATCGGCGAGACTTTCGCGCTGTATGAGATGCTCATGCATCTGTACAAGGTGGCGCGCCGCTATCGCCTGATCCACGTGCCCGACAAGCCGTTGGAGCTCGAAGCGCAGATCAACCTGCGCACCCGTTATCCCCTGCATATGAGGCTGGAACGCCGCTGATGTTGCAAGCTACGACCCTGACAGAGCTCTTCGAGTCCAACCGCAATGTGGCGAAGAAGATCACGTACCTCGAAGGCGAGAACGACTCGCGCGATGTTTCCTACGGCGAGCTGCACGAGCGCGCGCTGGGGATCCTGTACCACCTGCAGCGGATCGGCGCCAAGCGCGGCGACAAGCTCATCCTGTTCCTCGGCAACAACGAGCAGTTCGTGGACGCCTTCTGGGCAGCGATCATCGGGGGCATCGTTCCGGTCCCCATCGCGCTCGGGATCAGCGACGAGCACCGTCACAAGCTCCTGAGGGTCGCCCGCAAGCTCGGCAAGCCGTTCATCTACACCGAGCGCCGCTCGCTCGATCGCATCGG
>CAZDTG010000314.1:0-4038 GCA_964508005.1 uncultured Steroidobacteraceae bacterium
TGAAGCGCCGCGGCAATCCGGGCGCCACACCGACTTTCATCGACGACGACCTGCGCTTCCGGCAGCTGGCGCGCCGCCGCCAGCCCGCGATCCACGCGGTGGTGTTCTTCCTTCTCGATGTCTCGGGGAGCATGTCGGATCGCGACCGCAAGCTCGCCAAGACGTTCTTTTTCTGGGTGGTCCAGGGGCTGCGCCGCGAATACCGCTCGCTCGAGACGGTGTTCGTGGGACATACGACCGAAGCGTGGGAATTCACCGAGAGCGAGTTCTTCCAGGTGAGTGGCACCGGCGGCACGGTCTCCTCGACCGGCTTCAACAAGGTGCGCGAGATCATCGATGCCCGCTACAACCCCGGCCGCTGCAACATCTATCTGTTTTACGCCTCGGACGGCGATAACTCCGTGAGTGATGCCGCCGACGCGCGCGAATCGCTCTCGTCGCTCGCAGAGGACGCGTGCTTCACGGGTTACGTGGAGGTTTCCTCCGGCCTATCACGGCAGCTTGCAACCGAAACGGGGCGCTTGTACGCGGAGCTGGCCGCGGGAGGCCTGGCCGCCGGAAGCTACGCGCTGAATGACTTCGACGATGTCTGGGGAGCCGTCCGACATTTCTTCACGGCAGAGAGTCGCGCGCTGGATGGGAGCTGATGGGCAGGTGCGATGAAGGTGCGCGGAGCGTATGACTATGAGTGAGGATTGGCAAAGTTACGTACAGCGCATCGAAGACCTGGCGGGCCGCTCCGGTCTCTCATTCCATCCGGTGGACTTCGAAGCGGTCCCCGATTCCTTCATGATGGAGATCGCCGTCTACGGATTACCGGTGCGCATGCCGCACTGGTCGTTCGGGGTGCGCTACATCTATCAGCTCATCCAGCGGCACATGGGAAACTCGCGGCTGTTCGAGGTCGTGTTTCCCGGCAATCCCGGACACGCCTATCTCGCGGCGAGCAACGGCCTCGCGGAAAACATTCTGGTCACCGCCCACGTGCTGGGCCACGCGGATTTTTCCCGGAATAATCTGCTGTTCCGCCGCTGCCAGGAGCAGGTGAGCGAGCGCATCGTCGAGCACGCCGCGAATCACGCGCGCCAGATCCAACAGGCGATTGAAACCTACGGCATGCAGAGAGTGGAGGCGGTGCTCGATGCGGCTCTCGCCCTCGAGCAGCACATCGACGTCGACCAGTCGTTGCGCCGCGACCGTTATCCCGAGTACGCGCCGGAGGCGAAGCCGCTGGTCGATGACGAATTCCGCAAGCGCTTCTCCTCCCTGGATCCCACCGCCGCCAGCTCGGGCGTGGAACAGAAGAAGCGCGCGCCGGTCCCGCCCCATCCCGAGCGCGACCTGCTGTGGTTCATCGCGAACTATGCCCCCGAGATGGAGAGCTGGGAGCGCGACATCTTTCTCGCCGTCCGCGAGGAGTCGTTCTATTTCTATCCCGTCTTCGCCACCCAGATCATGAACGAAGGCTGGGCGTCCTACTGGCACGCCCGCCTGCTGCGCGAGGCGAGCTTCATTCCGCAACAGGCCTACGTGGACGCCATCAAGTGCCACTCCGACGTAGTGCGTCCGGTCGCCGCCGATCAACAGGTCGCTCTCAACATCAACCCCTATCACCTGGGCTTCTCGATGTGGGAGAAGATCGTCGAGAAGGACGGGTTGGATGCCGCCCGCGCCATCATGCAACAGGATGACGATTTCGGATTCATCCGCAATCACCTCACGCGCGAGCTGGTGGAGGAGCTCGGGCTGTTCCGCTTCAGCGCGCGCAGCGACGGGCAGGTGAAGGTGCTCGAGAACGACCTCACCGCCCTGCACGAGGCGGTGCTCGGCCCGAAATATAACTTCGGCGCACCAATGGTCTCGGCAACGCACATCCGCAACGACGGCACGCTGGAGCTCACCCACGACAACAGCGTCGACGGCCGCGGCCTCGATCTCGAGCGCAGCCGCAAGGTGCTGGACTACGTGCAGCGCGTCTGGCGCCGCCCGATCGTGCTGACGACCGTGAACCAGGCCGGCTCGACGCTCGAGCTCACCGCGCCCTAGCCGACACGGGCTTACTTGCCGGTCTTATCGGCGGCCGGCGGCCGAGGCTCGGTCCCCCAATCCTCTTCCTCGTTGGATGTCACGATCGACACCGGGTCGCTCGCCGGGAAGCTGGCGTCCAGCGCCTCATCGAGCTGCCGCTGGATCTTCTGGCGCTTGCGCGCTTCGTCCTGTTGAGTCTCGTCCACGTTCGACCTCCCGAAGTAGGGGTGCGACCTTGGTCGATCAGGGGGGCGCCCTCGGACGGGCTCCGTCCGGTCAGCGCGCCTCCTCATTCTCGTCGAATATTACTCCTGGCTTGGGTGCGTCGGGCGGAGTATGCGTCTTCTTCGGGTCGAGGTCGTCGTCATCCACGTCGTGATGGTCCTCCTCTTTTTTGTCGGGATGGGCTCTCACTGCCGATTCACGCCCCGGTGGCGGATCCTGCTCGGGGTACACCGGCACATCATGCGTAGGCTCCTCCTGCGGGGGCGGGTCACGCGGGTCGGGCTGAGTCGTGAGCTTGGAGCGGGACGGGCTCATGATGGCTCTCCAAAAAAGGTGGCTCGCCACACTCAAGCAATGCATGTGCCGCCCGGCTGGAGTAGTCTGTCGCCAACGCCGGTGGCCGCAGCGGGGCACACCCGCCTGGGCGGGACCGGCGCAATGCGTGCATGCCTGGGGAGCGTTCGCCATGGGGTATACGACACAGGGCATCAGAAACATCGCGCTCGTGGGGTCGGCCGGCGCGGGCAAGAGCCTCTTGTTGGAAGCGCTGCTGTTGCAGGCGGGTGCGATCCGCGCCAAAGGCAGCCTGCAGCGCGGCACCACCGTGTCGGATTTCGATCCGCAGGAAAAACGGCTGCAACATTCGTTGGATCCCACGCTCTTCGGCTTCGATTTCGACTCCACCCACATCAATCTCATCGACACCCCGGGCTATCCCGACTTTCTCGGACGAACCCTGTCGGTGCTCGAGGCCGTCGAGGCGGTCGCCATCGTCGTGAGCGCCGTCGACGGGGTGGATACCCTGACGCATCGCCTCATGGACTTCGCGCGGGACCGCGCGTTGTGCCGTCTCATCGTCGTGAACAAGATCGACAGCCGCGATGCACGGCCGGCGGAAGTGTTGGAGCAGTTGCGCGAGAGCTTTGGCGCGGAATGCCTGCCCCTCGACCTTCCGGCGCACAGCGGCGAGGCCGTCGCCGACTGCTTTTTTCGCCCCGAGGGCCAGCCCTCGGGGCGGGTCGAGGACAGGGCCACGGACCTCTCGTCCGTCGCCGCCGCGCATACGCAGATCGTCGACCAGGTCGTGGAGCTCGATGAGCAGCTCATGGCCGTCTACCTGGAGCAGGGTGCCGAGCTCTCCCCGGAGCAACTCCACGACCCTTTTGAGCAGGCCCTGCGCGAGGGCCATCTGATCCCGGTCTGTTTCGTTTCCGCGGAAACCGGCGCGGGCGTCCCCGAGCTGCTGCGGATTTTTGCGCGCCTCATGCCGAACCCCACCGAGGGCAATCCCCCGCCGTTCTTCAAGGGCGAAGGCGAAGGCGCGCAGCGGGTGCAGATCACGCCGCATCCCGAGAAGCACGTCGTTGCGCACGTATTCAAGACCAGCATCGATCCGTACGTCGGCAAGCTCGCGGTCCTGCGCGTGCATCAGGGGACAGTGCGTCAGGGAAGCCAGCTCTTCGTCGGGGATGCGCGCAAGCCGGTCAAAGTCGCCCATCTCCTGAAACTGATCGGGAAGGACACCGTGGAGATTCCGCAGGCCATCCCCGGCGACATCTGTGCGGTCGCGAAGCTCGAAGACCTGCATCTGGACGCCGTGCTGCACGACTCCCACGACGAGGATCACTATCACTTGAAGCCCGTGGTCTTCCCGCCGCCGATGCTCGGGATCGCGATCGAGCCCGAGAGGCGCGGCGACGAGCAGCGCCTCGCGGATACGCTTCACAAGCTCATGGCCGAAGACCCCTGCGTGCGCATCGAGCATCATCCCGCCGTGAATGAGAC
>CAZDTG010000315.1:0-4037 GCA_964508005.1 uncultured Steroidobacteraceae bacterium
GCCGAGTCGTGGCAGCTCTACGAGATCGACCGCCGGACCGATCCCGCGCAGATCGAGAAGATTCAACACGACATCGAGGCCACGCTCGCCGATGTCCGCGCGGCCGTCGCGGATTGGGAGCCGATGCGCGAGCGGGCCCGCACGCTCGTCGCCGCGCTCGAGAACAATGCCCCGCCCCTGCCGGACGACGAGATCGCCGAGGCGCGCCACCTGCTCGAGTGGATGGAGGCCCGGCATTTCGTATTTCTCGGCTACCGCCATTACACCCTGGAGCGGGGCGCCCAGGAAGACCAGCTCGTCCCGGAACCCCGCTCCGGCCTGGGCATCCTCCGCGACAGCAAACGCAAGCGCAAAGGGTCCGGTGCCAGCGTGCTGCGCGGCGACGTCCGCGCCAAGGCCCGCGAGCCCGAGCTGTTGATTCTCACCAAGGCGAACTCGACCTCGACGGTCCATCGCAGCGAATATCTCGACTACGTCGGCGTGAAGACGTTCGACGCCCGCGGCAGAGTCACCGGCGAGCATCGCTTCCTCGGCCTGTGGACCTCGACTGCCTATCACGGCAGTCCCCGCGATATTCCCGTACTGCGTCGCAAGGTCGAGCGTGTGGTGCAGTACTTCGGGCTCGACCCGCAGAGCCACGACGGCAAAGCCGTGGTGAACGTGCTCGAGACGTATCCCCGCGATGAGCTCTTCCAGGCCGGAGTCGACGATCTCATCCGCATCGCGCGCAGCGTCGTCAACCTGTACGAGCGGCGCAGCGTGCGGCTGCTCGTCCGTCGCGATCCGTATCACCGCTTCTACTCCTGCCTCGTGTACGTGCCGCGCGATCGCTATAACACCGAGGTGCGCCAGCGCATCGAGCAGATCGTGCTCGAAGGATTCGAAGGCAGGAAGGTCGAGAGCTACGTCCAGATCTCCGGATCGAACCATGCCCGCGTGCATGTCGTGGTACGCACGGACCCGGAAAAACGCCGTAAGGTGGACTTCGCGGCCATCGAGGGTCGTATCGCCGAGGCCGCCCTCACATGGATGGACCGGCTGCGCGATGTGCTCGCACAACGCAACGGCGAAGCAGAGGGCCTGTTGCTGGCGACCCGCTACCGTCGCGCGTTGCCGATGGCTTATGAGGAGGACGTGCTCCCCGCGGATGCGCTCGAGGATCTCGCGGACCTCGAAGCCCTGCGCGAGCAGCCGCACGCGATGCGTCTCAAACTGCATCGTCCGGCGCAACGCGAGGGAGCCGCGCAGCGCGTCCATCTGAAGGTCATCAAGCTCGGCGACCCTGTGCCGATCTCCGACCTGTTGCCCATGTTGGAGAACTTCGGCCTGCGCGTGATCTCCGAGCGGCCGTACGAGCTCGCGTGGCCCGAAGGCGGCGCCGCCTGGATCCAGGACTTCGAGCTCGAGCATCGCGAGAGTCTCGACCTCGACGATACCAACCTGCAAGCCAACTTCAAGGAAGCATTCGCCGCGGCCTGGAGCGGTGAGCTGGAGAACGACGGCTTCAACCGTCTTCTGTTCGGCGCGGGTCTCAACGCACGTGAAATCACGGTGCTGCGCGCCTATTGCCGCTATCTCCTGCAAACGGGCGTGCCCTTCAGCCAGGCGTACATGGAGCGCACGCTGGGGGCAAACAGCGGCATCACCCGCAATCTGGTGCGTTTGTTCGCGGCACGCCTCGATCCGGGACCCGCGGCCAGGGGCGGCAACGGCGCGGCCCGGGCGGCTGCGCGAGGCAGCGAGCGCAACTCCGAGAAGCTGGTGGCGCAGATCCGCTCCGATCTCGACAAGGTCACGAGCCTCGACGAGGATCGGATCCTGCGCGCCTACCTGAAGCTGGTGCAGGCCACCCTGCGCACCAACTTCTATCAGCCGGACGCCGCCGGCAGGCCCAAGAGCTACGTTTCCTTCAAGTTCGATCCGGGCAGGATCCCGGATCTGCCGCTGCCGCGGCCGAAGTTCGAGATCTTCGTCTACAGCCCGCGCGTCGAGGGCGTACACCTGCGGATGGGCTATGTGGCCCGCGGCGGCATCCGCTGGTCCGACCGGCGCGAAGACTTCCGCACCGAGATTCTGGGCCTGATGAAGGCGCAGAACGTCAAGAACACCCTCATCGTGCCGGTCGGCGCCAAGGGCGGATTCGTCCCGAAGCGCCTGCCCGCCGGCTCGCGCGAGGAGATCCAGGCCGAGGTCGTTTCGTGCTACCAGACCTTCATCCGCGGACTGCTCGACCTGACGGACAACATCGTCGCCGGCCGGATCGCGCCGCCGCCGCGCGTCGTCCGCCTCGACGGCGACGATGCCTACCTCGTGGTCGCCGCCGACAAGGGCACGGCAACCTTCTCCGACACCGCCAATGCCATCGCGATCGACTACGGCTTCTGGCTCGGCGACGCATTCGCCTCCGGCGGCTCGGCCGGTTATGACCACAAGAAGATGGCCATTACCGCGCGCGGCGCCTGGGAATGCGTCAAGCGCCACTTCCGTGAAATCGGCATCGACATCCAGAAAACCGACTTCACGGCGGCCGGCATCGGCGACATGTCGGGCGACGTGTTCGGCAACGGCATGCTCCTGTCGCGCCATATCCGGCTGCAGGCCGCGTTCGATCACCGGCACATCTTCATCGACCCGGCGCCGGACGCCGCGGCGAGCTTCGCCGAGCGCGCCCGGCTATTCGCTCTCCCGCGCTCGAGCTGGGACGACTACGATCGCAAGAGGATCTCACGTGGCGGCGGCGTCTTCCCGCGCACCGCGAAATCGATAACGCTTTCGGCGGAGGCTCGCGCCCTCCTCGGCATCGAGGCCACGGCGGCGCCGCCGACCGAGATCATCCGGGCCATCCTGCGCCTGCCCGTTGACCTGCTCTGGAACGGCGGTATCGGCACCTACGTGAAGTCGAGTCACGAGTCGAACGCCGAAATCGGCGACCGCGCCAATGACGCTGTGCGCATCAACGGCGTGGAGCTCAAGGCAAAAGTCGTCGGTGAAGGCGGCAACCTCGGCCTCTCGCAGCGGGGCCGCGTCGAGTACGCACTCGCCGGCGGCCGCCTGAATACGGATTTCATCGACAACTCGGCGGGGGTCAACACCTCCGACGTCGAAGTCAACATCAAGATCCTGCTCAATCCGCTGGTGCAGGCCGGCAAGCTCACGCGCGGCGAGCGCAACCGCTTGCTCGCGCGCATGACGAACGAGGTCGCCGCGCTCGTGCTGCGCAACAACTACCTGCAGAGCCAGGCCATCAGCACGCTCGAGCTGCATGCCGGCGCGCGGCTCGCCGAGTACCAGCACCTGATCCGCTCCCTGGAGCGCTCGGGCGAGCTGAACCGCGCCCTGGAATTCCTGCCCGCGGATGACGAGTTGGCCGAGCGGCGCAAGAACGGCGGCGCGCTGACCCGGCCGGAGCTCGCCATTCTGCTCGCTTACAGCAAGATATGGCTCAACAATCACCTGCTCGCCTCGAACGTGCCCGAGGACCCCTACCTGTCCTCGGAGCTCGAGCGCTATTTTCCGGCTCCGGTGCGGGAGCGCTTCCCGCGCGCGATCGCCCAGCACCGTTTGCGCCGGGAAATCATCGCCACGGCGACCACCAACAGCCTGGTGAACCGCATGGGCCCGACATTCGTGCCGCGGGCGCAGGAGGACACGGGCGCCGAGCCCGCGCAAATCGCCCGGGCCTATACGGCGGCGCGGGAGATTTTCGGCATGCGCGCCCTGTGGGCGCAGATCGAGGCGCTCGACAACAAGGTGCCGGCCAAACTGCAGTACGAGATCGCATTCCAGACGAGCCGGCTGCTGCGGCACATGACCTACTGGCTGCTGGCGCATCGCAAGCGCGAGTTGCAGGTCGATGCCGCCGTTGCGGAGTTCGGTAACGGCGTGCGCGAGCTCGAAGCCGAGATCTCCCAGGTCCTCACGGGATCGGGGCGCGAGCATTTCGAGGAAGATCGCCGCCAGCACATCGCTGCCGGACTGCCCCACGAGCTTGCAACCCGCGTTGCCAGCCTCGATGCCCACAACGCCGCGCTCGACGT
>CAZDTG010000316.1:0-4033 GCA_964508005.1 uncultured Steroidobacteraceae bacterium
CGCTGAGGCGTTTGCGCCGATGGTCGCGTAGAATAGGGCGATGAAACGCAGAAAAGCCGTCGAGCTCGAACCCCTCAGGCGCCGTATCGCCAGCCTCGATTCGAGCAGCATCGACCAGCTCTACGGTCTCGAGCCGGTCTATGAGCCGGGCAGGGGAGTGTCCGGGCGCTTGCTGCCCGAGGAATTCGTGGCGGTGCAATGTCCCTATTGCGGTGAGCGGTTGGAAACGCGCGTCGACCTGACGACAGACGAGCCCGCGTATATCGAAGACTGCCAGGTGTGTTGCCGCCCCATCGAGTTCGGCATCGAGCGTCGTGAGGACGGCGCCCTGCTGGCCGTCAGTGTGCGGCGCCTCGATTAAAAGTAAAAAGACCCGCTCCATAGCTTCCGCCGGATGAAGGGCGATGCACGAACAGGCGCTCCGCAAGGTGCTGCTGATCCAGGCGATCGAGGAGACCGATCGCAGCGGCGAAGCGTTACCGCTCCCCGAGCGTCTGGAAGCGACACGTGCGGCGCTTGGCAACAACCCTCCCATCGCCGAAGCACAAGCGGAAGCGCAACCGCAAGCGCTGCTGTCACCAGCCACCGAGTGGTTTCTGATTCGTCGTGCGGAGGTGCTGCTTCGCTCGCTGCGCACGCGCTCCCCCGGAATCGATCACGTGCTGCGGGTTGCTGGGGGCGCCACCGCACTCGATCGAGGCGTGCTCGTGCTCGCGTTCGTGCTGGGCATCATCCTGTCGCTGCTCGATGGCGGTCGCGGGATCAACATCTTCGCTCCGCCGCTCATGGTACTGATCGCGTGGAACCTGCTCGCCTACATCTTGATGTCAGGTCGGGCGCGTCGCAGCCGCACCACTTTGTCGAGCGCTGATGCCGCTCCGTCGAATTCCACAGCCAGCATGGCGTTGCCGGGAGTGAGCCCGGTGCCCCCTTCATGGTTCGGCCGCCTTTACGCGCGTTGGGTACGCCATCGCCTGGACGGCCTCCTCGGCCATTCGACCCGTTTCAACGCGCCGCTCGCACCCGGCCTGCGGCGCTTTGCCGCCGACTGGTTCGATATCGCGCAGCCTCTCTTCTTCCTACGGGCGCACCGGCTGTTGCATGTGGCTGCCGCCCTGGCGGCCCTGGGCCTCGTCGCGGGCTACTACTTCCGAGCCTTCGTGCTGCGCTCAGCGGCCGGTTGGGAAGGCGGCCGCTTTCTCGGCACGGAGACCGCACACGCGCTGCTGGCCGCGTTATATGGGCCCGCCTCGCTGTTATCCGGAATACCCGTCCCGACGGCGCAGGAAATCGCGAGGTTACGGTGGAGCGCTCCGTCGCTTCCGGGCGTCGGTGAGCCGGCGACCTGGGTCCATCTCATCGCGTGGACCGCCGCACTGTATATCGTGCTGCCGCGGGTCATCGCGGCAGCGATTGCCACATGGAGTGTGTGGCGGCTGTCGCAGCGGTTCACGCTGCCACCCGGCGTTGCCGGCCACGTCCGCACGCTGTTAGCCACCGCGCGTCATGGAGCGCAGCCGTGACCTGAACTCACGGTCGCTCCCGCCCTCCAATAGTTGATTTCCCTTCGATATGGAGAATTGCCTGATGCAACCGATCGCTCGTGCCCGTTTGCTGTGGGTCACGCTGTTCGCAACGGCTCTGGCGGCCTGCGGCCGCGAGCCCGCGCCCGTGAGCGCCGCGGCTCCCGCACCCGATCCGCATGCTGCCGCGCAGGCGGCATGGACCCACTACGCGGACCGTTTCATCGAGGACTATTTCAAAGCCAACCCCTTCTTCGCCGTGCAGGCGGGGCGCCACGAGTTCGACGGGCAGATGGACGATCTGAGCGCCGCGGGCATCGGGAAAGAGGTCGAGCGCCTGAAGGGTACACGCGCCGAAGCGGCGGCCTTCGATTCCGCCGCATTGGCACCCGAGCAGCGCTTCGAGCGCGAGTACCTGTTGAATGTCGTCGACCGCGATTTGTTCTGGCTCGACCGGGCGCACGCACCGTTCAACAACCCGGCGTGGTATCTCGACCGGATCGATCCCGACGTCTATCTGAGCCGCGACTACGCGCCGCTGGAGAAGCGTCTGAAGGCGTATATCCAGTATGCGCAGGGGATCCCCGGCATCGCAGACGACATACGGAGCAATCTCAGGATGCCGCTGCCGAAAAGTTTCCTCGAGCGCGGCATCGACGAGTTCGGCGGCTTCGCTGAGTTCTATCGCAAGGATGTCGCCAAGGTGTTCGCCTCCGTACAGGATCCGCAGGCGCAGCAGGAACTCGCCGCCGCCGACACTGCGGCCGCGAAAGCGATGGAAGAACTGAAGGCGTGGCTCGTGTCGCAACGTAAGACTGCGACCGACGGCTTTGCTCTCGGCGAGCCCCTGTTCGCAGAAATGCTAAAGGCGACCGAACAGGTCGATGTGCCGGTCGCGCAGCTCGCCGCGATCGGCCGGGCCGATCTGGAGCGCAACACCCAGGCGCTCAAGGAGGCGTGCGCGCGATTCCTCCCCGGGGGCACGCTGCGCGCCTGCATCGACCGGATGAGCTCGCACAAGCCTCAGGGGAGTGTCATCGAGTCGGCCCGTGCGCAGCTCGCCGGCCTGCGGGACTTCATCGCCGCGAAACAGATCGTCACGATTGCGGGCGACGAGCAGGCGCTCGTGGCCGAAGCGCCCCCGTACAACCGCGGCAACTTTGCCTACATCAACATCCCGGGACCCTACGACAAGGGCGTGGCATCGACTTATAACATCGCGCCTCCCGATCCGTCGTGGTCCGCGAAAGAGCGGGCCGCTTACATTCCCGGCATAGCGGACCTGCTCTTCACGAGTGCGCATGAAGTCTGGCCCGGCCACTTCCTGCAGTTCCTGCACGCCAACCGCAATCCCTCGAAGATCGCCGCGCTCTGGGTGGGCTACGCCTACGCGGAAGGCTGGGCTCACTACTGCGAGGAGATGATGTGGGACGAGGGTCTCGGCAATGGTGACCCCGAGACGCATATCGGACAGCTCAGCAACGCTCTGCTGCGGGATGTACGCTTTCTATCGGCGATCGGCCTGCACACGCAGGGGATGACCCTGGCTGAGTCGGAAAAGCTGTTCCGCGAAAGCGCCTTCGCGGACCCCGGCAACGCACGCCAGCAGGCCGCTCGCGGTACTTACGATCCCGCGTACCTGAATTACACCCTCGGCAAGCTCATGATCCGCAAGCTGCGCTCCGACTGGGTCGCGCAGCAGGCGGGCACTTCCGTCGCGGGTGCCGAGCCAGCTCCCGACCGGATGAAGTACCTGAAGGCCTTCCACGACAAATTCCTTTCGTACGGCGGCCCGCCCGTTCCGCTCGTGAGAAAATACATGCTCGGTAACGGCGACCACGGCTCCCTGTTCTGAAGCAACCGGCGCCGCAGTCATGAGGCAACATTGAGCCCGCGGGAGAACGATCCGTATGACACCTCACCCGACAATGGAAAGTATCAACCTGGCCGCCAGGCTGGCCACGTTCTCCGAGCCCTGGGCGCCGCGGACCGTGGCGCAGTTCAACGGCCATGACGTCATGGTCGTGAAGCTCAAAGGAGAGTTCGTCTGGCACAAGCACGACGACACGGACGATTTCTTCCTGGTGCTGGCCGGCACGATCGACATCGAGCTCCGTGATCGCACCGTCACCCTTCGTCAGGGCGAGATGTTCATCGTCCCCAAGGGCGTCGAGCATCGGCCGGTGGCGCAGGAAGAAGCCCACGTTCTGCTCATCGAGCCTAAAGGGACACCTAACACCGGCGATGCGAAGACCGCAGCGCCGCACCGCACGGTGTAGGCCGCATCGCGATCGAGCCCGCCCTTGCGGCGGCGGACTCGATCTGGCGCGCCCGTGGGTGAAAAGTGGCAATGCGATGGCGGGCGGAGCTGGATGGCCAGTTTGTTTCCAAAGGTAAGGTGATCATGAAGGCAAAACGGCACGTGCGTAGCTCGCGGAGCGAAGGCGCCGCGAAGAAATCGCCGCGGGTGCGGCGTGGCTCTACGAGTGCGCGCATTACCAGCGAGCCGG
>CAZDTG010000317.1:0-4026 GCA_964508005.1 uncultured Steroidobacteraceae bacterium
GTCGCGATCTCCTGCGTGTTGATCGAAGGCACGTTCACGCCGCCCGAAGTGACGACGATGGTACCGACGCTGTCCTTCTTGACATCGAGGTCGAGGATGATGCGGTTGTCAGGAGTGATCTGCGGCGTCACTTTGAGTGACAGCACGGCCTTCTTGAAACTGATCGTGGTCGCGCCGCTCGAGGCCGATTGCTGGTACGGAATCTCCACGCCCTGCTCGATGATCGCTTCCTTCTGGTTCGCGGTGATCACGCGAGGGGAGGAAACGATCGCGGCGCGCGTCTCCGCCTGCGCGGCGGAGAGCTCCAGGTCCACGAGATAGTTCGAGCCGAGAATGCCCAGCGCGAAGCTGCCGGCGGGACTCGCCACGGGCAGGTTGACGTTGTACCGCTGGGGCGCCGACGAGCCTGAAGGGTAGGTAACCGGGAAAGGATTGCCGGTCTTCGACGCGTTCGCCGTAGCCGAGCTGGTGATCGTGTCCGTGGCCGCCGCGGTGCCGGAGGTGGTGACGACACCATTGCCGTTCGCATTCACGGTCGTGAGGCCAACGCGCGCACCGAGGTCGCGCTCGAAGTCGTCGTTCACGATGACGATGCGGGACTCGATGAGCACCTGCCGGACGGGTATGTCGAGAGTCGCGACGAGGCGGCGGATGTCGTTGAGGCGGTCGGAGGTGTCCTGCAGCAGCAGCGTATTGGTACGCTCATCCACTGCGACGCTGCCACGCGCCGACAGCAGCGAGCCGCTCTGCGTCTTGATGAGCGCGGCCATTTCCGCAGCCTTGGCATAGTTGACCTGCAGGTACTCGGCGCGCAGCGGCGCGAGCTCCTGGATGTCCTTCTTCGCCGCGAGATCCGCCTTCTCGCGCGCTGCGAGCTCTTCCTGCGGCGCGACGATGATGACGTTGTCCTGGCGCCGCTTGTCGAGGCCCTTGGTGCGCAAGACGATGTCGAGCGCCTGGTCCCACGGGACGTTCTGCAGGCGCAGCGTCACGTTGCCGTTGACCGAATCGCTGACGACGATGTTCTGGCCGCTGGCGTCCGCGAGCAGCTGCAGGACGGCGCGGGTCTCGATCTCCTGGAAGTTGAGGGTCAGGCGCTCGCCGGTGTACTGGGGCTTCTCTTCCTGTGCCACGGCCGCCTTGCGCTTCGGCTGCACTTCCACGACATACTGATCGTCGGACTGGTACGCGAGCTGCTCATAATCGCCGCTGGCGTTGATCGCGATACGGGCGCCGTTGCCGACGCGGGTCACGTCGAAGCCGCTCACCGGCGTGCCGAAGTCGGTCGCGTCATAACGGCGCATCAGCGGAGCCGGCAGGCCGGCATCGGTGAAATCGACGACGATCTGGCTGCCGAGCTGGCGCAGGTTGATGTGGATATGAGGATCGGAGAGCTTGACGATGATGCGGCCCGAGCCATCGGCGCCGCGGCGAAAGTCGATACTGCGCAGCTCGCGGGCGCCGCTCGAGTCGGCGCTCGCGCCCAGGCGGCCTTGTCCGCCGCTACCGGAACCAACGGTGGCCCCGGCGGGATTGGCGGCCCCGAGCATGACGACGATGTTGTTTCCGTTGACCCGCGTATCGTAGGGCACCAGCTTGTCGAGGCTCAGCACCACACGCGCGCGATCCTTCGCTTCCGCGGCGAGAATCGAGTCGAGACCCGACGTATGCACATCGATACGGCGCGACGGCAGAGCGAGCTCCGTGTTGGGGAGGTCGAAAGAGATGCGCGCCGGGTTGTCGATGGTGAACGACAGCGGCTTCGGAGCGGGTCCCGAGAGGTGCATGATGAGCTGCAGCTGCTGCCCCGCCAGCGGCTGCACGTCGATGGATTCGAGCTTGGGTGGTGCGTCGGCGGCATGCGCCGGCGGGCTCGGGAGTGCTCCGAGTACACCCAGAGCCATGAGCCACGCGGACGCGCTCAGGATCCGGAAGACAGGTCGGCGATGAAGGCGCATTGCTGAGAACTCCCTGAAACCGAAAGCTGCTACTCGTTCAGAGCGAGCCCCGCGGGCCGCTCCATGTACCCGCCGAGACCGTCGGGAACGATTTCAATCAGACTGATCTTCGAGGCTGTGATGTCGGTGATCTTGCCGTCGGCCTGGCCGAGGTAGTTGCCGCTCGAGACTCGATGGACGAGGCCATCCTTGGTCCTCACCAGGCCGTAGACGCGGCCCGACAGCTTGAGCGTCCCAACCATCTTCAGCGTGTCGAGTGAGAACTGCTCGAGGAACTCGCGGTTGCGCTTGGAATCGGGCCGCACTCCAGCCAGTCCGGCGCCGGCACCCGGACTGCTCGGCAGGAATGGCGAACGCAGCTCCGCGGCGGAATAGGTGAAGGTCTCGTAAGGCTTCACCTCGGGAAGCGGCTCGACGCGGCCTCCCGGCTCCTTCTTCGTGTCGTCGATGAAGTGCGCGAGGTCATCGTCCGCGCTCGAGCACGCGCTGAGGCCGACGTACGCAACGCAAGCGAGAGCGCTGCAGATACGAACAAACTTGTGCCTGGGTTGCATGTGAGGGGTCTCGCGTTATGCCGTTGCCGTCAGCCGGGCCCGTGGTGGGCGGCCTTTCTCTTGTCGGCATCGCCGGCGGCGATCTCGTCTTCGTCCAGATAGCGGTAGGTCTTCGCGGTCAACTCGAGACTGAGCTGATCGTAGGCATCCTTGTTCTCGGACTTGATCTCGATGTCGTGCAGCGTGACGATGCGCGGCAGCGCCGCAATGCCGCTGACGAACTGACCGAACTGGTGATAGCTGCCGCTCAGGCGGATCCGGATGGGCAGCTCGGCATAGAAATCCTTCTTCACTTCCGGCTGCGGCTGGAACAGCTTCTCCTCGAGACCCGCGGACAACCCGGTCTGCGAGATGTCGACGAGCAGGTTGGGCACTTCCGTCTTGCCCGGCAGCTGCCGCAACAGCGCGCCGAAGGAGCGCTCGATGTCCTTCAGCTGCTGCTTGTAGAGATCGAGATTGACCGCCTTCGCGTGCTTGGTATGGAACTCCTGGCGCAGGGTCTGCTCCTCGCTCTCGCGCTGCTGCAGCGCCGGGCGCTGCTCGTCCCACACGAAGAAATAGATGAGGATGACCGTGAGCAGCACGAAGCCGAGCCCGACAGCACCGGCGCGTACGGCCAGCGGCCAGCGGCCGGGATCGCGCGGGTCGAGCGATTGCAGCTCTTCGAGCAAGTTCATTACCGACCCCCGTTGCTGGCCATGACTTTGCCGGCCTTGCCGCCCTTCTTCCTGCCGTCGCCGTTGCCGTCATCCTGCGCCGCGTTGCTGATCTGGTCGGCCGTGAGCGTGAAGCTCGAGCCGGGTCCGGAGCTCTTGCTCGTCTGAACGACCTCGAGCTCGGGGTTCTTCAACCAGTCGGAAGAGTCGATGTTGCGCATGAAGGACGACACGCGGGTGCTCGACTGCGCGACGCCCTCGAACTTCAGCTTCAGGGCCGTCTGTTTCACGCTCGTCAGGTACACGCCGTCCGGGAGCGTGCGCACGATCTCATCGAACACGTGCACGATCTCCGGGCGGGAGCGCTGCAGCTGCTCGATGATGCGCATGCGGGCGATGAATTTCTGTTTCGCGCTCTCGAGGTTGTTGATCTCCTCGATCTGCTTGTCGACGGCCTTGATCTCGGCGCGCAACTGCTCGTTGCGGCGCTCCTGGGCCTGGATCATCGAGCCGAACATGAGGTACACGGCGAACGCCGTGACGCAGGCGGCGACGGCGGCGACGCCCATCGCGACCGCGAACGCGAGCTTGCGCTCCTTGCGTTGGGCCTCGCGCCAGGGCAGTAGGTTTATGCGTGGCATGTCAGTCGAAACTCCGCAGTGCAAGCCCGCATGCCGTGAGAAGTGCCGTGGCGTCGCGCTGCACGGCCTGCGCCTTGGCGCGGGAAGATAGTTTCATCTGACCGAGAGGATCGCCCTTCTCGGCGGAGATGCCGACGCGGCTGGAGATGACGTCCGCGACCCCCGGTATGTTGGCGCAACCGCCGCACACCAGGATCTTCTCCGGCTGCTCGCGCCC
>CAZDTG010000318.1:0-4024 GCA_964508005.1 uncultured Steroidobacteraceae bacterium
CCGAGGCCGAGCTGTCTAAAACCGCAGCAGCTTGAACAGGAAGCGCAGCCTCGGCGCATACAGTGTATCGAATTGTCTGCCGATGGGACTGAATGGACGGTGAACTCCCGGTAGCGTTGCCATCGCGTCGACGCCTTCCGGGCCCGCTCCGCCCGGCGCGCCCCAAGGGTAGGGCTGCGCGTTGCGTTCCGCCTGCGACGCCTTACCGGCCCGAGCCCGATGTGGGTAGCCGATTAGACGCTGGGCAACCCCTTCCGGTTCGACACGGAACGCGCGGTACTGCCCCGCCAATGCACCAGCGCGAAAACAATGACCAAGGTCCCGAGCACCTCGTGCGTGACAGCAGCCCCGTCGTGGAGGCGGTCTGCAGTGTAGTAAAGCGCGTAGCCAGTGAGCGTCAGCACCGCTGCGAATCCGGCAAGCGAGAAACCGGAAACCCGATTACGCGAGCGTCGCCAGCGGTCGCTGATGTGCTCGGCGGTGATCCAGCCCGATAAGAAGACCGCCCCCACGGCAAGCCATCCGTGCACCCGCAGAAGCCCAGGCTCCCAGGGATTGGGCGCCGGCCCGAAGTCCGTCCTGGCAGGGAAGCCGAAATGGGCGACGAGCCAGGCGCAGCCGCTCAGCCACAAGAGCGTACAGATCCAATAAATCGCACGGCGCAGCGCGCTGGACATCGGCAACTCCCCGCCTCTCAGGCTGCGGGAGCACTGGCCGGACGGAGCGTCACTTGCCATAGAGCTACGAGCCAGCGGACCCCTTGCGTCACGTGTCCGCACGACAGGGTCGCGCCCGCGATGTTCTTGATATCGGTCTCGAAGTGCAGCTGATCGAGGCTCTGTCGGCCGTGGAACTGGCGCCGCCAGGCGTCGCCGCGAACCTCGCCGCCGTGACTCTCGCGGTAGGCGAGCACCTCGAGCGTTCCCAGCCGGCCGGCGGTGTCGATCCCGGCGGCGTAGGTAATGAAGTCCTGCCTTCCCACGACTTCATCGACGAAGACATAGCCCAGCAGAGCGTCACCCTTGAGCGCCTTCCACGAGCGCAGCGAGCGGTGCGGCGGCTGCGGACCCGCCAGGGACGCGACCTGCTGCTTCTGCGCGGGGCTCAGGGCGAGCACGACCTCGTCGAAGCGATCCGCCTCGGGAAACAGAGACTTCTGGGCCTGCTCGACCGACAGATACTCGGCGGCGACTACGATCTGGGCCGGAGCGGTCAATGCACCCATGCCGGCCACCGCCGCGAGCGGCCAACCTCTATCGCTCACCCGAACGCTCCCGCCCTTTTTACGTGACTCATCATGGCCTCGGGTTTGACAATACAAATGCGAATCATTCTTAATTAGGAGCATAGCGGCCTTGCGCCGAATGCGCCACCCGGTTTTCCCGATGCCCGTGTTCCCTCGCCACCAGCGCACGATGACGCATCCCGCAGCCTCGCCTCTAAGCCGGATGCCGTCGCGCCGGCTCCGCGTCGCCCTTGGAACCTGGGTCGCGATTGAGGCGGGCACGGCCGGCGCGATGGGCACCTCAGGCAAAAAAGCCGCCGCGATCGAGACCATCGAGCAAGCCGCGATCGAGGCGGCCTACGCAGCCATCAGGGACGTCGAGCAGCGAATGCATCCCAACCGCGAGGGAAGCGATCTCGCCCACATCAACTCCGCGCCGCTGCATACGCCGATCGAGATCCATCCCGAGACCTGGCGGTTGCTGCAACTCGCCCGCCGGCTGTACGACGTAACTGGGGGAGTGTTCGATCCCTGCCTCCCAAGTCGCCCCGGGCGGCTCCGCGATGTAGAGCTCGGGGCCGGGCGGATGTTGGTCTGTCGTGCGCCCGTGGAGCTCGATCTAGGTGGCATCGCCAAGGGATACGCAATCGATCGCGCTGTGGAAGCGCTGCGCGAGTTCGGCTGCAGCGCCGGGCTTGTGAACGCCGGCGGTGACTTGCGGGTGTTCGGCAAGCGGGCGCAGACCGTTCTTCTGCGGCGGAGTGGTGGAACAGCGGGCGGCAGCAACAGCGCGAGTGCCACGTACGCCCAACTCCAACTCCGTGACGCAGCACTCGCGGTGAGCGACCTCGACGCAGCCGATCGTCCCCCGGAGCATCAGGGCTATTACAACCGCAGTGGCCGGCCCCCTGTCCGACGCTACGCCGCGGTTACCGCCAGCACGGCTGCAGCGGCGGACGCACTCACGAAGTGTGTGCTGTTATGTTCCGATGAGTGCGTGGCGCGCGTGCTGCGCGAGTTGGAGGCGCAATCGTTGTGAGACGGCGAGGTTGCCGCACGAGCCTGGGCCGATCAGGGCGCTCGGTTTACCTCGTGACGTCATCCCCCAGAGGTCGGCGCGGTGCATCACCTCCGAACAGCTCCCGGCCCCGCCCTTCACCTCTCGCGAAACGGCCGCCTCTTCGGATTGCGATCATGCCCAATCACCTCCTCGGGCGTCTCCTGTGCAGCTACAGGCTCTTCATCGTCCAAATCACCGGCGCGATCCAGCTTGCGGACCGGGCCCGTGGCCTCGCCCATGCCGTCATCGAGAACAAAACCCCCGGCCTGCCGGCTCCAGAGCCGATAATAGGCCCCCTGGCGCGCCAGCAACTGCGCGTGCGAGCCGTCTTCGACAATGCGTCCCTGATCGAACACGAGAATGCGATCCAGATGCGCGATCGTCGAGAGACGATGAGCGACCACAATGACGGTCTTGCCTTTCATCACCTCATCGAGCGTCTCCTGGATTGCCTGCTCCGTGATCGAGTCGAGACTGGAAGTCGCCTCATCGAGAATCAGGATCGGTGCGTTCTTCACCACCACCCGGGCGATGGCGATACGCTGGCGCTGCCCGCCGGAGAGCTTGACGCCGCGCTCGCCCACCAGGGAGTCGTACCTGTCCTTGATCTGCATCACGAAGTCATGGGCGTGCGCCTTGCGCGCAGCTTCCATCACTTCCTCCTCCGTAGCCTCCAGGCGTCCGTAGCGGATGTTTTCCATCAGACTGCGATGGAACAGGTTGGGGTCCTGCGGAATCAGACTCAACTGGCCATGCAACGACTCCTGCCTCATCGCACGGATGTCGGTGCCGTCGATGAGGATGCGGCCGCTGTGGACGTCGTAGAGACGCAGAATGAGGCTCACGAAGGTGGATTTGCCGGAGCCGGAGAATCCAACCAGGCCCACGCGCTGCCCGGGCGGGATGGTCACGCTCAGGTCGCGGAAAATCGGCTTGTCCGCCGTGTAGCCGAACGACACCTTTTGAAACTCGATGCGGCCGCGGTCGATGGTTGCCGCGACGGCCTCGGGAAGATCGACGATCTCGTGGGGCTTGATGATGATGTGAACGCCGTTGGTCACGTTGCCGACGTATTCGAAGAACTCGAGAAAGCGGCGGCTCAAGTTGCGCGCCTCGTTGATGATGAGCAGCGCCGTGGTGCAGGCGACGACGAACTCGGCAACGGTGATCTGCCCACGCGCCCACAGTTGTAGGGAGTAATACAGGATGCCGATCTTCAGCACCGCCGCCGCAATGTACTGGAACCAGCGAACCCGCTCCGAATAGCCGTTCGACTGCCGGACAGCCCGCAACTCCCGGCGCAGCTGGGTATCGAGATACTCCCGCTCGAAGCCGAGGCGGGCGAAGAGGCGCGTGCTGGTGAGATTCGTGACGGCATCGACGACCTTTCCGGTGGTTTCACTGCGGGCCGCCGCGGCGGCCACTGCATAAGGACGCGCCCGCATGGCGAGCCAGAACGAGATTCCCACGAAGCATACCGACCAGATCCCGACGAGCTGCGCGAGACCGGGATAGGCATTCCCCAGAATGCCGATGGCCAGACCGAACACGATCGCCATGGGCCAGAAGTCGAAGATCACTGTCCACAACGTCTGTGAGACGCCGAGGGAGGTCTCGCTGATGCGGTGAGCGAGCGAGCCGGCAAAGTCATTGCTCAGGTAGCGATGCGAGTGATGCTGCAGGTATGCGTAGAGCGCGCGCGTCACCGTCTGCCGCTGACGGGGACCCAGGATGATCTG
>CAZDTG010000319.1:0-4018 GCA_964508005.1 uncultured Steroidobacteraceae bacterium
GGAATTCTAACAAAGCGCGCGCACCGCATGAGATTCGCAAGACTCGCCTCGCACTGCCTGCCATTCGTTATCCTTTTATCGATGTCCAGCGCCGCCATTGCAGAGAAACTGACCATCGAGCGCCTGTTCGCCGGCCCGGACCTGTCCGGCGCCAGCCTGCGCTCACCACGTATCTCGCCGGACGGACGTTTGGTCGCCTACCTGCGCGGCAAAGACAGTGACAAAGACCGTCTCGACCTGTGGGCGTACGACATCGGGCGCCACGAGCATCGGCTGCTGGTCGACTCGGCTCTTCTCGAGCCGCACGAGCGGGCCCTGTCGGCCGAGGAGGAGCAGCGGCGCGAGCGCCAGCGCACCTCCTCCCTTTCCGGGATCGTGGAGTACGAATTCTCGCCGGATGCGCGCTACCTGCTGGTACCGCTCGCCGGTGATCTTTACGTCTACGACCTCCAGGGGAAGCCCGAGAAGGCAGTGCGGCGCCTCACGAACGGCAGCGGGAGACCCGCGACGGATGCGCATTTTTCCCCCCGCGGCACGTACGTGAGCTTCATCCGTGACCAGAATCTCATCGTCTACGATCTCGCAAGCGCGACGGAGCGCCCGATCACGACGGATGGCAAGGGCCTCATCAGCTACGGAACAGCGGAGTTCATCGCGCAGGAGGAGATGGATCGCACGACGGGCTACTGGTGGTCGCCGGACGAGAAGCGCATTGCCTTCACCCGGGTCGACGAATCACCGGTCGCCGAGGCGGAGCGCTTCGAGATCTACGCGGACAGCGTCAGAGTCATCAAGCAGCGTTACCCCGCCGCGGGCGGCAGCAACGCGCTCGTGCAGTTGTTCGTGAAGTCACTCGGTGGCGCGGCGCCCGATGCGGCACCCGTGCAAATCGATCTCGGCAACGACCCTGACTTCTATCTGGCGCGCGTGAACTGGCTTCCCGACAGCGCCAGTCTCGCAATCCAGCGCCAGAGCCGCGACCAGAAGACGCTCACCGTGCTGCGGGCCGATGCGGCCAGCGGAAAAACCGGCGAGCTGCTGAGCGAGCACAGCGATACCTGGGTCGAGCTCCACGATGAGCTGACATTTCTCGAGCATTCCAAACAGTTCATCTGGGCTTCGAGCCGCTCGGGCTTCAAACATCTGTACCTCTATGCCCTGGATGGCAAGCCGGTTCGAGCACTGACGGGCGGCGAGTGGGAAGTGGCCGGTGACAACGACGCGCGAGCCATCCGGGGTGTAGACGAGCACGATGGCCTGGTGTACTTCATGGCCAACGCCGAGTCGCCCCTCGAGCGGCATCTGTATTCCGTATCGCTGAAAGATGCGCGCTCCGTCCCGCATCGGATCACCGCCGATGCGGGTTGGCACGACGTGACCATGTCGAAGGACACCAGGGTATTCCTCGACACCTTCTCGACACCCGACCACCCGCCGTCCCTCACTCTGCGCTCCGCCGACGGCAAAACACTCGCGCCGCTCGTTCCAAACGACGTGACCCCGGATCACCCCTACGCCCCTTACCTCGCGGAGCACATTCCGACGCAATTCGGCACGCTGCGCGCGAGCGACGGGCAGACGCTCTACTATCAGATCATGACGCCCAAGGACCTCGTTCCGGGCAAGCGTTATCCGGTCGTGGTCGACGTCTATGGCGGTCCGGGCGCGCAGCGGGTGCGGCGCGCCTGGGGGGGCTACCCGCGCTCCAACGAAGGTTTCTTCCGCCAATATCTCGCACAGCACGGTTATATCGTCTTCACGCTGGACAACCGCGGGAGCGCGGCCCGCGGCGTCCGCTTCAAGACCGCGATCCATCACCACATGGGCTCCGTCGAGGTCCAGGATCAGGTCGCGGGAGTGAATTTCCTGAAGACCCTGCCTTACGTCGATCCGCAGCGCATTGCCGTGTCCGGCTGGAGCTACGGCGGGTACCTGGCACTCATGTGCATGATGCGGGCCCCGGAGGTCTTCGCGGCCGGCATCGCCGGGGCGCCCGTCACCGACTGGCGCCTATACGACACTCACTACACCGAGCGATACATGGGCACGCCGCAGGAGAACGCGGCAGGTTATGCCGCGAGCAGTGTCATGACCTACGCGAGCCAGCTGCGTGGCCCGCTCCTCATCATGCACGGCATGGCCGACGACAACGTACTGTTCACGCACAGCACGACGCTCTTCAAGAAGCTTCAGGATCTCGACAAGCCGTTCGACATCATGACCTATCCCGGCAGCAAGCACGGGCTGTTGCGCTTCGCCGGCACCGGCCCGCACGGCTACGCGACGATCAAGCGCTTCCTTGATACGCAACTCGGCGTCGACGCAGCGCATTGAGGACGAGCTCCCGGGGGATCGCGCGGGTGAGCGCAAGTCCGGCGAGGTAAACTGCGCCGCCGGTCAGCAGTGTCAACACCCAGGGCAGCTCGACGAAGCGGGTCAGCAGCATCACGACCGCGGCCGCAACCCCACCCGCGGCCACCGCCTTGGCGGGATTGGTGAACGACGGCAGGGGGCGGCCGGCTCGCTTCAATCCATATAACATACAGACGAGCGCGGCAACCTCCGCGACCACGGTGCCGATGGCGGCTCCGACGAACGAGAACGCGGGGATCAGGGAGAAATACGTCACGAAGGCGCACGCGCACGCAATGGAGTCACCCACCAACACGAGACGCGGCCGTTCGCACGCAACGAGCGCGAACCGCAATATGTGCGTCATTCCCGCCAGCGCGGTCGCAAAGGCGATGATCACGAGCGCCGGCGCGCCAGCCGCAAACTGCGGGCCAGCCATCAACGTCAGCACTTGCGGAGCGAACAGCGCCAGCGCGAGTATCGCGCCCACTCCATACACCGCGCCGACATCGACAGCGCTCCTGAGCGCCTGGGCAAACTCCTGGCGGCCGCTGCGCGCCCCTGCCGTGAGCGCAGGCATCATCAGTCCCGCGAACTGATAGGGAATGGACGTCGCCAGCTCGAAGAGCTTCGCCGGGACCCCGTACAACCCGACATCCGCGGCCGGCTGATACAGGGACAACAGCAGCGAGTCGCCGCGCAGCATGGCCATGCCGAGAATCTGCGCGCCGGCGATCGGCAGCCCCGCCACCAGGAACTGCCGCCACAGAGTGAGATCGAAGCTCGGGCGAAAGGACACGAGCCGATATGCGAGCCGCCAGGAAATGGCCATGGCCAGCGCGGCTCCCAACAAAGTGGCCCCGAGCATGGGCAGAGCCCCGGCGCGTGTCGTGGCAAGCACCCATACCGTCACGAGCGTTACCAGCGCACCGATCACCTCCGCCACGGCGTTACGACCCTGCTTCAGGACGCTCTGGAACATGGAAATGAGAAAGTCGCTCGCCTGCAGACAGGTGTAGATCGCGGCCCCGATCAGCACACCCCACTTCACGGTCACGTCATACGGCGTAGCCCAAGCAACAGCCGCGGCGGCGAGCAGCACGCCGCCGGTGCTCACGAAACGCAGCGCCAACGCATTGCCGGCCACGTGGCCCGGGTTCGCGCCCGCCCGGGACATCTCCCGCAGGTTGATCATGTAAAGACCACAATCGGCGAGTACCGCGGCGAATGCGCAATAAGTCAAAACGGTGCGGTAGTACCCGAATTGCGTGGGGCCCAGGTGCCGGGTCAGCACCATGATGGTCATGAGCCCGGCAACGGCCGTCAGCGCCTTGCCCGAGACGATGGCCGCCATGTTTGCCGCGAGTGAGCGCAACCGGCTCATGGGCGGGCACGCATCTTGCGAAGCTTGGCCGGTAGGTCGTCACGGCCGGGCACAGACGAGCAAAAAGTTTCGTACATCATTGCGGCCCGACTCTACTCGAATCCAAACGTCGCGACAGTTGCAAGAATCGTACTACGGGAAAGCACAACATGAAGGTAGGTATCCTCGCCGGCGGGCTCGGCTCGCGCCTCGCCGAAGAGACGGTGATCAAACCGAAGCCGATGGTGGAGATCGGCGGCCGCCCGATTCTCTGGCACATCATGATGCACTACTCGACGTACG
>CAZDTG010000320.1:0-3994 GCA_964508005.1 uncultured Steroidobacteraceae bacterium
CCGAAGCCCATGATGGCCATGCCGGTCGACATGCCGCGCCGGTCGGGGAACCACTTGACGAGCGTCGAGACGGGCGAGATGTATCCCAAGCCGAGCCCGATGCCGCCGATCACCCCGGAGCCGAGCCACAGCAGCCAGATCTGGTGCACCATGACTCCCACAGCGGAGACCGCGAGGCCTCCGCACCAACACAGGGCGGCGATGACCCCGGCCCTGCGCGGGCCGGCGCGCTCGACCCAGCCGCCCCAGATGGCGGCCGAAAAGCCCAGGAACAGGAAAAAAAGCGTATAGGTCCACCCGAGCATGGAGATCTTCCAGTCGCAGCTGGTGGCCGTGATCTGGGCGAACAGCCCGAAGTCCTTGGGACAGGCGATACTGGTAGTGATGCCCACCGCCCGCGACAACGGGAGCCAGAAGACGGAGAAGCCGTAGGCCATTCCGATGCACAGGTGAATCGCCAGCGCGGCGGGGGGTACGAGCCAGCGGTTGAAGCCGGGTGCCGCGACGATGCGCTCCCGGCTGAAAAAACCTGGGGCGGACCCCACATCCACTGCAGACATTCCCGGCTCCAGTCTCTAGCGCCGCACGGCGCTGTTGGCGTGAAGTCTGCGAGCAATCGGGCCCCGGCGGCTGCGACATACGTCCCAGCTCGGGGGCAAGTGCGCTCCCTGCCGCGGCCACTGCGGTTCTGGCGCAGACGCGCGTGCATCGCTAACCTGCAGCCCATGAGATCCGTGATTCGAATCCTGCGCTTCAGTGCGGCGGCTACGCTGACGCTCCTGTGCGCCATTTCGTCGAGCAGCGCAGACAGCCCCGCCTCCTACGCGGAGGTACGCAAGAGCTTTCAGGAAGCTTATGCACGCACCACGACCAATACCCTGGAGCCCGGGGCGGCTGACAGCGACAGTCTGAAACGCTACCCGCTCTACCCATATCTGCAGGCCGCGCGCATCCAGCAGGCCCTCAGCCTCAGCAACGGCGACTCCCTGGAGACGGTCGACAGGCGCGCTGAGGACTTCCTTGCGGTGTATGGGCAGCAGCCCGTCTCGCGCAATTTGCGCCGGGCATGGCTCGACAGCCTGGCGCACCGCGCACAGTGGAGCCAGTTTCTAGCCGCGTATCATGAGGCGGGAGCGAGTGATGCCATCCGGTGCCAGAGCTTCATCGCGCGTCTCGAGCTCGGCAAGACCCAGGGGCTCGCGGGCGACATCACAAAGGAATGGCTCACTCCGCACAGCCTGCCGGACTGCGACCGCCCCTTCGCGTGGCTGAAGGAAAACGGGGCCCTCACCACCGCCCTCATCACGGAGCGTGCCCGGCTGGCGCTGGACGACAATAACGTCGAATTCGCACGTCAGATCATCCAGCAGCTGCCGCCCGATCAGGCCGCTCCTCTATTCCAGTGGGCGGGGCTGCTCGAGAGCCCGACGAAGAGCATCGACGCCCTCATTGCCTCACCCGGCACTCCCGTCAGCGACATCGCACTGCTCGCGGGCTGGAAGCGCCTCACGCGCTCGGACGTGGCGGCCGCCAAGGAGCGTTACACAAAGCTCGTCAGTGCGCGCGGTTTGAGCCGGGAGAGCGCCAGTCCCTATGCATTGGCGCTGGCCCTGGGGCTCGCCTGGGATCGCGATCCTGCCGCGCTTCACTATTTCGACCTCGTCGCGCCATCGGATCTGGACGAGCCCGCCCGCGAGTGGTGGGCCCGCGCGGCGCTGTGGTCGAAGGATTGGAAACTGGCCGGCCACGTAATCGCGGCCATGTCGGAGACGAGCCGGCAGACCGCGCGCTGGCGCTACTGGTCCGCGCGCATCGCCGAACAGGAGCAGGACTCGCAACAGGCGCAGGTCCTGTACGAATCGCTCCTGGCCGACGACAACTACTATTCGGCCATGGCGGCGGCGCGCCTCAATCGCTCCGTCACGCCTCATCCGCAGGCCCTGCCGGTGAACAACGGGCTGCTGGAGACGCTGCAGCGCGTGCCGGCGCTCGCGCGCGCGCGGGAGCTCTTCCTGTGCGGGATGCGGCCCGAGGCCCTGGCGGAGTGGCAATTCGGGTTCGAGTCGCTGTCCGCGGAGGCGCGCACCCAATCGATTCGACTCGCGGCGGACTGGGGTTGGTACGAGCAGGCGGTCACGGTCGCAACCGCCCAGCGCGTGTTCAACGACTACTCGTTGCTCTACCCGCGCCCGTACGATGCCGAGGTCAACGCGGCGGCCCAGCTGGCGCAGCTGGCGCCGGAAATCGTCTACGGCGTCGTCCGGCAGGAGAGCCTGTACCGTATCGATGCCGTCTCCAACGCGGGCGCGCGCGGCCTGATGCAACTCCAACCTGCGACGGCTCGCAGCACCGCCCGCTACTACAAGCGGCCCTCGCCCGCTCTCACGGATCTGTTCGATCCCTATATCAACACCGCGCTCGGCGCCGCACGCCTGCGCATGTTGCTCGATGAGTTCGATGGGCAGACTCCCGTCGCCCTGGCCGGCTACAACGCGGGACCGAACGCGGTCCTGCGCTGGCTGCCGCAGGAGCCTCTCGATGCGGACATCTGGATCGAGAACGTCCCTTACAACGAGACGCGGGGCTACGTCCAACGAATCCTGTGGCACAGCCTGATGTTCACCTGGCTCAGAACCAAGGGCGAGGCGCAGCCGACGGACTCGTGGCTCGAGCCCATCCGCCCCATGCACCACACCGAGAAGAGCGACCGCGTGGCCGAGACCGATCGGACGGCCGCGGACCCGACGGCCCATGGTCGTCGTTCCGCGGCGGCAAGCTCGCCCCGCCGATAGACCAAATCCGCTCATGTCAGCCACGCTCTTTGCCGGTGTCGAGATGGGCGGGACCAAGTGCGTCTGCACGTTAGGCACAGGTCCGGCGGACATTCGCGCGCAAGTCACCGTGCCCACCCTGGACCCGCAGGCCACGCTCAGCTCGATAGCGGCCGTCCTGGATAAATGGAGCAAAAGCGCGGGAGAGGCTGCCGCGCTGGGCGTGGCCTCCTTCGGGCCGATCGACCTGCGCCGCGACTCGTCCGCCTATGGGCGCATGGGTGCCACTCCAAAAACAGGCTGGCCGAACACCGACATCGCCGGATTCTTCACGCGACGCTTCGGGGTGCCCGTTGGATTGACGACCGATGTCATCGGCGCCGCGCTTGCCGAGGGGCGCTGGGGCGATGCGCAGGGTCTCACGGACTTCGTCTATGTGACAGTGGGAACCGGCATCGGCGCCGGTCTCGTCGTGGCCGGCAACTCCGTCTTTGGCTGTCATCACCCGGAGCTCGGGCACGCCCGCATCGCGCGAGCCCCGGGCGACACCTGGCCGGGGCATTGCGCTTTGCACGGCGACTGTATCGAGGGACTCGCCTCCGGCCCTGCAATCGAGGCTCGCAGCGGCATGGCGGCGACCGCCCTTGCCGCGGACAGCCCCGTCTGGGATGGCGTCGCGCACGCACTCGCGCAGCTCGCTCACTTGTTGGTCGTGACCGTGGCGCCGCAGCGCATCCTCATCGGCGGCGGCGTGGTCAGCGGGCAGCCGCATCTCTTCCCACGAATCCGGCGCTCCGTACTGGCGAGTCTGAACGGCTATGTGAGCGTGCCCGGGGACATCGATTGCTTCATCGTCCCGCCCGGGCTCGGAACGAGCGCGGGGCCGCTCGGGGCGCTCGCCGTCGCGGCGGCTGCATACGCCCGGGACGGCCGCGGCAATTGAACGTAAGCGGGCCGTCCGCCCGCTTACCGAACGGGGCGTCGCTGCGATCCTCCTTGCCAGGGCTTTGGTGGTATCGTTGAGGGTTCCAACCCTCACGCTTTCGTGAGTCCGGAAAAACTACAATGGCTGCAAAGATCATCGAGGGTAAGCAGGTCGCCGCGAGCATCCGCCTCGAGTGCGGGGCACGGGTGGCGCACTTGCGCACGAAAACGGGAGTGACGCCCGGTCTCGCGGTCATTCTGGTGGGCGACAATCCGGCCTCGGCGGTCTATGTCGGCAG
>CAZDTG010000321.1:0-3975 GCA_964508005.1 uncultured Steroidobacteraceae bacterium
GACCCACCATGCTGCGCAGCACTTCAGCCAGCTCTGCGGGCCGCTCGCCTGCCAGATCACTCGCGGTCGGAACGAGCCGGAGGACTGTATCGACCAGTCGACGTGCCAGATCGATTCCGGCCCTCGGCCTCTCGTCCTCGTCGATGACCGAAATCGCGCGCTCCACGACCCGAGCCAAGTGGAGGGCGATCCGATCCGCCGCCTCGGCTGCGCGCAGCTGTCCTCGAACGGCCAACAATCGGTCCTCGAGACGGCTGAGCTGCGCTTCGAGTGCCTCCGTGATGAGGACTTCGTAGAGGCCTCGGGTGGGTTCTGACATTTGGTCGAGTTTACTTGATCAGTCTGAATTCGCGGGACAGGAGACGGACCGGTGGGTGAATCTGTACTCCTCGACGGATCGGCTGGTGCGTGGCCGCTGTAATGAGGTAGTGAGCACGTTCACTCGCGGATCTACCGGGTCCAGGGCACTCAGGAAAGTAGTGAGGTATTTGCCCATAGTCGGCGCCTTGAAGGTTGGGAACCTGTCCTGGCGAACGGCAAGGACGCTGACGATTCGACGGTCACAGGACCTCAATGAGCAACCAGTGCCGCCCATCTCGGTTTGCACTGAACCATGCGAACACCTCAGGCGCTCCATGAGCCCATGAACGGGAAACATTGTCAGAGTTCCAGCGGTCGCGTTCCGCGGCATCTTGGGTATTGCGGGCAGCCCCAAAACCCTTCTCCGGCACTCCTACCTCGTTTCGCGAGCCGCCTCGTCATCGTTGCCCCACAGGCCGGGCAGGCCGGATACACCGTAGCGGGCACGATCGGTTCCGCCAGAGCTGCGGTAAACGAACCGATATCGTTCGTTCGATCGACCTCGCGAACAACCGCTTCCAAACCATCGCCATCCAGCAGTTCAATACGGCACCCTCGCGCGAATTCCCTTGCCTCGTGAGTGAACGTACCGCACGTCACCACATATCCTCCGGTTGCGCCTTCAGCGGCTATTACGCCGTAAAGCTCTCGTATCGTGCTGACCCCAACCTTCCGCGTACGCCATTGCTTACACTGCACCAGGATGCGCTCGCTGTCCCTAGCGAGAACCACATCGATCCCGCCGTCAGGACCCTGACCACCGGTTTCGGAAACGACATAACCGCGTCGGCGAAATGCTTCTGCCACCAGCCGCTCAAACTGGCTCCACGTCATCTTATCGACGACGGCCATCCCTTCGGCGTGCGCCTTTCCGAACAACTTGTTGGCTTGCGATCTTCGGCAATAGGACACGAGCGCGCCGACCAAAAGCGCCGCGGGAATGACAAACTGCAATGCCGTCAATACACCGGCCCACAACGCACGCGGGGCGAAGGTACCTAGCGCGCCAATGTCCGGTACAGTTTTCGGGGGCGATACGACGGTTGCGACAACATGAAGGACTCCGCCCGATACAAACGCGAGCACCAGGGCGACTCGCCATTGCAGGCGAGAGGCAAATTCGATCAAATCCTCGAACGCACTAGATCTCCGGGGCACAGCCGAGACCTCCTTGTGAACAGTGATCATGCCGTCCTACCAGTAAACCGCAAACCGTCCAGCTCTAGATAGGCGTCAGGCGCTACAGAGTTCACGATTTCGGTAGGTAAACCTTGTATGCGAGCCGCCGCGCATCTGCAGAGCATTGACAGCTTCACACTGGCGACAGGCCTGCGGGCGGCGAACGTGACCAGGCTGACCTGGGAGCAGGTCGATCTGTCACGCAAGCTCGCGGCTTGGGGCATAACGCTGCGACGCTCTAGGGCTCCCTCCGCGCTCGACCAAACTTGGGCGCTGTGAAGAATCACTCAGGCTGCCAAGCCGTCCCCTCACGCGATTCGCCCGAGAAGCTGTTCGATAACATCGCTCACCTCGCGCTGGCGCAGTGCTCTCGCCTCGCGTAGTTCGGGTTCGTCACTCTCGCCGAGCTCAAATTTCGCCACAGCGACGGGTCCGTCCTTGCGATAGCCTTCAGTGTCGTCGGCAGTGGCAAAGCGGACTCGTAGAATCTCAAGCGCACGCTGGATCACACCGCCATGTTTTCCCGCCCGTTCTGTCTGGAAGGCTTCCGCTACGGCGCGCATCCCTTCTTGTGCATGCTCTATGCAGTAGATCAGATCATGTGCATCCTTGCGCTCAAACCGATCGTCGAACGCAAACGCTTTCAGACAGGTAAAGCTGACTACGTTCGCGTGCCTTATCTTTTCTGTTGCCACGCCGTTGCCACCCAGCAGCTCGGCTTTAATTTCGACCACTCGGTGCATATCGAAGACGATCGATGAGTGCGGAATGTTCAGCGCAGAGATCGTGCCTTCGGTTGGCAGCGCCTGCACCTTGCCTCCGGCGACATCGGGCGCATCTGCAAGCAATTCCAACACGATCAGCGCACCATGCTCCGTGCGCGTCTGCCATCGCCAGGAGATCTTTTGACGCCTCTCGTTCTCCGCGCGCTCGAAGCCCAATTTCTTGAGATTCTCTTCCAGTGTGTGATAGGCGTCCGTGTTGGCGAGAATCTGAAAATCGATAACGACGTCCACGTCTTGCGTACCGGCGTGCGGTGGCACGGCAGGAGGCCTTGCGGCAACGAGATATCTGGGCGTGAGCCCACCGACGAGGAAAACCGAATCCTTCCACGGACCTAGTCCTCGAAGCAGCGTCACAAGCACGCGTTCACAGTCAATCGTGTACTCGTCGCTGTAACCGTCGCGGGTGGCGGGCTTGGCCATCAGAATCCGATCCTTTCCTTGCGCAAATGCTCAGCCAGTTCCTTGGCGCGGCCCTCGCCGCGAAGTAGGTCAAGGTAGACCTGCACGGGGCTCGCCAGCCAGATCCCGTGGACTTGTTCGCGAAACAGCAACTCACCCACTGACTTGGTTTCGATGATGGCCAGGTTGGAACCTTCGTGGACGATGCGTGCACCGATGTCAGCGACGGCCGCGTTTGCACTGGATCCCGCCAGCACCCGGGTGCGGACTTGTGACACGCTGGACAAAAAGGGCGCGTAGCGCTGGGCAGCCGCTTCGTAACTGACCGCGTAGCTGACTTGATGGGTGTCAAAGGCGCGGCCGATATGCTCCATCAAGCCGTCGGTCTTCAGGCCGGGCACGAAGTAGCGGCGCATGGCGGGCGGTCGAATTACAGCCAGTTGCTTGACCCACGCATCGAGCAACGCAGCGGGCTCACGGAGCTGGCGTTCCTTGTTGGGCCCCTGGCCGCGAGACGCGAGCCAGTCGAGGCGATCTAGCTGGGTCAGCACCTCTGAAGCGGTCGAGGGCGCCACCTGCGCCTGTCTGGCGATATCCGTGACGCCGAACCAGTCCCGGTGACGCAGCAGGAGCGCGTGCAAGACCTGAGCGCGCCGCCCAGAAAACACGGAGCGCATGGTTTTTTCCGGCGACTTGGTTGGGGGCTTATCGATGTATAGGTAGGCACCCCGTGCGGGTAGGAACAAGCTACCGCCGCTCTCGAAGTAGCCGACGCGTTCAGCCCGGAGCAATTCCTTTGCCCCTGGCGAAATGAACTCGGCGACCAGCAACGACTGTGTTTCGCGATCCAGCCCGGGCGGCGGCGCTTTGTGGCTCAGCTCCCTGAACTGCCAGAGCACTTGACGAACGTCCCTCGGGTAGAGGGCTTTCTTGGCCTCGACCAGTAGAGTGATCGAGCGATCCGCAATGTACAGATCGATCCGGGCGTCATATGCGTGATCAGGATGCCAAGGCAGACCCTCGACGTGATCGAGTTCGGCGCGCACGCCCGGAAGCTCCCGGAGGGACTCCAAGAACCGCTGAATAATGGCTTGTTCCGTACGTGCCGATTCGACCATAGAAGGTTTGCTGCACAGCGAATAACTGGATTCTGACGAATATACGCCGCAAAGGCAATATTCGCTGCACAGCGAATCTTCCGAGGCAAAATTCGAAACGTACTCTAGGCCGTTGCGACTAGGAAATTATTTCC
>CAZDTG010000322.1:0-3969 GCA_964508005.1 uncultured Steroidobacteraceae bacterium
TCGGCCAGCAGATCGCGGGCATTCCCGTGGACCCGAGACTGGGACGCATGCTGCTTGCAGCCTCGCGTCACCACTGCCTGACCGAAATGCTCGTGGTCGCTTCGTTCCTGGAAGGGCAGGACCCGCGCGAGCGGCCCACGGACGCGCAGCAGCAGGCCGGCGAGAAGCATGCGCTGTTCGCCGAGCCGCGCTCGGATTTTGTCACGGTGTTGAACATCTGGCGCGCCTTCAATGAGCAGGCCGCGGCGCTGTCGCGCAATCAGTTGCGAAAGTGGTGTCGGGAGCACTTCCTGTCGTTCCTGCGCATGCGCGAATGGCAGGATCTCCACAGCCAGCTCTCACAGAGTCTCGCGGAACTGAGGCTCCGGCCGAACCAGGTGCCGGCAAGCTACACCGATCTGCACCAGGCCATTCTCACGGGGTTTCTGGGGTCGATTGGTGAGCTCGATGAGAAGCGCGAGTACAACGGTCCGCGTGGGCTGCGCTTCGTGGTTGCGCCCGGCACGCCGCTGGCATCCAGGCCGCCTCGATGGATCGTCGCCGGCAGCCTCGTCGAGACGACGCGCTTGTACGCGCGCATGGTGGCGGCGGTCGATCCGGGTTGGATCGAGTCGGCGGGAGCTCATCTGGTCAAGCGCAGCTACAGTGAGCCGCATTGGGTGGGGACCCGCGGCTTTGTCTCGGCATACGAATCCGTCGCGCTCTATGGACTGACGCTCGCCGCCAGGCGTCGAGTGAATTATGGAGCCATTGCGCCGCAGGAGGCACGCGAGATTTTCATCCGCGAGGCGTTGGTTGAGACGCCTGCGGACGAAAGTAGATCCCTGGCGGACAACCGAGCCGGGCGGCCGCGAGCGGTTGTCGAGGGTGCGTTCTTTGAGGCCAACCGCCGGCTGCGCGCTGAGCTCGAGGGCCTCGAGGCGAAGATCCGTCGTCGCGATGTCGTGGTGGATGAGCAGCAGCAGCTCGCGTTCTATGCCGCGCGCATTCCTGAGCGCGTGAACTCCGTCGCCGCGTTCAATCACTGGCGGGTCCAAGCGGAGCGGAGCAATCCGCGGCTCTTATATATGTCGCGCGCGGATCTCATGCAGCGTGACGTGCCGGAGGCAGGCCCGGAGCTGTTTCCGGATGAGTTGCCGGTCGGCGGCAACCAACTGCCGGTACTGTATGAGTTCGTGCCCGCCGAGCCGGCGGATGGCCTCACCCTGATCGTTCCGGAGCCGCTGCTCGGCGCCGTGGACGCCGAGCAGACTGCGTGGCTCGTGCCCGGCATGCGGCTGGAGAAGATCATTGCGGTCTTTCGCGCTTTGCCGAAGGCTCAGCGCAAGCTGTTGGTGCCCGTACCGGAGTACGCAAAGAGCGCGCTCGACGACCTGTCGAGCGAGGTGGCGCGGCTCGGGCGCCTGCCCGGGTTCCATGAATGGCTCGCGCAATGGGTGACGCAACGTGTCGGTATGTCGGTCACGGCTGCGGAACTCGCCGCTTTGGCGCTTCCGGATCACCTGCGCATGAACCTCCGGATACTGGACGCGGACGACCACGTGTTGGCGGAGGGTCGCGATCTCCTCGGGATCAAGCGGAAGTTGTTGGGACGCGCAGCTCCTCACGCCCGCACCGGTGCCGGCCCGTTAGCCGGGGCGCATACCGCTTCCGGCCCCGCTTTGCACCGGCAATGGGATTTCGGCGATCTGCCCGCAAGCCGTGAGGTCGAGCGCAACCGGTTGCGCCTGGTCGTCTATCCTGCGATCGAGGATCGCGGAACCGGCGTTGCGTTGATCGAAGCCCGCAACGCGCAAGCCGCGGAGGCTGTCTCCCGTGTCGGGATGGTGCGTCTCGCGATATTGGCTTTGCCTCAGCAAGCCCGGTACGTGAGTAAACGGATGGCGGATGATCGCGAGCTCGTCTTACTGAGTCGCGGGCTGCCGTTGCGGCAGGCTCTGCCCGACGCCCTGGCCCAGCGGGCATTTCTCGAGTGCTTTCTGCCCGCGGACGTGCAGCTGCCTCGCAACGCGCAAGACTTCAATCGAGCTCTCGAACAGAGGCGCGCACAGCTGAGCGATGTTGCCGACCGTCTTGCCGTTACAGTGACCTCAACCCTGAAGGAGTGGCGCGCCGCGCGTGCCGCGCTCGACGGCTTACGCTCCGGCTCCTTTGCCGACGTCGTCGCCGATATCAACGCGCAGCTGAACACCCTGCTGCCGCACGACTTCATCGAATCGACACCACGCCCCTGGCTCGACTATCTGCCTCGCTACCTCAAAGCCGTGACTCGGCGCATCGAGCGGCTCCCAGCCAACGTCCGGCGCGACGCGGAGCTGGCGGCCAAGGTAAAACCATTCGCCACCGCACTGCGCACGCTCATGGCTGAGCCCGCAATCAACGGCATCCGACCCGAGCTCGAGCAGCTACGCTGGATGATCGAGGAGTTCCGCGTCTCCCTCTTCGCGCAAGACCTCAAGACCATGCTGCGCGTTTCGGAGAAGCGCCTCACCGAACAGCTCGGCCTTGCGCGCGAATCACGGCTATGAGCCAGTTGGTTACGGACGGTGTTCGCGCGAGAGATAATCCTCGCTCTGCATCTCGATGAGGCGGCTTACCGTGCGTTCGAACAGTAAGGATAGTCGTTCGCCGCGGTAGAGCTCCGTGGCCGCGGCCGCGGCGGAGATGATGAGATTCACATTGTGGTCGTACAGCTCGTCCACCAGCGCGATGAAGCGCCGCGCTTCGTTCTCGCGAAGTGAATCCAGGATCGGGACGCTGGAGACGATGACGGATTGATACTCTCGCGCGATTTCGATGTAGTCATCCTGGCTGCGCGGTCCAGCGCACACGGCGAAGAAATTGAACCAGACCACGCTGCTGCTTTGACGCACTACGGGAATGGGACGTCCGTCGATCTCGATCGAGCCGCCGGCGGCGGCGCCGTATCGGGCAAGCTCGGCAAATAGCGCCTCCAGCCGCTGGGGCGTATCGGGCGCGGTGGAGAGTAGATACGTGCCTGCCTGCGTGAGTTGACGCAGCCGGTAGTCAGTCGGCCCGTCCACGTTGAAGACCTCGACGTATCGCTCGATGAGATCGATGGCCGGCAGAAAGCGCTGCCGCTGCAGGCCATCCTCATAGAGCTCGCGCGGGGGCACGTTCGAGGTGGCCACGAGGGTGACACCCCGCTTGAACAGACCTTCGAAAAGTCCTCCGAGAATCATGGCGTCGGCAATGTCGCTGACGAAGAGCTCGTCGAAGCACAGAACCCGTGTGTCCCGCGCGATTTGCGCCGCCAGAAGGTCGAGGGGAGACTCGCGATACTGCAACTCCTTGAGATCCGTGTGCACGTCGTGCATGAAGCGGTGGAAGTGCCGGCGACGGGCTTCGGGGAAGGGCAGACTCTGGAAAAACAGGTCCATGAGCCACGTCTTGCCGCGGCCGACGCCGCCCCAGAGATACAATCCGCGCTCCGGCTCGCGCGCGGAGCCGCCGACCAGGCTGCCGAGCCAGCGGCGCAGAGCGGAAGAACGGGCGGCTGGCCCGGCGATGAGGCGAGTGCGTAAGTCGTCGAGCTTGTCGACCGCCGCGAGCTGGGCGGCGTCGGATTTAAAGCCGCAGTCGACCAGACGGCGAGCGTAAAGGTCGCGGAGATTTGTCGTCGCCGAGGCGACCGTTGCAATCCGGGACGTGCGCGCCGGCGGCTCGTTTTCTTCCGTGCCCCGCCCGGACGCCTCGTCCACTTCGCTCACGCCGGCAGTCAGGTCGTCAGGTCGGGCAGGTCGCGAAAGTGCTCGAGCGCCTGCGGGTTGGCGAGCGCATCCACGTTCTTCACCGGCAAGCCATGGATCACATTGCGGACGGCGAGCTCGGTGAGCTTGCCCGACAACGTGCGCGGCAGGTCGGGCACCGCGATGACCTTCGCAGGTACGTGCCGCGGCGTCGTGTTCGCCCGGATGGTGTCGCGAATCTTCCTTCGCAGCGTCTCAT
>CAZDTG010000323.1:0-3967 GCA_964508005.1 uncultured Steroidobacteraceae bacterium
GACGACTTTCAGCCCTTAAACAATCGCCCGGGTCGCTCCGATGATGCTGCCCGCGACCAGCACTATGACGGGCAGGGCCGAGAGTCCATATCCCAGGCTGCGGCTCTTGGGATCTTTTACATAACTCGTAAAGTAGACGAGCCGGCCGATCAGGTAGATGACTCCGAGAGCGGCGGCGATATAGGGGCTGATGTACGCGCCGAACAGGATGATGGACGGTACGAAGACGACCAGCAGCTCGAGCGTGTTCATCTGCACCCGGAAGTAGCGCTCGAACACTTCGTTGCCGGTCGTGGCGGGTGCCGGCACCTTGTAGGTGCCCCGGGCCCTGCCCACGGACATGCAAAAGAAGAAGAATTGAGCCAGCGCGAGGCCGATCACGAGGTGAACCAGTGGCATGAGACTCCCCCCCAAGGCGATTGTAAGAACCGAGCTTCAATCCGACGCGAGGCCGGCCTCGGATCACCCTAGAATAGACGCTTCTGGCACTGGAATAATGTTTGGCTCGAGGTGAGGCTGCCGTGCGCCCCGGCCCCGGCGCCCCTACGTACGGATCGGTGCCTGCCCGAGGCGCCGCCGATGGATGGCACAATTGAAGGTATGAGCGAGAGGCTTCGAGGATACGCGCACCGGATCGACGTCGCGGCGGACGTGGAGAGCGTTTGGCGGGCCCTTACGGAGCCAGAGCACCTCGCCCGCTGGTGTTCGCCGGGCGCCGACATCAAGGCCCGTCCGGGGGGCTCGTTCCGCGCGTGTGTGGATCGTGTCGTCGAGCTCGAAGCCCATATTGACGTCTACGAGCCCGGACGGCGGCTGCGGCTCATCTATCTGCCCTCGGCCGAGCTGCCGCCCGCAGACACCGCAATCGTTGACGACTTCATCCTGGACCCGACGCCCCCGGGTACAATCGTCAGACTGCTGGGCTCAGGCATCCCGAGCACGCCGGAGTGGGAGGCGCAGTACAAACGCCTGCGCCTGGGCTGGCAAGCTGCGATGACCCGGCTCAAAGTATTCGTAGAGCGACAGATGGGCGAGAGCGCGGTCGAGGATACCGCTTGAGGCCAACACATGACAGGGTTCGTGCTCCGCGCGCTCATCACGGCAATCGGACTGTGGATCGCGACACGCTGGATGTCCGGTGTGCAGATCGATGACGCCGGCACCCTGATCCTCGCGGGGGCCCTGTTGGGAGTCGTCAACGCCATCATCAGGCCCATCGCAATCCTGCTGACGTTGCCGATCACCATCCTGACGCTCGGCTTCTTCCTTCTCGTCGTGAACGCCGCCATGGTTGCGCTCGTCGCCGCCATCCTGCCGGGGTTCCACATCTACGGCGGCTTCTGGTCGGCCTTTGGCACCGCGCTCATTGTCTGGATCACCGGCTGGATCGGCTCCTGGCTCATCGGCCCGCGCGGCAAGATCGATTTCTATGTGCGCAGGCTCTGATCCTCCTGCGCCGCTGCCGGCATCGCCGGGAGTGAATTCTCGAAGTAGACGGACGTCCGGTTCGGGGCGGACAGGCTCACCTTCATGGCGCGCAGGCGCTCGAAGATGGCGAGATTGATCCTCTGCTGTGCATCCGCGTAAGTGTTGAATTCGGGTGTCGTCGCATAGAACACGACCTCGAACTGCAGGGTCGTGGCGCCGTACGTCAGGAAATGACACCGGTCGAAGCGGGTGTCGGGAGTCGCCTCGATGATCTCGCGGACCACGGCCGGAATCGCGGCCAGAGCCTGCGGGTCCGTGTCATATGACACTCCGAACTGAAACGCCGCGCGGCGCTCGCGCATGCGCCCGTAATTGCGCACGCGGGATTTCAGGATGTCGGTGTTGCCCATGATGATCTGTTCGCCGGACAGGCTGCGCAGGCGCGTGCTCTTCACCCCAATGTGCTCGACGGTGCCCTGGCACTCGCCCACCGTGAGGAAATCACCGATGCCGAACGGCTTGTCGAGAGCGATGGACATCGAGGCCAGCAGATCGCTCAGCACGGTCTGCACGGCGAGCGCGACGGCGATACCGCCGATGCCCAGACCGGCGAGCAATGGTTTGATCTGTACGCCGAGGTTATCCAGCGCCAGCAGCAGCACCATCGCCCAGATCAACAGTCCGGCGGCGAACAGGATGACGTCCATCGAGCTCGTCAGCAGCGCGTCCAGCCCGGCGGAGCTCTTGCGCCGCAAATCGATCGCATAACGCACGGACGTCATGGCCCACAGGCCCACCTGCATCCAGAAAAGCACGACGATGCCGATCGTGAGGAATCGCTCGATACGGGGCGTGAAAGTCAGGTAGTGGGATGCGAAGTAGACGGCCACGGCCCATAGGAAGAGCCGGCTCGTGCGCTCGACGAGGAGCGCGGTGAGCCCGATGGCGTGGTGCGCGTGGGCGACACCGCCGCCGACGAGCTGGGGCTCGCTCTCCGCCCAGCGGCGGCGGCGTGCGCTGATGAACCCCTTGACGATGGGAAGGAAGGTCAGCGTCGCCAGGACGGTTGCGGCCGCGAGTATCCACGCACGCAGCTCATTCCCCAGAAAGCTGACCTGCCAGAACTTCTCCACGCTCGGCATAGACTGACACGCTCCGGATCACCCTCAGGAGCGCGAAACTTACCTGTTCGCGGGCCGCGCGACTATTCCGATGCGTCCATCCCGAGCTCCTTGAGCTTGCGAGTCAGGGTATTGCGCCCCCAACCGAGCAGCTTCGCAGCTTCCTGGCGGTGGCCCTGGGTGCGCTTGAGCGCGGCGCGGATGAGCACGCGCTCGAACTCGGGCTGTGCCTCATCGAGCATGGGCCGCTTGCCGTTCATCGCATGCCGGTCGGCCCAGGTTGCAAGCGCCTTCGCCCAATCGGCGTCCCCCGAGCCCGCGGCCGATGCCGCTCCGAGCTCCGGCGGCAGGTCCTCGACGCTGATCTCGGTGCCGGGCGCGAGCACCGACAGCCGCCGGCACAGATTCACCAGCTCGCGCACGTTGCCGGGCCATGCGTACGCTGCGAGTCGCGTTTCCGCGTCCTTGGACAGCGATTTCGGCTCCACGCCGAGCTCGTGGGCCGCGACAGTCAGATAGTGGGTGAGCAGGTCCGGGATGTCTTCCGATCGGGCCCGCAGCGGCGGCAGCTCGATACGAATCACGTTCAGCCGATGGTAGAGGTCCTCGCGGAACAGGCCGCGCGTCACCCGGTCCTGGAGATTCTGGTGTGTCGCGGCGATGACGCGCACATCGACACGGATCGGAGTCTGTCCGCCGACGCGGTAGAACTCGCCTTCCGCCAGGACGCGCAGCAGCCGGGTCTGCAGCGGTGTCGACATATCGCCGATCTCATCCAGGAACAGGGTGCCGCCATCGGACTGCTCGAACCGGCCGCGGCGCTGCGAATCGGCCCCTGTGAACGCGCCCTTCTCATGGCCGAACAACTCGGATTCGAGCAGGTCGCCGGGGATGGCCGAGGTATTGAGGGCGATGAAGGGCTTGCCGGCGCGCGGACTGTGATCGTGCAGAGCTCGCGCGACGAGCTCCTTGCCCGTGCCGGACTCGCCGGTGATGAGCACGGTGACACTGGAGCGCGCGAGGCGTCCTATGGCGCGAAACACCTGTTGCATCGCCGGCGCGCGGCCGAGAAGCTCGGGAATGCGCGGCGTACCCGCTCCATCGCCGCCTCCCACCAGGCTCGCGTTCGCCGCGCGCTTCACGAGCGCGACCGCCTGGTCGATGTCGAACGGCTTCGGCAGATACTCGAACGCGCCGCCCTCGTAGGCGGACACCGCGCTCCCCAGATCGGAATGAGCGGTCATGACGATCACGGGCAGCGCCGGCCGCGTGTCCCGGATCTTCTTCAGCAGCTCGAGCCCGGACTGTCCGGGCATGCGAATGTCGGTGATGAGGACGTCCGGCGACTCGCGGCGTAACGCATCCAACGCCGGCTCCGCGGCTTCGAATGCGCGCGGCGCCATGCCGCCGTTACGCAG
>CAZDTG010000324.1:0-3961 GCA_964508005.1 uncultured Steroidobacteraceae bacterium
GCATATTCCGTCGCGGTGCGCGGCTGGGCCGCGCTCTCGCGCCAGCTCTCGAGCAGGTCTTTGAAACTCATTGGCTTCAAGCGTGAAATCGGCTGCAGGGGCCGCGAGTTTAGCCGAAGGCTCCGGCGCGGCGCTGTGAGGTTATGCGCGCGGGCCCCTGAAAACGCTCCCCCGATTTCCTTGACGGCCAAGCCGGCCCCCGGCGATACTCCGGGGCAAATGTCGCGGTCAATCAACAGCCTCAGCCTCTGGTGGTGGCGCACTTCAGTTACGGAGTGGGCGGCCCGCTAGTTTCGCGCGACTAAAGACGAATCTCGAGCCTTGCGAAAAACCCATCTCCGGAAGTCTCCCCGGGATGGGTTTTTTGTTGTCTGCAGTTCAGTTTTGGGAGAGTGCGTTGAAACCGCCATTCGATATCGCGGGCGATCTCGACACACCGGTGTCGGCCTTCATGAAGCTTGCGGCGTTCGCTCCGCGTTTCCTGCTGGAAAGCGTCGAGGGCGGCGAGCGGCTCGCGCGGTATTCGTTCATCGGCTTCGGGGACGGGCTGGAGGTGCGCCTCGATCGCGATGGCTTCACCATCGGCGGCGAGCGGCGCCCGGTGCCCGGAACGAGCGCGGAGCTGCTGACCGGGCTGCGTGACGCCCTGCGGCGAGCGCCGCAGCCGGAACCGGACATCGCGGGTGTGCCGCTCGCTGGCGGTCTGGTCGGCTATTCGTCCTACGATGTGGTGCGGTTCTTCGAGCGTCTGTCCGCCCGATCCGGCCTGGAGAGCGGCGCACCGGTCCTGCACTACGCGGCGCCACGCTCCCTGTTGGTGTTCGACCACCTTACCCGTGGCATTGCCCTCGTGCATGCCGGCTCGGAAGAGGAGCGCCGCTCCTTGCGAAACGAGGTGGTGCGTGCGCTGCGGGGCGGGCTGCCGAACGGCCGACGCGCCGGAAAATACACGCAGCCCACTCCGGCATACGGCCGCGCCGACTACATGAGCGGGGTCAGGCGCACTCAGGAATACATTGCCGCCGGAGACGTGTACCAGCTCGTTCTCTCCGCGCGCTTCTCCGGCAGACACGAGCTCGATCCCTTTCAGGCCTATCGCGCCCTGCGCCTCATCAACCCCTCTCCCTACATGTATTACTGTGCCCTGGGCGATGTCACGGTGGTGGGGTCGTCGCCCGAGGCGTTGGTGAAGTTGAAGGGCGGCCGGGCGCAGCTGCGGCCGATCGCCGGAACGCGGCCTCGTTCCGACGATCCCGCCACCGACGCGGCGCGGGAGCTCGAGCTCAAGGCCGATCCCAAGGAAAATGCCGAGCACATCATGCTCGTCGACCTCGCTCGCAACGACCTCGGCCGAGTCGCTCGCGCCGGCAGCGTCCGGGTCGATCCGTACCGCGCGATCGAGCGCTATAGCCATGTCATGCACATCGTGAGCGGCGTGCAGGGCGAGCTCGCCCCGGGGTGCGACGCATTCGACCTTTTCGCGGCGGCATTTCCGGCGGGCACGCTGGTCGGTGCCCCGAAGGTGCGGGCAATGCAGATCATCGACGAGCTGGAGCCGGTGGGCCGCGGGCTCTATGGAGGCACCGTCGGATACTTCGGCGCCCGCGGTGATATGGACCACGCGATCACCATCCGCACGCTCGTGTTCAAGGGCGACGAATACAGCTACCAGGCCGGCGCCGGCATCGTGGCGGACAGCGTGCCGGAAACCGAGCACGAGGAAGTGCTGGCGAAAAGCGCCGCCATGGTGCGCGCACTCGAGCTTGCTGAGGGTACAGGTTTATGAAGCCGCGGCTGCTGTTGATCGATAACTACGACTCGTTCACCTACAATCTCGTGCAGGCCTTCCTGGTGCTGGGCGCGGACGTGCACGTGTATCGCAACGACGCGCTGACGGTGGACGAGGCGCTTGCCTTCGCACCGTCCCACCTGTGCATCTCGCCCGGGCCGGGGACTCCTTACGATGCCGGCACCTCCATGGACATGATCCGCGCATTCGCGGGTCGGCTGCCCGTGTTGGGCGTGTGTCTCGGACACCAGTCCATCGTGGAAGTGTTCGGCGGCAAGGTCGTGCGGGCCGGGCGGCTCATGCATGGCAAGACCTCCGTCATCCAACACGACGCCCGCTCGTTGTTCGCGGGGTTGCCGCAGCCGTGCGAAGTCGGGCGCTATCATTCCCTGATCGCCGCGCCGGAGACGTTGCCGCCCGAGTTGGAAGTCAGTGCGCGAACGGCGGAAGGCGAGATCATGGGGGTCCGCCACCGCACGCTCACGGTCGAGGGTGTGCAGTTCCATCCGGAAAGCATCCTGACGCCCGACGGTCCCGCGCTGCTGAAGAACTTCCTCGGGTTTGCCGATGGCCAGCGGACGCGGGGCGCCGCGGTCGGAGCGGTTGATGCACTCTCCGCGTGAGTTTCTGGAGCGGCTGCTCGAGCGGCGCGATCTTGCGCAGGCCGAAGCGGAAGAGCTGCTCACGCACCTGACGAACCCCGAAGGCTCGCCCGTCGTGGCGGGCGCCCTCCTGGCCGCGCTGCGCACCAAAGGGGTGGTCGCGGACGAGGTGCGCGGCTTTGCCTCGGCCATGCGTCGGCTGGCGCGCCTGCCGCCGACTCCGGCCGGATTGCGAGCTATCGACATCGTCGGGACCGGAGGCGACGCTTCCGGGAGCCTCAACATCTCGACGGGCACTGCCTTACTGACGGCTGCGTGCGGTATCCCCGTGTTGAAACACGGCAACCGCTCCATCTCCAGCCGGGCCGGCAGCGCGGACGTACTCGAAGCGCTCGGCCTGCAGGTCCCGCTCGAGGACCAGGCTGTCTGCGACTGCCTGGCCGCCGCGAATTTCACTTTTTTGTTCGCGCCTCATTACCACCCGGCCATGAAGGCGGTGGCGCCGGTGCGGGCGGCGCTCGGTGTGCGTACGATCTTCAACATTCTGGGCCCGCTCACCAACCCGGCGGAGCCGCCGTTCCACCTCATCGGGGCATTCAGCCTCGATATGGCAAAACTCATCGCGCAGACCATCGCCGGCATGCCGATGGAGCGGACGTTCGTGGTCCACGGCGCCGAAGGCTGGGACGAGCCGACGCCCATGGGGCCCTTCACGGTTTTCGACGTTCGACCCGGGCGAGTGGCGGTCGAGATGCGCCGGCCCGAAGATTATGGCTTCAGTGCCTGCACCGCCGCGCAGCTCGCCGGGGGCGATGCACGGCATAACGCGAGCGCTCTCAAGGCGGTGTTGGAAGGACAGGATCAGGGGCCGCACCGGAATTGCCTGCTGCTCGGGGCGTCCCTGGCCCTCGAAGTGGCGGGTAAGGTCCATAGCCGACTCGAGGGTGTCGAGCGCGCGGCCCACGCCATTGACAGCGGAGCTGCGCGGCGGGTGCTGGAGGCGATCGCCCGCGTAGGAGGCAGCGCCGGGCATGGCGTCGCGCCGGGTGCGATGTTGGAGAAGGCACGATGAGTGAGGATTTTCTCGAGCAGATGGCCGCTGGTAGTCGACAGCGGGCGGACGCGGCAAAGCGTGCCTCCACGGAGGCGGACCTGCTGGCGCGCGCGCGTGCGTTGCCACCCCCGCCGCGTTTGCGTCGTGATCCTGGCGGCTTCGATCTCATCGCAGAGCTCAAACTGCGCTCGCCGGCGGTCGGACAGCTCAAAGCGGGTGACGAGGACGTCGGCGCCCGTGTGACGGCGTATGCCCGGGCGGGCGCTGCCGCAGTGTCGGTACTCACTGAGCCAAGTCGTTTCGACGGCTCGCTGAGTCACCTGGAGCTTGCCACGCGTGTTCTTGCGCCACTGCGGGTGCCGGCCATGCGAAAGGACTTCCTCGTGGATCCCTACCAGGTGGTCGAGGCGCGTATCGCGGGAGCCGGCGGTGTTCTCGTCATCCTGCGGATGCTGCCGCGTGAGGCGCTGGACGCGCTCATCGAGCAGGCGGGCAGCCTGGGGCTGTTTGTCCTGT
>CAZDTG010000325.1:0-3960 GCA_964508005.1 uncultured Steroidobacteraceae bacterium
CTAACGACGAACAATAAAGTCGGTTAGATCTTTATCAAGAGGCCGATTTAGCAGAGAGCTTCCGTCGATCTTTACAAACTCCAACTCGTACGGTAATCCGTCCTTGACGTGAAGTAGGACTTCGATGCGGCATCCATCTGTGTCTTTTGCACTAGCCTCCACCGCGACATTCTGTATATAAGGTACCTCCTGGGAAGATGTCTGGAATCTCAGAATAATCTCATCACTATTCATGGGATATACCAACGAGTCATAAAGTTGAGATCGCAACAGCTCAGCACCGGGCACGTCGCGAGACAGAAGCCGTTCCACAAGATTGATCTCGTCCTGGCGGGTAAAGCAAACGGACGTCTCTGGTTCGAAGGCAGGGTTATTGAGTATATCTTTCGCCCCAGCCTCAACTGCACTGACGTTCTCAGGACCAACGCGGTTGATGTAGTGACTGGTTCGGAAAAGAAACAGCGTCGCCGCTACCTGGCAATTTGCACTGGACCACCCCAAGCTCTTGAGAATCTCGCTCTGTAATAAGCCCAAAAGGTCATCCAGTCCGAAGAAGCTATTAATCAGCCGCGGCTCCGGAAGAACGTTCGGGTTCCACGTGGGAAGGCGTCCGCGCGATCGCGCGGGCCAATCGGAAGCGTATGCTGGCGATCGACCGGGGTTTATGCCGCTGCATCGGCCCCAGACCCGCGCGGCCGGAAGCCTTCGGGTACGGAAGGTTGTTTGAACGCAGCGGAGTGTTTTTACCGCGCAGACGCTGCAACATCAGAAATGCGTACGCGGCGATGCATAGAGTGGCGTGATGATGGAAACCCCGCCAGTTGCGCCCCTCATATTGACTCAGGCCGAGCTCAGATTTGAGCTCCTCGTAGTCTCGCTCGATCATCCGGCGGCCCAATGCGTTGTTCACCAGCTGCCTGAAAGAGATGTCTCGTGGCAGTGTGGATAACCAGTAATGTACGGGCTCGGCCTCACCTTCGGGCCACTCAGTCAGTAGCCACTCCTCATCGCGCAGCCGATCGTGATGCGACGCTCGGACTCGTACGCGCGCAAAGCGCGAGGATAATGGCTTACAGCTTCCCTGCCTCCAGGTTATGTTTCGCCACATCTTCGGCGACAGCGCGCGCGCTACATCTAACACTGAGACCGGTTGATGTCGGGCATCGCGTCGAATTAGCGGGCGTCAGCGTCTTTCGGCGGGCTGCTGTGGGATCTCTGCCGGTTGATGCCTTCCCCACCAGACACTCGTCGACTCGCGAACCCCCAACACATAGTCCAATTCCTGGCTCTGAAGCCAATCGCGAAAGTCAGCCTCAGTTCCATACCACGAATCAGCCAACACGATTCCCCGAGGAATATTGTTGGCCAGCGCTCGTTCAATCTGTTCGCGGGCGATCTGTCCCTTGGTTCGGAACTCAATATCGTCCGGCACACCAGCCTTATGACACCGTACCCGATCGCCGGTCCACTCCTCCGGTAGGTACAGCCGATAATCCAAAGGCATACTGCCGTACCTGTTGGCGAACGACAGACTCACCGCGACCTGGCAATTCTCCCTCTTGCCCAGCCGTCCGCAATACTGCCGCGCGACACCCACCGAGTGTTGTCCCTTCTTCACATGCGACGTGTCATCGACAATCCACCAGCAGCGCTCGTCCTTCTTCGACAACTCGGGACACACGCGTCCCGCCGCGACGCCCAGCATCGCATGGTCGCTCCAGTCGGCGGCGGCTACCAAATGGTTCATCGACTGATGTGCCGAGCGTACATTCTCCGGACAGAGCCTCGCTGCCATCGGCTCGACGCTCTTTCTTTTACCGGCAACAGCAGTCCCTTCAAATACAACTTCGCTGGCCCGTGGCGGTCCGCATGTCCGAGCGCGGCTACCAGTGCACTGCAATAGCCCTCAAACTGACTTTCAACAGACGCACTCATCCATCACCTAATGTTGCAGGTGAAGACGTGCGTATAATACACTGATTTCTAACACAGTAAAGTTAGGTGCCATTGCGCCTACGGTCGGTCCGCCCCTGGAACCGTGCGAACAAACTCTGCGGCAACGTCTCGGCTGCTACCTGCGGCACGAAGCGTTCGCGGACCGATTGCCAGAACGCAGTTCGCTGGAAGTCCTTCTGCCACCAGCTGCACCATCGCCTCACCGTGCGCGCAGGCACCGACAGCTGTTGTGCGAGCGCCCCTGCGGCGGAACTGGCTGGAGGGCAGACCAGGACCAGCGCCACCGCCACGTACACCCGGCGGCCGAGGAAGCGCACCGAGGCCGGGGTCGAGCGGGCATCACACCACCCGCAGGTAAAGCTCAGTCGCCAGGAGTACGCCTCGCGCACCGAAGGCGGGCAACCACGGGGCTTACGCGGAAAATCAGCAACATGCAGGGGCCTGCGCACTTGGGACAGCGGCCCTGCCGGGTCTTGGCGGCGAACTCGGCATCAATGCGGGTGAGCAAGCGGAAAAAGGCTGGATCGTGCAGCAACGCATGGCACACTGTGGGAGTCTCCTGGCTTGGCAACCGGAGACTCCCCCGAGGGGCTCTGCTCGATCAAGAACCCCGACGGGGATCCTATTCAGCCGTCAAGCCAAACAAACACCGCAACTTCCGCGCGCGTCCTGCATGGACTTCTGCCCGGCGTGCGGCCGGTCAGACGGCACCACCGCTTCGCGGTCGTACCAGCCAAAAACAATATAGAAATCGACCCGCGGAAAAGACCTGCCGCATGGTCACGATCCGTGATGCGCCTCGGGCCCAGTCCAGACCATCATCGAGCGTGGTCAAAACTCTGCCTTGGCCTATCAGATAGGATGCCCGTGCTCAATAGCGGGCTGGATCCTGGCGGGCCAACCGTTGCGCAATTTCTTAGCTGTCACGCTCGCAGGCAGCGCCGCGGTCCGGTGTGCCGTGAGCCGGCGCACCAGCGCTGCCGAATGGACGCGAGGCTCGGCGGTGCGCGGATTTCTCGGGTGTCTTGGCGTTGAAGCGTGCGACATCTTCCGGCTTTAACGCTCCATCCCGGATCAGGGAGCCCATGCGGCACAATCAGGAGTGCGGCACGAACACTGGTATCGCATGCGAATCACACATTTGCGTGGATGTGACCTGCTAAACCGTCCGCGTCGGCGACGCCTTCACAGATAATCCTCGATCCAGAGGGCTCGTGCGCGCCGAGATTTGGTCAAACACCTAACCCCGGCGGTGCTCACGGCCACAGCTACAGCATCGAATTTAAAACCGGCAGTTCTGGCTCGGGCGCGGCCGATATTGGCGGGTTTGGTCACCCAGGCAGCTCTGGGACAGAGGGCCGCCGGCTCGTTCCCCTTGCGGCGAAAACTCAGTATAACTTTAAAGAGCTCCAGTCAGGGTTCATCAAAGCTCCTTGCCAACGGATCACCTCAAGTTCCAGAAGGTGGTCATTCTCGTCGGCGTACAAGTCAAGCGACAGCTTTTGCCCATCGCAGTCCACCAATTCGCCTTGGACGCCAAAAGAGTGTTGACCACGATACGGTGGCCGCTCGTAGCCTCGAATGTGAAATATAACTCTAGAGCCATCAGGCGTAACTGCCTCCGCAGATGCGTGCGCGAGGTCGTCGAGCAACTGCTCCCGTTTGTAAACTGGCAGCCTCTCGGCCACGCGAGTAATAACCGTACGTTCCGACTGTGTCAGTTCTCGTTTCATCACTGCACCGGGAAAATTGTTCCAATAGAGACGGAGCCGTCTAGAAGAGGCATTGCTCTGTATTCAAGCAAGACTCCATCCACTGAAAATCGCCCCCAGAACCCGGCTCCCACATCTAGACTTGCACGCAACGCAGAAATCTCTCCGGCAACATATGACTCCGCGGTCTGAACACCGACACCGACCGCCTCAAGACGGGAGGCGTAATGCGCCGTTTTGAATACAGTCTGTCCCGCTTTCGCAGCCTTGGCCCAAGGTATTGGCACAGCGC
>CAZDTG010000326.1:0-3943 GCA_964508005.1 uncultured Steroidobacteraceae bacterium
TCGCCTCCACCGCCTGCCGTCCCTGCTCCAACGCGTTGCGGATGAGGCCCATCCCGCCCAGCTCACCGGCAATGAAGATGCCGGGCACGTTCGTTTCGAACCGGGGAGTGAGAACGGGGATGTCCGCACCGCGGCGCTCGGTGCCGAAGACCAGCGAGATGGCCTCGACAGGACAGGCAGTTTTGCACGCGCCGTGACCGATGCAGTCGCCGGGGCTCACCAGGTGCGCGCGTCCGCCGATGATGCCCAGCACGTGATGCTCCGGCTCCTCCGGGCAGGCTTTCACGCAGGAGCCGCAGCCGATGCAGCGGGTCGGGTCGATCACCGGATGCAGGGAAGCCGGATCGCCCAGGCCGGCCGCCCGCGCCTGCTCGCGCGCCCGGGCGCTGCGCTGCTCGAGTCGCGCGCGGCGGCGCACGAACCAACCGAGCAGCAGCAGCGTCGGCAGCCCGTAGAAGACGTAGATCAGGGAATTCATTGCAACAACAGCCCGGGTTTGTGACGCAAAGCCGCCGAATGTGTGTTTTCCGTACTTGTGGCCGCCCTGCGGGCAGCGCACCCTGACACCTGGCCCAACTTCTACAAAGTCTGAAATTCCGCGCGGTTGTCGGCAGTCGGAGACGTCCTCAGGTTGCGACGCAAAGGCCCTCGACGCCCTCCTGAGAGTATCCCATGCTCCACGACACCTGCTGCACCCGCAACAGTAACCGTTCACAGTAATCGTACAAAGGCTCCATGAACGCAGGCTCCCAGGCACCCGCGCTCGGCCGTCAGCCGCAGGCACAGCCGGCACGTGGCGGCAATTGGCTCACGCCTGCCGCGATTTTCGGCAGCGTCGTCACCGCGCTGCTGTATCTGGGCTGGCGGTTTCCAACAGAACGCTACATAACGCCCAAGCGCGGGTTCGGCTACGCGCTCGGCATCGTCGGCGGCAGCCTGATGCTGCTGCTGTTCCTGTACTCAGCGCGCAAGCGGATCCCGTGGCTGACGTTCATGGGACCCACGGCCGGCTGGTTCCGCTACCACATGGTGCTGGGCATCCTCGGCCCGCTGTGCATTCTCTATCACGCCAACTTCGGACTCGGCGCCGCCAACAGCAACATCGCGCTGTTCTGCATGTTGACAGTGGCGGGCAGTGGACTGATCGGGCGTTATATCTACGCGCGCATCCATCACGGCCTGTACGGCAGCAGGCTCACCCTGGACGAGTTGCGCAAAGGGGCCGAGAGCCTGCGCTGCGCAACCGGCGCGTTCGCATTTCTCCCGCAGCTCGTGGAACGGCTCGAGGCCACGGAACACAGGCTTCTCGCCTCGACGGGCGCAGTTCCCGTGCTGGGCATCACCAGGCTCGTCGCGACTGGCGTGGTCGCGATGCACGCTCGCCTGCAGCTGCGCGGCTATGTCCGCGAATGCCTGCGCGCCGCATCCGCCCAATCCGCCACCATCGCCGCGCAGCGCAAGCGCCTGCGCCGCACCGCTTTCGCGTACATCGACCGGCGCCTCGCCGCAACCCGGCGCGTCGCAGGGCTGGAAGCGTACGAGCGTCTGTTCTCGCTCTGGCATGCGCTGCATCTCCCGCTCATCTTCATCATGCTGATCGCGGGAACGGTCCACGTGATCGCAGTGCACGTCTACTGACGGCGGGCAGCGCGCGCCTCATGGGGGAGAGAAAGTGTCAGGCTTTTCTGGTCTTGAGTCTGTTGCTGTGTCTGGTGCCTGCGCGCCGGAGTGAAGCCGTGAACCCCGAAACCCTGCTGATGCCGGGCGAGCTCGCCACCGCGCACGCGAAATACGAGGAGCAGTGCTCGTTGTGCCACGACCGTAGCGATCGCAATCGCCAGACGGGGCTGTGCCTCGACTGCCACAAGGAGATCGCCTCCGACATCGGCGCGAAGCACGGCTTTCACGGGCATCTCGCCGGGATCGAGACCTCGCAATGCCGCGGCTGTCACTCCGAGCATCTCGGACGCCCGGCCGATATCGTGAAGTTGAGCCCGGATCAGTTCGATCACGATGGCACCGATTTTCCGCTGCGGGATGCGCACGCCGGCGTCGTCTGCACGAGTTGCCATAGCGCCGGCAAACCTTACCGCAAGACGCCTGTCGAGTGCATCGAGTGCCATGAGAAGGACGAGCCGCACGGGGGCAAGCTCGGCCGGGACTGCGGTGCGTGCCACGATGCGCTGGCCTGGCACCGGGGTCGCTTCGATCATGACAGGAGTGCATACCCGCTGCGCGACAAACACACCGCCGTGCCCTGCATGGGCTGTCACTTCGGCAACCGCTACAAGGGCACACCGAAGGAGTGCGTATCCTGTCACGCGCCGGATGACGTCCATCGCGGCGAGCGCGGCGTGAAGTGCGGCGGATGTCATTCGACCACCGGATGGAAGACAGCCACGTTCGACCATGCGAAGGAAACCGGCTTCGCGCTCGAGGGAGCGCACGCGAGCATCGACTGCCAGGACTGTCATCGCAGCGGCAAACTGCGGGAGAAAATCCCCAAGGACTGCTTCGGGTGCCACCAGGGGCAGGACTCGCATGCCGGGCGCCTGGGAATCCGCTGCGAGCCGTGTCACGGCAACGACAAGTGGAAGCCTGCGACATTCGATCATTCACGCGACGGTCATTGGGAGCTCACCGGCCGTCACCGCGACGTGGAGTGTCATACCTGCCACACCGCTGTCGTAGCGGCCCAGAAGCTGCCGACGCAGTGCGCAAGTTGCCACCGTGCGAGTGACGTGCACGCAGGCAAGCTCGACGCGCAGTGCGAACGATGCCATACGACGGAGGGCTGGAAGGCGTCCCTCGGGTTCGATCACGATCTCACCAACTTCCCACTGGTGGGATTGCACGTCGCCGTACCCTGCGAGCAGTGTCATATCACGCGGAAGTATCGCGACGTGGGCCACGACTGCAACGACTGTCACAAGAGCGAGGATGTGCATCACGGCAGTCTCGGGCAGGACTGCGCGAAGTGCCATTCGCCGAATGGCTGGCGCCTGTGGGAATTCGATCACGGCCAGGCGACCGGCTTCGCGCTCGCGGGAGCCCACGGCAAGCTCGCCTGCGCCGGCTGCCACGAGCAACCGCCCGATCAGGTGAAGTTGAGTCCGAGCTGTCTGTCCTGCCACCTGCAGGACGACGTGCACCTGGGTCAGTACGGGCGCCAGTGCCAGCGCTGCCACACGACCATCACATTCAAGGGCGCGCGGCTGCAGTAGCGAACCATGCGCCTGCCCCACGCGTCAGCACTGGCAGCCTCTCTCCTGCGCGCATCGGGGCGCGCCGCCGGCTGGCGCGCTGGACTGATCGCGCATGCACTCGTCGTTGCATTCGCGCTCGTCCCCAGCGCCTTCGCCGCCCAGAGCCGTGATACCTTCGATCACCTCACGACCGGCTTCGAGTTGCTCGGCCAGCACCGCGATCTGCCGTGCGAGGCGTGTCACGCCAATGCGGTGTTCAAGGGTACACCCCACGACTGCGGCGCGTGCCATGGCGTCGGCACGGCAATCCGGGCCACCGCCAAGCCGGCCAATCACATCCTGTCAACCGAGCGCTGCGACAGCTGCCACACGCCGATCGCCTGGCGGCCGGCGATGAACTTCGACCATGCGGAAGCCCGCGGCAGCTGCTCCACGTGCCACAACAACAGCCAGGCGCGAGGCAAGGGTCCGCAGCACATCGACACGAACCTCGAATGCGACACCTGTCATTCGACCATCAGCTGGGCCGGCGCGGTCTTCAACCACAACGGTATCACCACCGGATGCGCTAGCTGTCACAATGGCGTGCAGGCGACCGGGATGCCCGCGACTCACATTTCGACTGCCGGCGCGCCGTGCGAGGCGTGTCACTCGACGACGAACTTCACCACGTTTGCCGGGACCCCGATGAATCACGCCGCGGTCACGAGCATTGCGTGCGCGACGTGCCATGAAGC
>CAZDTG010000327.1:0-3935 GCA_964508005.1 uncultured Steroidobacteraceae bacterium
CCGTACGCCCCGTGGTTGGCGTCGGCCATCAGGAGACCGCCGCGCCAGGGCAGAACGGCCTGGTTCTGAGTGCCGGTGTCGGCCAGCACGACTTCGTGCGGCTGTCCGTTGACCCACTGGAACATTGTTATGCGGCACGGGGTGCCGGGGTGGGTTGGAGGATTACTCTCGGGCCGCGCGGGATCGCACGCCTGCTCCTGTTCGGCCACGAGGACGTACGGTATGCCGCCGCTCCAGTAGCCGAGGTTGATTTCGTGCACGTCGCGATAACTCGGGCCGAGGTTGTGCGCCGTCCACGGATCTTCCGGATCCGGCGGTTGCTCATACCACGTGAGTCCCCTCTGGTCGGTAGCTCCCCCGGGCCCCTCGTGCTCGTTGGCCGCGGTGATGACGGCATATTTGTCGGAGGCCACCGGGCCCGCGGCGAAGCTGTTGCCCACATTGCCCGGACCTATGAAGTGCTTGGCCCAGTGCGCGCTGCGCGCGTTGCCGCCTCTGGCGCGCGGATTCTCGTACCAGAAGATGTTGCCGCTCGGATCGGAGCCCGCCAGATGAGGCAGGAAGTCGGATCCGACTCTCAACACCGCGACATCGTCGCCGACGTCCGCGACGTCGTAAACGATCTGCCAGTGAAGGGGGTCGTTCTGAAACGCCACGAACTCGGGGCCCCGCAGACTGATGGCGCCGGAACAGACGATGTCGACCTTGCCGTCTCCGTCCAGGTCCTCCAGCCGGATGTCATGGCAGCCGTGGGCCGGATTGACCACGTGCGCGGGCCATGGCCGGGTCATGGCCGCCTCGTTGCCGCGATTCAGCGGATTTTCGAACCAGACGATCTGGTTGCCGATCGAGGCGACGAGCCCGGGGTAGCGGTCACCGGGAAACCTCAGTGGACGCGCGCGCTCGTAGGCACCACCCCGCTCGGCCACGATCGAACGCTTCCACGGCCCCTCCAACTGGCCGCTCGTAGAGCGGTACAGATAGATCCCGCCGCGCCCGTTCCCCACCATGACGCTCGGAAAATCCGCCGCAGTGAAATAGTCGATGGCCTTTTCCAGCGGCTCGCCCAGCAGGACGTGATTGTCGATGACGATGTCTTGCGCAATCGATTGAGCGCTCGCCCAGCCGCTCGTCCCCAGCAACGCCACAGCCACTAGAAAAACACGCAGATCGATCATGTGAGCTCCCGTAATCCTTGCATTCCCAAGACGGGGGGGTCGCGGCGAAAACTCCGCGGAACGCACGCCAGCACGTGCGTGGACTTCAATGTCTGCCTGGAGCGCTTAAGGTGGAGTCGTCCAGTGACTCAGGCGATGAATGCGGACACCTAAGCAATTCACGTGCCGCAACGTTTCCGGTATCGATGCGGATGACGGGCTCGGGCTGCGCCGCACCGCGCCAACGGCAAAGTGACATACTGAGGGCCCCACGTGACTCGCTGCAGGGGCCGCACATGACCGAGACCTTCGACGCGATCATCATCGGAGCGGGTCAGGCAGGCCCGTCACTGGCCGGCCGGCTGACGGGCGCCGGCATGCGCGTGGCCTTCGTGGAGCGCCACCTGTTCGGGGGCACTTGTGTCAATACGGGGTGTACGCCTACCAAGACGCTCATCGCGAGCGCCGCGGTCGCCCATCAGGCCCGGCGCGCGGCGGATTTCGGGGTCCGCCTCGACGGCGCGGTGTCGGTCGATCTGCCTGGCGCGAAAAAGCGCAAGGACGCCATCGTCGCCCGGTCTCGGGACGGTATTGAAAAATGGCTCCGCGGCATGCAGCACTGCACGGTCTTCAAGGGCCATGCCCGCTTCGAGTCCGCGCACGAGGTGCGCGTCGGCGATGCCAGTCTTGGCGCCAGGCGGATTTTCATCAATGTCGGCGCGCGCGCCAGAGTGCCGGACATGCCGGGCGTCGCAGCGGTGCCCTACCTCACCAACACATCCATCCTCGAGTTGACGAGCCTCCCGAAACATCTCGTGATTGTCGGTGGCAGCTATATCGGCCTGGAGTTTGCACAGATGTACCGCCGCTTCGGCAGCGCCGTGACGGTGATCGAGAAGAGACCGCGGCTGCTGTGGCGCGAGGACGAAGACGTATCAGCCGCGATCGAAACGATCTTCGCCGGCGAGGGCATCGAAGTCCGTACGGAGGCGGAATGCATCCGCTTCGAAATGCGCGGCGCAGTGATCGCCGCCGGAGTCGAGTGCGCTACAGGCGCGCCGGAAGTCATGGGCTCACATGTACTGCTCGCGGTGGGACGGCGCCCGAACACCGACGACCTCGGGCTCGATCGTGCCGGAGTCGCGGTGGATGCTCAGGGCTACATTACAGTGGACGATGAGTTGCGCACCAGCGTGCCGGATATCTGGGCGCTCGGGGATTGTAATGGAAAAGGGGCTTTCACCCATACCGCCTACAACGACTTCGAGATCGTGGCCGCCAACCTGCTCGATGGCGGGCGGCGCAAGGTGAGCGACCGGATTCCCTGCTATGGGATGTTCATCGACCCACCCCTCGGTCGCGCCGGAATGACCGAGAGTCAGGCCCGCTCGGCCGGGCGGAGGTTCCGCATCGGGAGTCGGCCCATGACACGCGTCATGCGTGCGGTGGAGAAAGGTGAGACCCAGGGATTCATGAAGGTCATGGTGGATGCGGACAGCAACGAGATTCTCGGCGCTGCGATCCTGGGCGTCGGAGGTGATGAGGCGGTGCATGGGATTCTCGACACGATGGCGGCGAAGGCGCCGTACACGACGTTGAAGAACACCATGCACATCCACCCGACGGTCGCTGAATTGATTCCCACGGTCCTGGGAGAGCTCGGTTGAGCCGGTCCGCGCCGGTGCTCGCCCAGGCCAGAGTCAGCTCGCGCTTCCCCGGCCGGCTGCGGCCGCACGGTCCCGCAGGAATTGCCGCCTGAGGATCGACACGGCGCGACCCATAATGTCGATTGCCGGGGGCGTGATCCGCCCCCGGGGCGATCGGCGGGCTTGCGGCATCCGCAGAGCGGATGCCGCAACAGGGCATCAAGCGGTCTGCACCTGGATGCGCCGGGGGCGCAGCTCATCCCGTTTGGGGATCCGGACGGTGAGCACCCCGTCCTTGAGGTTCGCTTCGATCCGGCCGCTCTCGAGCTCCGAGCTGAGGACAAAGCTGCAGCGGTAGAGCGTAGACCGTACGTCAGCGTAAAGCGCTTCCATCTGCTCGGGCATATCCAGCTGCAGAGATCCCTCGATGAGCAGGGTGTTGCCCTCGACCTGGACGTTGAGACGGTCTTTCGTCACGCCCGGCATATCCGCCTGCACCGTGATGCCGTCCGTCGTCTCGAAGATGTCGACCGGCGGGCGGATGGCGGCTTCGGTGCGCTGAATCTGACTCTGCGCCTGCCGGGTCGGGCGCGCCGAGTCCCGCTGCGCGACGTCTTGCTGAGTGGTAGTAGCCATGGTGGTTCTCCTTTTCGGGGTTCCTCAGGTCAGTTGAACTTCGATCTGGCGGGGCTTGGCGGACGCCTTGCGGCCGATCGCGATGCGCAGCACGCCATTGGCGTATTGGGCGCTGACCCGATCCGGATCCACATCGTCCGGCAGGCTGACGGAGCGCCGGAACGCACCGCCGAAACGCTCCTGGCGGTAGTACGTCGCGCCCTTCTCTGTGCGGATCTCACGCTCACCCCCGATCGACAGCAGACCCTGGTGCAGGGAGATCTCGAGCTTCTTCGCATCCAGCCCGGGGGCGAACAGGTACACCGTGATCTCCTGCGGTGTCGCCCCGACATTGACGGCGGGGAAAGTCCCGGCGGGCAGGGAGCGGATGTCCCGGGTGCCGGTGAGCGTGGAGCTGCTGCCGAAGAGATCATCCAACTCCTGCTCCAGCCGCCTCATCTGACTGAGGAGCGGATTCTCGTAACGCGCCATTCTTTCGAACATAACGACCTCCTTT
>CAZDTG010000328.1:0-3928 GCA_964508005.1 uncultured Steroidobacteraceae bacterium
AAAAGCGGTCAGCACGCGGTGCCGGATCTGTGTCGCGTCCTCGATCCTTCTTCAACCCCGGTGCGTGGGCTCGCCAGTGGTCGTTCCCGAAGTAGCACGACCCCTCGGGACGTAGGAGCCGATTCCGAGAGGCTGTAACGGACCGGCCATCGGTTACGAAGCCGGGACCACGGCCGCATCAGCGCTGTTCTTCGACCGCATAGCTTGATCCTCGCCCGGTCAAAATGAATGCCGGATCAATCCCGGCGCGGCTGCTCGTGACCACTCGACCGGGTATCCCGGCGATTTATCGCAATCTGACTCGATCGGCCCGTGCAATTTCGGAAAACCGTGGGCGTGACGGGTCTGTCGGCAGTGCATGGGAAATTTTCGAGCGATAAGGCCGGTCTTGTGAGTATGCGTCAGCTGTCCACCACCGACCCTACTGACTCCCGGGCGTACGCCGTCGCAGAACTCGTTGATGTGCTCGCCTTCGGTGAGGACTCCGCCGCACTGACATTCGAACACATGGCGAAACGCTGCAGCGGCGCGGCGCTACACATCGCCCTGAAGGGTATCGCGGCCGACGAATCCAGGCATCAACTGTGGCTGGCCCGCCTGCAGCAATCGCTCCCGTCGCTCACTCCGGATCCCGCCTATGCGAAGCAGTTGCGCCGCTCTTTCTACCGGCTTGCGCACGAGGATCTCCAGGTCCACTTCGCAAGGATCTTCGCCCTCGATTCGGCTGTCTGTCAGCCGCGGGCAACCCTCCAGTCGCCGTTTTCCGATGACAGATCAAATGAGCGTACCAAACCCCTGGAGAATATCATGATGAGGAAGATCACACAGAGACTGAGTCTGCTGATTGCCGCGTCCTGCTTCCTTGCCGCGTGCGCCACGCCGCCGGCGAAGATATCGCAGGAGAAACCCGTCGAAGAAATCAACAATCAACACGGACTGGCGCTCCGTGGCTACGATCCGGTCGCCTACTTCACGGACAAGAAGCCGGTCGCGGGAACGCCGGACATCACGTATCAGTGGAAAGGGGCGACTTACCAGTTCGCCACGGTGCAGCACCGTGAGCTGTTTCAGTCAGACCCGCCGCACTATGCGCCACAATTCGGCGGCTACTGTGCGTATGCTGTGTCGCTGGGAACGACCGCGGACGGCGACCCGTTCCAGTGGGCTGTGGACGGTGACAGGCTGTTTGTCAATGCCAATGCCATTGCCTACACACTGTGGAACAAAAGCCGCTCAAATAGCATCCGCAAGGGTGAGACGAATTGGCCGCTGATTCCGAAAGAACCCGTAGCGTCGGATTCAGCGAGGACAACATCTGCCGGGGGCACGGCGATCACCCACTGACCGAAAGGGTGTCGCTCTAGCGGTTTCGGTTGAGTGCCACCTCAGCTGAGCTCGGTGTGAGAGTAACGGGGCATGAGCAGCTTCGCGACGAGCCCGGTCCAACCGGTCTGGCGTGAGGCACCGCAGCCACGGCCGTTGTCGCCGTGGAAATATTCATAGAACAGGATGTGGTCGCGGAAATGCCGGTCTGTCTGCAGCAGCGGATGATGGCTGTAGAGCGGCCGGCGGCCGCTCGCATCGGCGAGGAAGATCCGGGTCAGGCGCCGGGCGATCTCGTTCGCCGCCTCGTTGAGCGTGACGAACGTGCCCGAGCGCGAGGGGCATTCGACTTTGATGGTTCCCCATTGCCGCTCCGAGAGGTAGGGTCCCCATTTTTTCCAGCCTTCCCCTTCGGGAAACTGAGTCTCCAGGCGTCGATGTTCGGCTGTCTTGCGAGTCATACCGGGATCCTCAACACGCGCCGGCCACGCACCGAGTGCGCGAACGCTGTAGACTCCTCAGTCGGGTATCGCGGGGCTGAACGACGGGCCGTGGGGCGTATTCGAACTGGCATATGAGCAACATCCGCGAACAAGTGCGCAACAATTCCGTGGCGCTCATCAGTCTCTTCGTCGCGCTGAGCGGTCTCGGCTACAACACGTGGCGCAACGAACGCACCGAACACAATCGCAATATCCGTACCGCCGCCTTCGAGATCCTCACCAAGCTGGCCGAGTTCGAGCGGGTGGTATTCCTCGCCCACTACGACAAAGACCGGGCGATGGGCAACCCCCGAGTCGGCTGGACCTATGTCATTGTGATTCATGACCTGTCCGAGGTCGTCCCAGGCGCCATCGAGCCCAAGGCAAACGCGCTGCGCGCGATCTGGAAAGACAACTGGGAGGGCCTGGGTAGCGATGACGACACCGCAGTCGATCGCATCGAGGCCGGTATAGAGGGTCTGCGCGTTGCCACGCTGGATGTGCTCCGCTCGTTGCATTAGCGGCCCCCAAAAAACCGGACCTGCGCCAGTAGACCGGCGCGCGCAGCTCGTTATTGCATGTTGTTCTTACGGTGGTGGGCCAAGCCTCAGCCGTCCGCCGCGGCCCGTTAATGAATGTGCAGGACCACCTTGCCGAGGACGTGTCCGGCCTCCAGGCGATCCTGGGCTTTCGCTGCGTCAGCCAGCGCATATTCCTCGGCGATAGGTACTTGCAGGTGCGCTTGCTGGATGGCTTGATTCAGACGCTCATACTCCTGGGGCCCTGCAATGGCATCGTACGCGATGGGCGAAAGACCCTGCCGTGCTTTGGGAGGCTCGACGCCGTTGGGATATGCCACCCGACCTCCTGGCCGAAGCGTATCGATGCAACGCTCGAGAGACTCTCCGCCCGCGAGCGCCAGCACGGCGTCGATGCCGCCTGGGAAGAAACCGCGGGCGGCCGTCGAGATATCCCCGGTCCGGCTATCTACGACCGCGTCGGCACCCAATCGCTTTACGAAGGCTGCCCCGTCTTCTCCGGAAGCGGTAGCGAGCACCCGCGCGCCGCGCAGCTTCGCGAATTCGACCGCAAGACTGCCGACACCGCCCGAGGCCCCATGGATGAGTACTGTCTGGCCGGATTTTAGGTGCAAGGCATCGTCTACTCCTTGCAGTGCTGTCAGTGCGGTAGTTCCTATGGCACCGGCATCTCTGAGCGTCAGCCCCTTGGCGACATGACCCACACGCTCGGCCGGCACTGCGACGTATTCGGCGTAGAAGCCGCCTTTGGGGTTGTCCCAGCTGTACGAGTAGACCTGGTCACCGACTTTGAAGCCGTGAACGTCCGACCCAATCGCGGCAATGGTGCCCGCGCCGTCCGTTCCGAGCACGAGCGGAAAGCCGGAGTGTTGAATCTCGGTAGGGTGGTTGCGTACACTGACGTCCCAGATCCCAACACCCGCCGTGTCCAGAGCGATCAGTACTTCCTTGGCATCGGGCTTCGGCACCGGCAACACGTGCAGCGTGAGCACGCTCGAGTCACCGGCGTGATCGATGGCGGCCGCCCGCATCGTTTTCGGGACTTCAGACGGATGGGCCTCTGCAGCCCAAGCGCCGTGATTCAGGGCACACGCTAAAACGAGCAGTCCCAATGTTTGTCGTGCAATCATCGCCGTCTTTCCTCACCGTTCAGGGGAGTCGCAGGACCGGCTTCAGCCCGACGGGCCCTATAATTTACGCGCAATGATGATACCTTGCGCGCGGGTCCGTTCAGGACCCCTACTGACGTGCTCGTCCCAAATATCGGCCAGCCCGTCCCCGCGGCGCTTCCCGATCTGGACTTGCACAAGCTGCGTTGGACCTCCACCCAGTGACACTCCTCTCCGTTCCTGGTTGTGCGTGGCGCGATCACACGTGAATCACCGAGTGGACTTCCGCGTGAGATTCAACGTGCGTGTACGCCACGCTTGATACGCACGCGATCGGCTCAGAGAGAGATCGCGAATTGCGCATGTGTTACGAATCGGAGAAGGGCGCATGAGATCAAACGGTATTCGACGCCTTGATGTTAGCGTGTTATATACTTAAGTTTCCGAGTGTTGATCACAGGTACATCAGGGTACC
>CAZDTG010000329.1:0-3927 GCA_964508005.1 uncultured Steroidobacteraceae bacterium
CAGGGCAGGGCGGTGCTCGACTACATCGAGCACGTGCTCTTCCAGAGCAACGTTCCGGCGAGTGAGGTGGCAGCGGTCCTGATCGAGCCTGTGCAGGGAGAGGGTGGATATCTGATACCGCCGGACGGATTCCTGCGCGGCCTGCGCGAGTTGTGCGACCGGCATGGCATCCTGCTCATCTTCGATGAGGTTCAATGTGGGATCGGACGCACGGGGAGGATGTTCGCGAGCGAGCACTGGGGCGTCGCTCCGGACATCATGACTCTCGCAAAGGGACTTGGATCAGGTCTTCCCATCGGCCTCACCGTGGCGCGCCGCCGGCACATGGAGAAGTGGAAACGCGGCGCGCACGGCAACACCTTCGGCGGTAACCCGCTGTGCTGTGCCGCTGCGCTCGCCACATTGGATCTCGTCGAGGGCGGGTATGCCGCGAACGCGGCGAGCGTCGGCGAGTACTTTCTCGGCCGCCTGCGCGAGCTGCAGAAGCATTTCGAATGCATCGGCGACGTGCGAGGCAAGGGCCTGATGATCGGCATGGAGATGGTCACGGATCCGCACAGCCGCGCGCCTGCCAAAGCCCTCTGCGAAGCCGTCGTGACCCGCGCGTTTCACAACGGCCTGCTGCTCTTGTCCTGTGGGCTGAGTACCATCCGGTTCATTCCGCCGTTGATGATCGATCGCGCGCACGTGGACGAAGCCATGACGCTTCTCGAGGCGGCGATCGCGGAGGCGCTGGCACAAGCGCATCCGTAGGCACCGGGGAGTTGGGATCCATGTCTGTAAAGCGGGCGATCGGCTTCGGGCTCGACGAGCTGCCGCGAATTGCCCGGGGCGAGGGCAGCTATCTGTTCGACACCAATGGCCGGCGCTACCTCGATGGCTCCGGCGGACCCGCGGCGTTCAGCATCGGCCACGGGAACCGCGAGGTGAATGCCGCCATCAGCGCCCAGCTCGAACGGATCGCCTGCGCATACAGGTACTTGTTCACCAGCGAGCCGCTCGAGCACCTCACCGGTCTCATCTTGAGGAACTGCGGCAGCGGCTTCGGTCACGTGGTGTACTCGATGAGCGGCTCGGAGGCGGTGGAATCGGCGCTGAAGATCGCGCTGCAGTACTGGGATGCGCGCGGCATGCGCGCCAAGCGCCGCTTCATCGCGCGCGAGCGCTCGTACCACGGCAACACGTTGGGTGCGCTGTCGATGTCAGGGTTCTCGGAGCGGCGGCGGCCGTTCGAGGGCAGCCTGCTCGACGTCTCGTTCGTATCTGCGGCAAACACCTATCGGCCGGCAGGCGGTGCGGCTGTTTTCGAGCTGGCTGCCAGCCTGGCCCGGGAGCTCGACGGGGAAATCCGCAGTCTCGGGGCCGAGCGCGTCGCAGGGTTCATCTTCGAGCCGGTGGTCGGAGCTGCGGGAGGGGTCGTGCCTGCACCGCCCGGGTACGCTGAGGCCATCCGCGCGGTGTGTGATCGGCATGGCGTACTTCTGATCGCAGACGAGGTGATGTGCGGGTCAGGACGTTGTGGCACCTGGAGCGCTCTCGAGCATGATGGCGTCAAACCTGACATCATGGCGGTCGCGAAGTCGCTGGCGGGCGGGTATATCCCCCTGGGTGCAACCATTTTCAGCAACGCGGTCGGCGCAACGATCCTCGCCGAGCACAAATCCATCCTGACCGGGCACACTTACTCGGGGCACACCGCCGCCTGCGCCGCGGGCCTGGCCGTCCAGCGCATCATCGAGCGGGATTCACTGCTCTCGCGTGTGCGAGTGACCGGTCAGGCACTGCAGTCAGCTCTGCGCGAGGCGCTCGGGCGCTTCGATGAGGTGGGTGACGTGCGTGGACGGGGATTCTTCATCGGCGTGGAGCTCGTTCGCGATCCGGTTTCCAAAGCGCCATTTCCTGCGGAGCGCGGGGTGAGCCGCGAGATTGCCCGCCGCGCGTTTGAGAACGGGCTGATCTGCTATCCCTGCGCGGGACACCTCTCCGGCGAGAGCGGGGACACGGTAATCGTCGCGCCCCCCTACAATGCGAGCGATGCGGAACTTGCGGAGCTGATTGAGAAACTCGCACTCGCCATCGGCCAGACGCTGTCTACATGACCCAACCAGCGGCGGACTCGACCCGAGCGCTCGGCTTCTGGACGAGCCTGGCGCTCGTGGTGGGCAATACCATTGGCGTGGGTGTTTTCGTCATGCCCGCGGCGTTGGCGCCGTACGGACTGAACGCTCTGACCGCGTGGCTGATGACGGTCATCGGCTGTTTGTTTCTGGCCATGGTATTCGCGGGGCTGGCGCGGGCTTTTCCGCTGGATGAGGGGCCCTATGCTTACATGCAGCGGGCTTTCGGGCAGGGGGTCGCCTTTACCGTGCTCTGGTGCTATTGGGTTTCCACCTGGATCACGAATGCCGCCATCGCGATCGGCGTTGTGGGCTATCTGTCCACATTTGTTCCGGCGCTGAACGGTAGCCCGTGGCTGCCGCCGTTGGCGGGGCTCTTGCTCGTGTGGCTGTTCGTCTTCATCAACTGTTGGGGCATCCGGGTCTCGGGCTGGATGCAGGTCACCACGACAGTGCTGAAGCTGTTGCCGCAGATCGCCATCATTCTGCTCGGAGTTCGCCAGCTGCTCCTACACCCTGCAGACTACCTGGCGCACGTTCCTTCGAACCCGGCGTCCGTGAGCGAGGTCACCAGGGCGTCCACCATCGCATTGTTTGCCATGCTTGGCATCGAATGCGCGGCGATACCGGCCGAAAGAGTTCGCGATCCCGTGCGCACGATCCCACGAGCGACGCTCGCGGGCACGCTCATCCTCGCGATCATCTACATCTGTATTTCCACGGTTCCGATGCTGCTCATACCCCAGCGCGAGCTGGCGGCCTCCAACGCGCCGTTTGCGGATCTCTTCAGCCGCCTGCTGGGCAGCGGCTATGGAGAATGGGTGGCTGCGTTCGTCATCATCAGCGGCCTGGGCGCATTGAACGGGTGGACGCTGATCCTCGGACAACTCACCCAGACCCTCGCGAAGCACGGCAGCTTCCCGGCAGCGTTCGGGAAGTTGAATGCGCACGCCGTCCCGGCGCGTGCGTTCGTGCTGACAGGCGCCGCTGCGAGCCTGATGCTCCTGTTGAACTACAATCAATCGGTGTCGGGAACCTTCACGTTCCTCATCGTGGTCGTGACCGCGGCGAACCTGCCGTTGTACCTCGCCTGTTCGGTGGCGGTCCTGGTGCTATGGTACCGCGGCAATTTTGCGCATCCGGGTGCGCGCGAGCTGATTTGGCTCACGGCAGCGGTGTTGGCCGCCTGTTACTGCATCTGGGTCTTCATCGGGGTGGGTGCAAAGTCGCTGCTGTGGGCTGGCGCGCTCGGAGCTGCCGGCGTGCCGGTGCACCTGTGGTTTGTTCACAGGCGCAGCCGGCAACAGCGCGTTGCAGCCCGAGGAACGATACTGAATCGCGATTCCGCCAGAGGGCCTTGAGTCTCGAAGGGGGGCCATGAAGAAAACGCTCAGCGGCGCACTCGGAGCGATCCTGCTCACGACAGCGGGTGCCGCGGCCGTCGCGCAGCGCCTGCCGGTGCTGCGGCAAATCGATCTGCCGCACCCTTACTATTATCGCGAGATGTATCTGCCGCAACTGACCAGCGGACCGGGCAGCCTGGCGTGGTCGCCGGATTCGCGTGAGCTCGTCTACTCGATGGCGGGATCCCTGTGGCGACAGGCGGTCGGCTCCGGGCCTGCCCGGCAGGTCACGGCCGCGGTCTCGTACGATTATCAGCCCGATTGGTCGGCCGACGGACGCTGGATCGTCTACAGCTCGTATCGCGACGATGCAGTCGAGCTTTGGGCGCTCGATACCGCAAGCGGCGCCACCCGGCCTTTGCTGCAAAACGGCGCGGTCAACGTCGAGCCGCGGTTTTCTCCCGATG
>CAZDTG010000330.1:0-3919 GCA_964508005.1 uncultured Steroidobacteraceae bacterium
CACTTAGTGGTGCATCCGCCAAGTTCGTGGTATAGCGAAGCATTTGAGTCAGGATATGCCTCATGGGATGGCGCATGCAGTTGATACAGTTGCGCGAGGCGACGGACGACGAACGGCAGGCGATCGAGCGGCTGGCGCACGCACGAACGGCATCCGCTCGGACGGAGGAACGGGCGCGCGTCGTGGCGGTCGCACTGGAGGGTGCGACGGTCGAGGAGATTGTGGTGCAACTCCACTTGGCGCGCAACAGCGCCTATCTGTGGTTGCACCGCTTTGAAGCCAGGGGCGTGGCCGGGCAGGAACACGCGCCACGGGGCGGGCGTCCGCCGACCAATACGCGCGCGCAGGTCGGCGAGATCGTCGCCACCGCGCTCACCGACCCGCAGACGTTCGGCGTACCGTTCCAGTCGTGGACGCTCGACTAGCTAGTCACCTACCTGAGCGAACACCGAAGCATTGCCATGCAGCGCAGCCGGCTGGGCGAGGTGGTGCTGACCGAGGGCTTATGCTGGCGCAACCAGGAGACGTGGTTCGGCGAGCCGGTGGATCCAGAGTTCGCGGCCAAAAGGGGCGATAGAAACACTGGATGCCGCCGCGTCCAGTCGGGCGGGCACGCCAAGAAATCGACTGCGGCCGCCGCGAGAAGGGCTACGTCTTTGAGGCGTTCGAGCCTGCCGCCGGAGCGGGAGCGGCCTTCACCGCGCCCTACACGCGGCGGACCATCGCCAACTGGGTGGACTTCCTGGAGCAGGTGGATGCCGGGATCCCGGCCGAGGTCGTGCTGGTGTACGCGATCCTGGACAACCTGAGCACCCACCGGGCGATGGAAGTGCTGCTGTTCGCGCTCACCCACTCCCGCTGCGAGTTCGTCGTCCAGCCGGTCTGCGCTGCCTACCAGAACCTCATCGAACCCTGGTGGAAGATCCTGCGCTCGCTCGCACTCAAAGGGCGCCGCTTCGAAAGTTGGGCCGATATCTGCCAAGCCGTCGAGTCGGCGACGGCCTACTGGAAAGCGTACAAACATCCCTTTGTCTGGGGCCGTCGCCGACGCCATTGTTCACGCCGCCAACCAGGCGTTGCCCTCGGGCCCGTCGTTGCCCAAACCTGGTGGATGCTCCACTTAGGCAAACCAGCCATCTGTGCCAAGTGTGTGACCGGCTGCGATATGCGGCTGATACTGCTGGGCGAAGAGCTGACCGACGAGCTCACGTCGGCTCCTCACCCCGACTTTTTCAAAGATCGCCTTGAGGTGATCCTGCACCGTGTTAGCCGTGATATGAAACGTCTCAGCCAGCTCTCTCGTCGACTGTCCCTGCGCCACCAGCCGCACGATCTCACTTTCGCGACGAGAGAGCGCGTACGCCTGCACGAGAAGCTGTGCGATCTCCACAGGGCGCGCCATCTCGAAGATTATGGCAATGTGCCCTTCTGCGTTCGCGCTCGCCGACCGGGAGGCGTGCAGGACCAGCCACTGGCCAGAAGCGGTCCGCAGGCGCACTTTCGGCGGCAATTCGGGCGTCCCATCGCCGTCGCGCTCGGAGGCTTGTAAGCGAGCTGCCGCCGCATACACCGCATGGGGCAGGCCGTGTATGGGGAGTCGGTCTGCCTCGGCCAGGTTCGCAAGCAGCCGCTCAGCTGCCGGGGTCATCGCCACTACCGAGATATCGTCCGCAAGCAACAGCAACCCTGGAGAATCATCAACGAGCGGCGCTGCCATTGCGGCGCTGAGGAGCAACGCGTTGCGCAAGCCTGTGGCAAGATGAGGAGTGAGTCGATCGAGGAACACCGCCTCGGCGGGGGTGAACGGTGGGCTTGACCTGTCGCGATGTAGGCAGAGGAAGCCCCAGCAGACATCATGGATGATGAGCGCTGCCAGCAGCTCGTCTCCCAGGCCGAGTGGGGTCAGAATCTCTCGGTACCGTCGGCTTTGCTCCAGGTGATGGTGCGTCCCCTGAACCAGACCGCCGACTGGTTGTACACCTCTTGCCAGCCAGGCAAACTTGTTCACGTCGTCCTGGAGAAACTCGTTCTCGATGAACTGCGGCGTCGCCTTTGCGAGAATATCGTCGGCTGTGACGCCGGTGAAGAGCAGTGTCGCTGGATCAGCCGTCGCGAAAAAGTACACGTCGATGGGGAGCACCTTCCGCAGCTGCTTGATGGTTTCAATGCGCAGGGTCCGAGCGTCTAATCCTGCCTGACACAAGCGGATGATCTCTCGTCTCACCCGCTCGGCTCCGAGGTGCTTCTGCGTCAAATGACTCCTCGCGCTCAAGATCCGCGCGTGCTCATACGCAGTATACATCTTCCCGTCGGTTTTCGAGAGACCATCCCAGATTTCTGGGATTCTGCTCGTGTGCCGCTGAGGCTATGCTTGGAGTGTGGCTGAGAGTTCGATCGGTGACAATCACCGGGCAAGCAAAGGAGACACGACAATGTCGATTGAGGAGAACAAAGCAGTGGTATGCCGCTTTGTCGAGGAGTTCTGGAATACCGGGAACATGGCTGCGGCAGACGAGTTGATGGCCGGGGATGCTGCAATTACACTCCCAGGAATGGGGCAGGTGGGCCTCGCTACCTTGAAAGGGTTCGCTCGCGCCCAGCGTGACGCATTCCCTGACTGGCATTCCAGCGTCGAAGAGATGGTGGGTGAAGCCGACACCGTCGCCGAACGTTGGACGGGTCGGGGCACGCATCAAGGAGCGTTCCAGGGGATCGCGGCAACTGGCAGGCAGGTGGTGGTTCCCGGGGGCGTGTTCTATCGTGTCGCTTCTGGCAAGATTACGCAGTTCCGGGGGCTGTTTGACGGGCTAGCCTTGATGCAGCAACTCGGTGCCATCCCTACCCCCGCTCAAAGCTAAGCAGAGAGACATCGGGCGAGGGTACTGAGGATACTGCCGAACCGCGAACGTCCCGAACGTCGCGAACGTATCCTAGGTGGACACGTGCCGAGTCTTGCTCCCTCGGCACGGAGGTCAACCGCACCGACTGCCTGTTTCTTTTGGCAGCCACACGGTCGTCTGCCGTTTGCCGCCTGCACCTGCTCGCGCGGCCAGAGTGCCTCAATGTGCAGCCAGAACATCTCCACCGAGCAAAACACGTCAGCATCTTCAGGGATATGCCCCCCGTCAGGGCAGATACATTGTGATGTCCCGCATCACATCTACATCCCTGGTGAGGGTGTCATGCGGATCCCGCACTCACGGCGAACATGCTCAAGTGGCAAAGCATGCCCTCCAACGAGCTTGACGTATGGGTGCCTCGGTCGTGTCCTCCTCGGCAACATATCGGCTCAGCTGTACCAGCTGAGCGCCATCCAGTTCGGCAACGGGTGGTCGAACTCACACCCCGTTGCCATAGTCGCGCTGCACCACGTCCGCCAGGCTCGTGGAGGGGATTGCAGGGTATCGACGCCGCACGTCGGCGGCGTCGAAGGACATATCCGCCGTATCCATGCTCACTCCTGCCTGAATCTGGCGCGCCAGCGTCGCGTTGACCGGGCGCATCAGCACCGCCATCAGGCGCATCAAGGGCAACGGCACGTAGCTCACCGTGCCAGATACCTTCGTCACGCGCATGAGCGTTTGGGCCACCTGCCGCATGGTGAGGTTTTCAGGACCGCCCACCTCGATGTGCTCGCCGCGCATGTGTGTGTGCGCCTCTTGGGCGGCGCACGCGACGAACTGCGCGACGTCGTGCGCGGAAACGAAATTGACGGGGTTGTTGCCGCGCCCGAAGATCCGCGTCTTTCCCGTCTTCAGTAGCGGCTCCCCGACCAGCCTGGCCCAGGTCTCCATGTAGGCCGTCGGCCGGATGATGGTCCAGGATAGGCCACTCGCCTTCAGCTCCTGCTCGGCCAGGTACTTCATGCGAAAGAGTTCCATCGAGTGATCCGGGGAGGCCCCGTGGACCGAGACGAGGA
>CAZDTG010000331.1:0-2429 GCA_964508005.1 uncultured Steroidobacteraceae bacterium
ACTTCGGGCATTCGGAATGGCACGCCTTGGCGCCGGGCATGAAGGAGGTGGAGGATGCGACGCTCATCCGCTCGCGGATGCTGCGATCGTTCGAGACCGCCGAAGTCGAATCCGATCCTGCCGAGCGCGCGGCGCACCTCGCGTTTGTCATTGTCGGCGGAGGTCCAACCGGCGTCGAGTTAGCCGGCGCCATAAAGGAGCTGGCCGTCGATGTGATCGCGCGGGATTTTCGGGTGGCGGATACGCGGCGGGCGCGCGTCATCCTGGTCGAGGCTGGCCCGCGAGTGCTCCCCGCGATGCACCCCGATTCCTCCGATCGTGCGCTCAAGCAGCTGCAGGGGCTCGGGGTGGAGGTCCTTTTGGGTAAGCCGGTCACGACGATCTTCGCGGACGGCGTCGAGGTCGGGGGTGAGCGTATTCGCAGCTATAACGTCATTTGGGCCGCAGGTGTCCGGGCTGCTCCGCTCGTCGAGACTCTGGGTGCCGAGCTGGGACCTGGCAGGCGCGTGACGGTGTTGCCGGACTGCTCGGTTCCGGGGCATCCCAACGCGTTCGTGATCGGTGATGCGGCTTACCTGGTGGATTCGGTGTCGGGGCAGACGGTTCCGGGTGTGTCGCAAGGCGCGCTGCAGATGGGGCGCTACGTCGCGAAGGTGATCGAGGCGGAGCTGCAGGGGGATGCATCCGCGGCGCAGAAGCTCCGCGACACCGGGTTTCATTACAAGGATCTCGGCTCCATGGCCACGGTCGGGAAGTCGCGCGCGGTGGTGGAGATCGGCCGGCTGCACTTTGGCGGGTTGCTGGCCTGGTTCGCCTGGATGGCCCTGCACATCACCGTACTCATCGGTTTCCGCAACCGGGTGGCGGTGCTGTTGTCATGGATCTATAGTTACCTCTTCTTTCGCCGCGGCTCGCGCCTGATCACGGGGCTGACGCCTACGGGCATCAAACAGCCGATCGCTCCGGCAACCTCCACTTTGCAGCCACCGCCGTCTTCATGACTCCGAAGGTCCTGCCTTCGTCGCGGCGGTCGCGCGCAGCTTCCGCCGAGGGCGAGTCCGTTACGCTGCGTGGTTTTTTCGGCGTCTTCCGCTACAGCCGGCGCGCCCTCGAGCTGGTCTGGAGTACCAACCGGGGACTCACCGTGGCGCTGGCGCTCCTGACTCTGATCGCCGGTGTTCTGCCCGCGTCGGTGGCCTACATAGGCTCGCTCATCGTGGATGCCGTAGCGAAAGGCATGCAGGCCGGTGCGGCCGCGGATCCCGCGCGTGTCGTCACGCTCGTCGTTCTCGAAGGCGCGCTCATCGCCGCGATCGCAGCGGCCCAACGCGGCCTGTCGCTGTGCCAGTCGCTGTTGCGCGCGCAACTGGGGCAGCGGGTCAACGTGATGATACTCGAAAAGGCGCTGACCCTGGACCTGCGCCACTTCGAGGACTCCGAGTTCTACGACAAGCTGACACGCGCGCGGCGTGAAGCCTCCACACGACCCTTGAGCCTCGTTACCCGAACCTTCGGGTTGGTGCAGAACGGTCTCTCGCTCGTGAGCTACGGTGTGCTGCTGAGCCGTTTCTCGCCGTGGGCCGTTGCCGTGTTGCTGTTAGCGGGCTTGCCGGCATTCATCGCCGAAACAAAATTCTCCGGGGATGCCTTTCGCCTGTTTCGCTGGCGCTCGCCCGAAACGCGGATGCAGATCTATCTCGAAACCGTGCTCGCCCGTGAAGATCACGCGAAGGAGGTGAAGCTCTATCGACTCGGCCCGCGCCTGCTCGAGAGATATCGGGATATCTTCCGGCGCCTCTACAAGGAGGACCGTGCACTCACCATCCGGCGCGACGCCTGGGGTTTCGGCCTCGGCCTCATCGGCACGGTCTCGTTATATGCCGCGTACGCCTGGATCGCGGTCAGCACGGTCCGGCGCGCCATAACGCTCGGGCAGATGACGATGTACGTGGCGCTGTTTCGCCAGGGGCAGTCGGCCGTGTCGGCGATACTCTCAGCGATTGGCGGCATGTACGAGGACAACCTGTACCTGTCGACCCTGTACGAGTACCTGGAGACGGAGGTGCCCGAGCCGGCCGGCGCGGCGACCAAGGGGCCGCATCCGCAGGATGGCATACGCTTCGAGGATGTGAGTTTCACCTATCCGGAAGCAGAGCAGCCGGCGCTCGAGCACATCGATCTGCACCTCACCCCCGGCTCCAGCCTGGCACTGGTGGGGGAGAACGGCTCGGGCAAGACCACGCTCATCAAGCTTCTGACCCGCCTTTACCAGCCCACCTCCGGGCGTATTCTGCTCGACGGGCGCGACCTCTCCGAGTGGGACGAGCAGGCGCTGCGTGAGCGCATCGGCGTCATCTTCCAGGACTTCACCCGTTACCAGATGCTCGTGGGCGAGAACGTCGGCGCCGGCGACGAGCGCTATTTCGAAG
>CAZDTG010000331.1:2529-3896 GCA_964508005.1 uncultured Steroidobacteraceae bacterium
TACCAGATGCTCGTGGGCGAGAACGTCGGCGCCGGCGACGAGCGCTATTTCGAAGACGAGGTCCGCTGGCGTCAGGCCGCCGAGAAAGGCATGGCGAGTGAGTTCATCGAAACTCTGCCGGCCGGTTACCAGACACAACTCGGCAAATGGTTCAAGGACGGGCGCGAGCTATCGGGAGGGCAGTGGCAGAAGATCGCGCTGGCGCGCGCCTTCATGCGCACGCGCGCGGACATTCTCGTGTTGGATGAGCCGACGGCTGCGATGGACGCGCAGGCGGAGGCCGATATCTTCGAGCATTTCCGGCAGCTGGCGAAAGAGCGGATCACCATTCTCATCTCGCACCGGTTTTCGACGGTGCGCATGGCCGACCAGATCGCGGTACTCGACCGTGGCCGTATCGTGGAGTGTGGCAGTCATGAGGAGCTGATGCGGCTCAATGGTCGCTACGCTCACCTGTTTACGCTGCAGGCGAGGGGGTACCGTTAGCGGATCAGCAGGGCGCGACGCAATGCGGCCGCCCTTCAGCTGCCGCTTCCGCTCGTCGTTGCCTTCGCTTCCTGCGTCTGGCGCAGATCCCGTCGCATGCGCGAGTAGTCGATCTGCCGGATCTCCTGAATCGGGCAGCGCCAGCGGCCGGCTTTCACGAAGTCGAAGCGCGAGGAGACCGTATTCGCCGTAGAGGTGAGGCCGATCCGGTTCACGAACTCCAGATTGTCGCAGGGTGGGGCCACCTTGATGAGGTAGGCCTGGTTGGGGGTGGTCCATACGACGAGCTCGTTGGTCCCGATCGGCTGCCAGCTGTCGTAGCGCCCGAGCCAGGTGAAGCTCTCGACTGGCGGGCCTGCGTACGCTTCGTAATGAGTGCGCTGCGCGTCTCGACGCTGCTTCAGGGGAATGCCGGAACAGGCCGCCAGCAAGGCCACTGCGGGCAGCAGCCAGGCAGGAAAATTCAGTTTGCCGAATCTCATACCGCTCTTCTCGTCGAGAGTAGAACGCTTGCCTGGGGGGCACAGTTGACCCGGCCGGCGGACGTTTCAAGGCGTCCGGTGCAGGGCTGCGACGGGAAAATGCGCCAGGGCGGAGGCGGCCATGATCCCGGGGCGCTCACCCTGCCGGGCGGCCGCCGGCACCTCCGAGCCGTCGAACAGGTTTCGCAATGCCCCACCCTCCACGTCGCAGCCGCGCGGGAGCTCGATCAGCGTATTTTCCCAGACTTCCGCTCCGAGGGGCGGCTGCTCGCGCTCCCCGAGCAGGCGAAGGTACAACCGGGGTGCGATCGTAATGAGCCACTCTCCGTGATAATGCCGCGCGAAGGCGCACAGGTTCGAGGCGTGCTCGCCGCTCACGCGTAATGGAACGTACTCTCC
>CAZDTG010000332.1:0-3895 GCA_964508005.1 uncultured Steroidobacteraceae bacterium
GGCTCTTCCGTGTCCTCCACGCGCAGCGCCACGTTGCTTTGCAGCTCGCGCTGCAGCCGCTCGCGAATCTGCCGGCTGGTCACGTATTTGCCCTCGCGGCCGGCCAGGGGCGAGGTGTTCACCTGAAAGTTCATGGCCAGCGTCGGCTCGTCGACGCGGATCGGCGGCAGGCCGTCGGCCGCTTCCGGGTCGCAAACCGTCACGCCGATGTTGACGTCCTCGATACCGGTCACCGCGACGATGTCTCCCGCCGTAGCTTCATCCACGGGGGCACGTTGCAGTCCCGTGAATGTCAGGACCTGGGCGATTTTGGCGAGCCCGCGATCTTCATCCCCGAAACGCAGCGCCACCTGCTGCCCCGGGCGGACCGAGCCGCGCCGGATGCGGCCGATGCCGATGCGGCCGACATACGAGTTGTAATCGAGCGTGGAGATCTGCAGCTGCAGCGGTTTGTCTTCCTCCGCGGCCGGCGGCGGAACGTGCTTCAACACAGCCTCGAACAGTGCCGACATGTCGGGGCGGCGCTCGGTATGGTCCGTGCTCGCCCACCCCTGCAGCGCGGAAGCGTAGATCACCGGGAAATCGAGCTGCTCGTCGCTCGCTCCGAGCTTGTCGAACAGCTCGAATGTCTGGTCGATGACCCAGCCCGGCCGCGCGCCCGGGCGGTCGATCTTGTTGACGACGACGATCGCCTTGAGGCCCAGGGCAAGCGCCTTGCGCGTGACGAAGCGCGTCTGCGGCATCGGTCCCTCGACGGCATCGACGAGCAGCAATACACCATCGACCATCGACAGCACACGCTCGACCTCGCCGCCGAAGTCGGCGTGGCCGGGGGTGTCGACGATGTTGATTCGCGTGCCGCCGTACTCGATGGCGCAGTTCTTCGCCAGAATGGTGATGCCGCGCTCCTTCTCGATGTCGTTCGAGTCCATGATCCGCTCGCCCATTTTTTCGTGGGCGGCGAACGTGCCGGACTGTTTCAACAGACAGTCGACGAGGGTGGTCTTGCCGTGGTCGACGTGCGCGATGATGGCGATGTTGCGGATCGGGCGGTTCATACGTCACTTGGGTTCGTGGGGGTCAGGCGCTCGCTGGCAGTGAGCCGATGCGTCGGCTCGTCGGCCTGACAAGGGGATGCAAAAAGATGCGCAGGGTAGCAGATCCACCGCCGCCCTGCCCGACTTTCAAGGAGACGCAAGTCGCTGAATCCATTGGTGATCGTGCCCCGGAGCGGCAGGCCAGCCGCACCACTTGAGGGCACGGCTGCACCGATTCAAGGGCGGGCGGTGCCTTGGCCGGGTCCGGGAGGGGAGGCTATGCGGTGAGTGTGTCGCGCGTATGTCGGCGCGTGGGAATGCCCACATGAGCTCCAGCGTCCCGTGTATCGCGCTATGCGTCGGCGCGTCGCAAGCCTATGCGTAACGCTGTCGTCGCCAGACGCACCTCTATGAAGAATGCAATGAACGCCCCTGTCAGCAGCAGCATGGCCCCCACGAACAGCAGCGCTATGGTCAACGCGAGCCCGGCCTCGAAGAATGCATTCGCGAACAAAGTGACCACCACCAGCGCCACCATGACCGCTGAGACCACGGAGAGCGAGATCGCCGCGTTCAGGTAGCGGGCGCGGCGAGCCAGCACCTCCAGATCGTAGCGGAGGTGCTCGGGGTCGCCGGTGTGGCTCTCGAGACGATCCTCGATCGATCGGGCCCGGTCCACGGCGCGCGCCAGCCGGTTCGTCAACACGCCGAGTGTTGCCGCGACGCCGGACAGCAGGAAGACAGGCGCCACGGACGTCTGGATCAGGTGGGCGATGTCCATGTTCTGCAGCAAATCACGGCCTCGACTCAGTTGGTGCGCGATCCCGCTATCATGCCATCTCTATGCATTCCGTATCGAGACGTCCCGAAGATCGTGTGCTCCTGGAAACCTGCCATGCGCGCTCTGTCGAGCTGCTGCGGCGGAATCTCTCACCGGGTGGCATTCTGGCCGCGTCGCCGGGCAAGCGCGCCGACCTGCGCGGTTACACCGCCATTTTCGGCCGCGATGCGGCGGTGTGCGCGCTGGGCATGGCGCTGTCCGGCGACGAGCTCCTCGAGAGTGAGGCGGCCACGGGGCTGCACACTCTCGCCGAGCACCAGGCTGCCAACGGCCAGATTCCGAAGTTCGTCGATCTGCAGCGCAGCGAGGCCGATTTCTGGTATCTCGGCTGTATCGACTCGACGCTGTGGTGGCTCATCGGTCTGGCATTTCTCGACTCGCGGGCCGCCGCTCGCGGGCGCACCGGTGGCTTGCGCCACCGTCATGCCGGACGCGTAGCGCTCGCGGTGCAGTGGCTGCTCGCACAGGAGCACCAACGCTTCTTTCTGCTGCAGCAGAACGAGGCGAGCGACTGGGCTGACATCATGCCCCGCTCGGGATTCGTGCTCTATACGAACACACTGTGGTATTTCGTCAAGAGGCTGTATGGCCTCGAGCACGCGGCGCAGACACTGGCGAATTTCAACGGGCTGTTTCATCCGTTCTCGGCCGGTCTCGCCGAGTATCGCCGCGCGCGGCTGTTGAACGATTACGTGTTGCGCAGCGCGCGGGATCGCGACTTGTACCTGAGTTTCGTCAACTTCTCGTTCTTCGGCGAGGAAGGCGACGTGTTTGGCAATGTGCTCGCGGTTCTGCTCGGACTCACCGCTCCCCGGGCCAGCCGGCGCACGCTCGATGCCCTGACGAAGTCGCGTGTGCACGATCCTTATCCGGTCAGGGCGGTGACCCGGCCCATCAAGCGCGCCAGTGTGCTCTGGCGCCCCTACATGGCCCGCCATCGGCAGAATCTCGCCTGGCAGTACCACAACGGCGGCATCTGGCCGATGGTGGGCGGATTCTGGGTGGCCGCGCTCGTGTCGAGCGGCCGCAAGCAGCAGGCGGGGGCGGAGCTCGTGAAGCTCGCGCGCGCCTGCGCGCTGAAGGATTGGGCTTTCACCGAATGGCTGCAGGGCCGGACACTCGCGCCGCGCGGCATGCGCGGGCAATCCTGGAACGCCGCGGCGTATCTCATGGCCGAGAGCGCCGTGGCCGTCGGACTCGATCCGTTCTTCGCCTCCGCCTCAGCAGCTCGTTGACATTGCGGCAGTCAGCCCCGGTTTGACCCGTTTCGCATTGCTATTGTACGATCGTCCAATAACAGCGGAGCGCCGGCGGCAAGCGGGTACCGCCTCATCCGAAGTCCGTCCGGTCTTTCAGGAGATGGTCCCCATGAACGCTGCAGCCCGCTTCGGACAGGTGAGCCCATCCACACCCGCGGGCGCCGAGGCTCGGGACCCGGAAGAAGACCATAGCCTGCCGGCGTGGATCTACCGGGATGCGGAGTTCTTCGAGCGGGAGAAGACGGCGATCTTCCGCAAGAGCTGGCAGGTGGTGTGCCACGTCAGCGATATCCCCCACCCGGGTGATTTCCATTCCCTCGACTTCCTCGGCGAATCCATCATCGTTTTGCGCGGTGAGGACGGCGAGGTGCGCGGCTTCCACAACGTCTGCCGCCATCGGGCGGCGCGGCTGCTGGACGGCTCGAAAGGCCATTGCGCACGGCGCATCACCTGTCCGTACCACGCCTGGACCTACGCCCTCGATGGCCATCTCGTCGGCGTATCCGATCGGCAGGCCTTCCCCAGGCTCGATGCCAATCGACACGGCCTCATGCCGGTCGAGCACGAGGTGTTCATGGGCTTCATCTTCGTGCGACTCGAGCCTGGCCTGCCCAGCGTGCGTGAGATGGCCGCTCCGTACGCGGACGAGCTGGCCCTGCATCGTATGGAAGAGCTGGTGCCGCAGGGGCGCGTCACGTTGCGCCCGCGGCAGGTGAATTGGAAGAACGTCGGCGACAACTATTCCGACGGCCTGCACA
>CAZDTG010000333.1:0-3894 GCA_964508005.1 uncultured Steroidobacteraceae bacterium
TCCAGGCTCCGGGAGGTCAATGCCTCCGGTTAGTCGGAATCGACGAGGACCTCTCCTTTTATGAGGGGGCCGGAGAAGGCCCGAACGTGGCAAAGGTAAAAGAGGCACTCAGAAGAATGTCTCCCTGATCTGCGCCGAACGAAGCCGACGGAGATACGCATTATGAAAATCCGTGTGTTCCCGCCGTCGGGGCGCGTTGTCGGCATCGTCGCTGGGAGGGCGGCCGCAGTCGGCTCGCCGATCGGCCCATTGGACACATCGTCGGCGCCGCGGCCATGAAGTTCGGCGGCTGGCAGCGATTGAACGCTGAGTACGCAAAGCAGTTCAGCGTTGAGACCCCCGGTTGGAAAGGAAAACACTAATGAAACCTGCAAAGAAGGGCACGCAGAAGTCCCCCAGGAGCACCACGGCGACCGGAAAGAAGCCCCAGGGATTCACGGACGAGGAACGAGTCGCGATGAGGGAGCGCCGCCAAGAGCTGAAGGGGGACGTGCGCCGCGGTCGGCGCGCCGACAAGGCAGACGGGGAAAGCGCCGTGCTCGCGAAGATCGCCGCGCTACCGCAGCCGGATCGCGCCATGGGCGAGCGGCTCCATGCGATCATCAAAGCCAACGCGCCAGCCCTGTCGCCGAAAACCTGGTACGGGATGCCCGCGTATGCCAAGGACGGCAATGTCGTTTGCTTCTTCCAAAGTGCGCAGAAGTTCAAGACGAGGTACGCGACGCTCGGCTTCAGCGACAAGGCGAACCTCGACGAAGGCCACATGTGGCCGACCGCCTTCGCGCTAAAGGAGCTGACCGCCGCCGAAGAGGCAAAGATCTGCGCGCTCGTGAAGAAAGCGGTGAGCTGAGGACCGTTCCCTGCTGCAACGCGCGCCGCTTGCGCATAGTGCGCGGGCAAGAATTTATCGGGGAAGAGCACCAAGCGTGAGGTAACCCTTCCCGCGCCCTGTCAGGGCATTGACGATTTCAGGGTTAGCGAGCGGGCGCGGATGGGCGCTTGGGTCGGCGGACGGCTCTGATCTTGCCGCTGCGACCGCCGCCGCAGAAGAACTGGTCGGCGCCGTCGGACTCGAGTCCTGAGACGCCGACCCCAGGGGGCATTTCGAGGGTCTGGAGGACGGCTCCGGTTCGAGGGTCGATACGGCGCAAATCACTCTTGTCACCTTCCCAGGTGCCATGCCAGAGCTCGCCGTCGACCCAAGTGACCCCGGTGACGAAGCGCTTGGACTCGATGGTTCGAAGAATCTCTCCTGTCTTCGGATCGATCTGATAAATCTTGCGCTCCCGATACTGCCCCACCCAGAGCGTCCCTTCGTGCCACGCGAGTCCGGAGTCACCGCCACCACCAGGTGCGGGGATGGTGGCGAGCACCCGGCCGGTGATCGGATCGATCTTCCAGATGCGATCCTCGGCGATCTGGAACAGGTGTTGGCCGTCGAAGGCCGTTCCAGCGTGCGCGGCGACATCGATCGAGCGCAGCGTAGTTCCGCTCTTCGGATCGAGGGCCTTCAGTGTGTTTCCAGCGGCGAACCAGATTTGCTGACCGTCATAGGTGACACCACCCACCTGGTCAACGCCCGGAAAGGGTCCGTACTCACGGACGAGTTCGGCTGCTGATCGCTTCATGGCGGTATCCTATTCGTTCGGCAAAGGAGGGGGGAGTAACAAAGTCGTCGTGAATCCGGGCAGGGGCGGGGTCATCCAGCGACGCGCTCGCCCGCGACCCAACGGCTGCACCTTGCCCGTTCCTGCAAGCGACTCGAGTGCCCTCTGCACGGTGCGCGGGCTGGCACCCAGCGCAAGCGCCAGGGCCGAGCTCGACCACGACTCACCGTCGGCAAGCAAGGCAAGCACAGCTGCGTACTCGTCCTCTACGGGCCGCGCAAGTACGACGATTTCCCGTGCGCGGCGCGGCAAAATCGTAAACCCCTGCTTAGTCGCCACAACGTCTGCCAGCGTCCGAAGCACTCTGCGTAGTCGCCCGACTTCGACCCGCAGCCGCACGCGATAGGTTTCATCGGCACGCTTCGCGCGGAATGCTCGCGCGACCAGAGTCTCCCTCGGCACATCTGCCGGCCACGCTTCCCCGAGCAGCCGTGCGAGCGTGAATAAAACCGGACGCCTGGCGAGCTCGATCGCCGTGCCTCCCTCACGGACGCTATAACGGCATGCGTCTATGACGAGCGTTCTCGAGGACAGTAACGCTTCAACCTCCTCGAGTCTGAGGTTCCGCTCTGTGCCGTGCGCGATCAGGCGCGCGGCGGGCGTTGTCAGGACGAGGGATGCGGCCTCGACCTCAGCCGCCAAAGCAGGGATTCCAGCTTGGCGCGAGGCGCGCGCCGCGCGGGCGAGCGCGAGGCGCGCCGTCCTCGCCTGGACTCGTCGCGCGGCGATCCCTGCAACGACCAGCTCGTGGGCGGCCCTCAGGGGCGGCGGAACCGCGTTTGGGTTGAGCTGGCCGAGGCAATGCTCGGCCTCGTCGAGACGACCGATCAGGAGCAGGCGCCGGATCTCAAGATATCGCGCGTGGGCCGCGTTCACGCGGTCACCGTGCACTTCGAGTGTCGCTCGCGCCGCGCTGAGTGATTTCGACGACCAGCTCAGGTCTCGGGAAGCGAGTGCGATCTCGGCCTCGGCGACCATGCACCTCGCACGCGACAGTGCCTCTCGCGGGCCGTAGGCTCGCGCCGCCCTACGTAGGAGGTCCCTCGCTCTGTCGAGGTCGCCGAGCTGCGCCATTGCGGTGCCACGAAGAGCGAGAGCGGGCGGGTCTTCGCGCAGGGCGATCCGCTTCAGTGCGCCAAGGGGGTCCCCCAGCGCCAGTGCCCGCGCAGCGGCCGTGATCAGCGAGTCCAGAAATCCCGTCACACTTGTCACTCCCAACCCCTGGTGCCCGACGCCTAATCTAGCTCATCACCAATCACCGGCTGGAGACGAGCGATGAGGACGCGCAGGACTGGGACACGTAAAGAGTGGCTGGCCGAGCGGCTCGAGCTGCTCGAAGCGGAGAAGGAGCTCACGCGGCGCAGCGATGAACTGGCGCACCGGCGGCAGGCGTTGCCGTGGGTCCGAGTCGATAAGGAGTATCGATTCGACACCGACGAGGGTGGCGCCTCGCTGGCAGACCTTTTTCGGGGACGTTCACAACTCCTCGTCTACCACTTCATGTTCGGGCCCGACTACACCGCCGGCTGCCCGTCCTGCTCAATGATCGCAGACGGCTTTGACGGGTTCGCCGTGCACCTGGCCAATCATGACCTGATGCTGTGGGCAGTGTCGCGGGCACCGATCGCGAAGTTGCAGCCGTACAAGCGGCGGATGGGATGGACATTTCCATGGGCGTCCTCGTTCAGGAACGACTTCAATTCCGACTTCAGCGTCTCGTTCACAGAGGAAGAGCAGCGTGCAGGTGGCATCGAGTACAACTACCGGCGTGGCGGTCACCCGATGGATGCGAAGAGCGCGCCAGAGCCTGTTCGCCAGTTCGCCGCGATGTGCGGAACTGATGCGCCCACCTACACGCGCGATCGGCCGGGTATGAGCGCGTTCGTGCTGGAGGACGGAGCCGTATATCACACTTACTCCACCTATGCGCGCGGCCTCGACGGCCTCTGGGGTGCGTACCAGTGGCTCGACCGTGCACCCCTGGGCCGCAACGAGGCGGGCATCTGGTGGCGGCGCCACGACGAGTACTAAGGAGCTGCCCCATGTGCCCCCTGTGTATTACGGCAGCCGCGCTGTCCGCTGCTGGCGCTACCTCTGGCGCGGGCGTGATAGCCGTAGCGGCGAGCAAATGGCGGACTCTGCAGCGTTGGTTTTGCGGTTATTGGCGGCGATGAATCCTGAGGCGAGCAGAGAAGGCGGGCGGCGGAGCGGGCGGGCTCCGCCCCTG
>CAZDTG010000334.1:0-3827 GCA_964508005.1 uncultured Steroidobacteraceae bacterium
GTCGATCTGCGCCAACTGCGTGCGATCGAGATTTCCTGCCGCGAAGCGCAGCTGAATGATGCTCACGATGTAGTCGTAGCGGCTGGCGGAATAGTCCGTCTCCGCCTGCACGAGCGCGCGCCGGGCATTGAGCACGTCGACCGCCGTCCTCGTTCCGACCTCGTAGCCGGCTTCCGTCGCCTTCAGAGCCGTGTGGCTCGACTCGAGCGCCTGGCGCAGTGCCTGCACGCGGGCAATTCCGCTGATGACGCCCAGGTAGGCGTCACGGGCCTGACGCTCCGTGGCGCGCGAGGTTTGGACCATCTGCTCCTTGGCCGCAATCCAGAGGTATTGGCTCTGACGCACCCTCGATTGCGTGAGGCCGCCGCTGAAAATGGGCACGCTGACCTGCAGCGAGATCTGCCGGTCGTTGACCCGGCTGCCGAAGTTGTCCACCGGCTCACCGCCGTAGATGTAGTTCCCGTTCTGGTCGGTATAGGTGCGGCCCGCGACGATATCGACCGTGGGCAGGTGGCCGCCGAAGGCAACCCGCACGTTATCGCGTGCGATATCAGCGGCGAGCCGGCTCGAGATGAGCGCCGAGTTCTGCTCGAGCGAGATCTCGACCCAGCGGTTCTCGTCCGCCGGCTCGGGCATGTTGAGAGGCATATCCGTGCCGGGTTTGGCGAGCGAGTCATACTTTTCCGCGGTGATCTCCTGCAACTGGTCCTCGGCGGTTGCCAGCGTGCGTTTTGCAGCGATCACCGCCGCGGACGCCGTGTCGCGCGCCGCCCTCGCCTCCTGCACGTCGGTGATCGCAATCAGGCCTACGTCATAGCGTTTGTCCGCCTGATCGAGCTGACGGGCGATGGCCTCCAGGGAAGTCTGCTGTGCCTGGAGGTTGTCCAGAGCCGCAAGAACGTTGAAGTAGGCCTGCGAGACCCTGAGGATGAGGTTCTGCTCCGCGGCGGCGTATGTGGCTTCGGCCTGCGCCACCTGGCTGTTGGCCGCCTTGAGCGTCAGCCAGTTCTGCCAGGAGAACACGTTCTGGCGCAGATTGAGTCCCCACGTCTTCTCCGTCGTGCCGGCCGTGTAGGGGAGCGGAGTCACGAACAGGCTCCTGTTGACCGGATTGACGCTGAGCTGGTCCTGGTTCCCGGAAGAATGATCGCGGGTATACGCGGCGCTGCCCGAGATCTGCGGAAGCAGCGCGGCCAGCGCTTGCGGGCGGGACTCCCGCGAGGCGAGCCGGTTGGCATCCGCGGCCCGGATCTGGGGATCGCTACGCACTGCATCGTCGTAGACGCCGATCAGATCCTTTGCGCCCGCCGCGGCCGTCAGCGCCAGCCACGTGAGCACCGCGCTGAGGCCCTGCAGGAACAGGAGTCTGCGGCGCGGCGTCGGGCGCGGCTCGCTCACCCGCTGCGGGACCGATTGGGTACGGCTCATTGTATTCCCTATATTCCCTTTAGATCCGACGACTTACGATCGATTCGGGCGCCATGGCAGGTGACCGACGCGGGCGCGCCATCGCCCCACCAGCGTTTCGACGCCGCGGCCGCCGCAACGGTTTAAAGCTCTAAAACCTGAACTCCGGCAAGCGCCGCGCGTTCACGAGCGGATCGACCACCGTCTCGAACAAACTTTCGGACGACCAGCTGCCCTCCCCGGTGCGGCGGATGAGCCGCGCTTCCATCACGGGCGCTTCGCCCACGACCACGAACAGACGGCCGCCAATCTCGAGCTGCCGCTCGAAGCGCTCGTCGTAAACCGGCAAGGAGCCCGTTATGGCGATAGCGCTATAGCGGGCCCCCGTATCGAGCTGCAGGCCGTCAGCGGTCACGAGGTCGACGTCGAGACCCAAGGAGTCCAGATTACGGCGCGCCATCTCGGCCAGCGCCGGGAAAATCTCCAGCGAGCGCACCCGCGCGGCAGCAATGCGCAGACATGCCGTGAGGAACCCAGATCCCGCTCCTACTTCGAGCACGTGTTCCGAGCCGGTGAGCTCGAGCGCCTGCAACAGCCGTCCGGCGACACTAGGGCGCAGCATGTGCTGGCCGTGCGGCAGCGGGACTTCCGCATCGGCGTAGGCGCGAAAGCGCTGCTGCTCGGGTGTAAACTGCTCGCGGGGGATCTTGCGGAATATCTCCAGTACGCGCTGGTCGAGCACCTCCCAGGCACGCACCTGCTGCTCGATCATCTGTTCGCGGACATCAGCCAGCATCGTCATGGCACTCCGATTGGACTTATTGCGTCGGGTTGAAAAACGCCTGAGACGTTAAGGGTTTTCCGCCGGCCTGCCAAGCAGCGTTGCGACCAGATATGGTCAAATGCGGGCAGAGCGACGGCGGCGGCTAAGTTATGCTGTAACCCTGCCGCGCCGAGACAACAAAATGAATTACAGTGGTCTCGGGTTACGCCCATAAAGCTGAAGGCTCAAGAATTTAGATGTCGATCGTCGGGCTGCTGTGCCTCCTCTTTGCACTCGTCGCCACGCTGCTTCTCGTGCTCTACGCGTTGCAGCGGCGCGAGTTGGCGAGCGTCAGAGAGCTTTCGCAGCAGCTGCAACGCATTGCCATCGGCGGCCGCCTGGAGGGACGAGTCGATCTGCGCACCGACCGGGCAGAAATGTCGGCGCTCGTCACCGCCGTCAACCATCTGTTGAGGCGCGCCGCGACGGCGAGCGAGCGCGATGGCGCGCGAGCATCGCCAAAGCTGTTCGCCGATCTCGGCGAGCGCATCCACGAGGCGGTGCTGGTTCATCGTGACGTCATCCTGTATGCCAACCGCCAGTTCGCGAGCTTTGTCGGCGTCGACCGTCTCGAGCTCGTCGGCCGGCGCCTCGGCGACCTCGTTCCGCCCGAATACGCGGAGCTCGTCAACGAGAACATCCGGCGGCGCCTCGCTGGCGAAGAAGCGGCAGAGCGCTACGAGATCGAGATGGTCGGCCTGCAGGGGCAGGTGAGCCGTCTCGAGATCACCTCGGCAGCCGTCGACTACGAAGGCTCCCAGGCCCTGCTCGTTACCGGCGTGGAAATCATTCCGACACAGACAGTGCGGCAACTGCGCGTGCCAACGGGCGACGAGGCGTCTCCACACCTCCTCGCTCTCAACTCGCTCGCCGAGGCCATCATCGCGACGGACGCGGAGGGGCGCATCACCTACATGAATGCGGCCGCCGAGCGCCTCTCGGGCACCGTCGCACAGCAGGTCGCCGGCAAGACGCTCGAGGAGGTGGTAGGGCTCGTCGACGAGACCGACCGGCGCCTCCTGTCAGACCCGGTGAAACAGGCGCTGACGAGCGGCGCCCCGCTGAACCTGAGCCGGCGCGCGCTGCTGATCTCCAGCGCGAACGGCACCGAGCGCTCGATCGAGTTGTCGGCTTCGCCGATCCGCAATGACGCCGGAGAGCTCGTGGGCGCGGTTGTACTCCTGCACGATGTGACGGAGCTGCGCGGGCTCGCCCGCCAGATGTCATATCAGGCGACGCACGATGCGCTCACCGGCCTCGTCAACCGTCGCGAGTTCGAGCGGCGTCTCGAGGAGGCGATCGAGAGCGGCCACCGCGGCGACGGACAACACGTCCTGTGCTATCTCGATCTCGACCGCTTCAAGGTCGTGAACGATACCAGCGGCCATCTCGCGGGCGACAGCATGCTGCGCGAGGTCGCGAAAGTCCTGCGCGACGCGGTGCGCGACAGCGATACGGTCGGGCGTCTCGGCGGCGACGAGTTCGGCATGCTCCTGAAGGGATGTCCTCTCGATAAGGCCCGCCAGATTGCGGACGATGTCTGCCGCGCCGTGGGCGATTACCGCTTCGTCTGGAAGGACAAGATTTTCAACATCGG
>CAZDTG010000335.1:0-3823 GCA_964508005.1 uncultured Steroidobacteraceae bacterium
GGGGATTGACTCTTGACGAACCGGATTCGGGTGCTTTCGACATTGGCGCTCGTCCTGCTGGGCGGCGCGTGGGGCCACGAGGCGCGCGCGTGGTGGGACAACGATTGGGCCTACCGCAAGGAAATCAGCTTCGATCTGACCCCCAAGGGCGCCGATATCCCGGGCGCGCCGACGGACGTCCCGGTGCTCATTCGCCTGAGTCTGGGTAACTTCCAATACTTCGGCGACGCAAAGCCCGACGGCTCGGACTTCCGTTTCATCGCGCCGGACGACAAGACCCCGCTCAAATTCCATATCGAGCGCTTCGACTCCCAAAACCAGATTGCGCTGGTATGGGTGCGGGTGCCGCGACTGGCCGGCGGCGCGAATACCGACAAGATATTTCTCTACTACGGCAACAAGAATGCCCCGAGTTCCGCCGACGCCGCCGGGACCTACGACACCAATCAGGCGCTCGTCTACCACTTTGGTGCGGCTGCCGGCTCGCCGCAGGACTCGACGGCTTATAAAACCGAACCCAGCGCGTTCACCGCCGAGGTGAATCCGGCGTCGCTGATCGGCGCGGGTGCCAAGTTTGCGGGGGCGCAAACGATCTCCATACCGGCGAACGCCGCCGTGCATCTTGCCGCGAACAAGGGATTCACGCTGTCGGCGTGGGTTCGTATCGAGGGGGCCCAATCGGACGCCTACGTGGCGCAGCTCGCGGACCAGGGACGCGAGCTCGTACTCGGAATCTCCGGGACGCAGGCCTTCACTCGCTATCACGGCGCCAGCGGCGAGCCCGTCACGGTGACGCAGAGCACGCAGCTGACTACGGGTGAATGGCATCACCTTGCCATGCGCATCGGCGAAGGCCACCTGACTCTTTTCGTGGACGGGATCGACGCAGGGCACGCCAATGTCGAGGTGCAGGACCTCGGCGGCGCGCTCACGATCGGCGGCTCCGCCGTGAAAGGAAACTTCTACAGCGGCGAGCTCGACGAGCTCGAAGTTGCCAATTCGGTGCGCAGCACCGACTGGATCAAGGCCGCCGCACTCAGCCAGGGAATGGTGTCGCCGCTCGTCGTTTACGGCGGGGACGCACAGAAGGAAGGCGGGAAGGAATCCTACTTCGCGACCACGTTACGCAACGTGACGGTCGACGGCTGGGTGATCATCAGCATCCTGGCCTTCATGTTCGTGATGGCCGTCATCATCATGACGCTGAAATCCATCTTTCTGGCGCGCGTCGTCGGCGGCAACAAGAGATTTCTCGCCGAGTTCCGCAAGCTGTCCGAGGACCCCGCGGCCCTCGAGAGGAAGTTGGGCGGCGGCGTGCCGGACGACGATGAGACAGCTCTCGATGAGCCCGGGAGCTTCGGAGTGTCCACGCTTTGGCCCATCTACCATCACGGCATGCGCGAAACGATGAAGCGTCTCGACGGGCGGGCCGCGGGCGCGGACCGTGTACGTTCGCTTTCGGCGCAATCCATCGAAGCCATTCGCGCGAGCCTGGATGCTTCGGTCACGCGTCTCACCCAGCGTCTCAACAGCCAGATGGTGTGGCTGACCGTGGCCATCGCGGGCGGGCCCTTTCTGGGACTGCTCGGCACCGTCGTCGGCGTCATGATCACGTTCGCCGCGATCGCCGCCTCTGGTGATGTGAACATCAATGCCATCGCCCCCGGCACAGCTGCCGCTCTCGTTGCCACGGTCGCGGGACTCGGGGTGGCGATTCCCTGTCTGTTCGGGTACAACTATCTCAATACCCGCGTCAAGGAAATCGTTGCGGACATGCGCGTGTTCGCAGACGAATTCGTCGCGCGAATCGCCGAAACCTATTCCTGACGGAGCAACTCACATGTCCGGTTCCGTTGGCGGCGACAAGGATGTTTATGACGAGATCAACGTCACTCCGATGCTCGATCTCGCCTATGTGCTGCTCATCATTTTCATCATCCTGACCACGGCCACCGTGCAGGGGATCAAAGTGAATCTGCCGAAGGCCAGCGCGCAGCCGAGCCTCGCCGAGAACAAGACCAAGGCGATCAGCATCAGCGCCGACGGCACGATCTATCTCGACACCTTCCCCGTGACCATGACCGAGCTCGAGAACACCTTGCGCCAGTACAAGGCCGCGAACCCCAACCTGCCGGTAATCATCAAGGCGGACGCGAGCATTCAGTATCAGAGAGTCGTCGATGTGCTCGATCTGATGGGCCGGCTGGAAATCACCCAGCTGGGACTCGTAACGCAGAGAATCGTGAAATAGGTACCCCTCCGTGAACGCGAGGCGCAAGAAACGTCCGTATCTGCTGGTCGGGTTGCTCGGCCTGTGCGTCTCGTTGATCGGAGTCGGCACGTTCGCGCTGATGCGCAACTTTCTGAACAGCGGGGCGGGGGCGCCGAAGAAAACCGTTCAGGAAATCCACCTCATCCGACCCCCGCCGCCCCCGCCGGACGTTCCGCCGCCCCCGCCGCCGCCGGAGGAGAAAGTGGACGTTCACGAACCCGAACAGCAGCCGGATCCCACGCCATCGAACGAGCCTCCCCCGAGTACGCAGCTGGGGCTCGATGCCGAGGGCACCGCTGGCGGCGATGCATTCGGCCTGGTGGGTAACAAGGGAGGACGGGATCTGCTCGCCTCCGGCGGCAGTGCGTTCATGTGGTACGCCGGCCTCCTCAAGAACGAGATTCAGGAGTCGCTCAGCACCGAAAAACAGACCCGCAGCGGCAACTATTCGGTCAATCTGCGCGTCTGGGTGCGCGACGATGGGACCATTGACCGGGTGCGCATCATCCAGGGCAGCGGCAATCCCGACCGCGATCGCGCGATCGAATCGGCCCTGTCGCGAATCTCGCGGCTCTCCCAGGCCCCGCCGGCCGATATGCCGCAGCCGATCAATCTGCGCATTGTCTCGCACGGCTGATCCATCTCGAGTCCTCCGGAGCGACCGTTGAGAGCGTGGGCAGCGTCGATCCTGCTGCTGTTCGGGACGGTTGCCGGCCTTTTCCCGGCCGCTTCGATCGCGAACTCCACGGAATCCGTCGGCCCGGCCACCAAGCCGGCCCAGCGGGCAATCCGCGGGCTGCAGCCCCCCGATCTCGCAGTCGTGATCAACTCCGCGGACCCGCTCAGCGTCGAGATCGGCGACTACTACATAGCTGAGCGGGCCATACCGCAAGGCAACGTCGCACGCGTGCGTTTCGACTATCGGCGTGATGAGCTGCCAGGGCCAGAATTCGCGGCGATCAAAGCCATGGTGGACAAACAGCTCGGCGCCCGCGTTCAGGCCTACGCTCTGACGTGGGCGCGTCCCTACCGCGTCGGCTGCATGTCGATCACATCCGCCTTTGCGTTCGGTTTCGACCCCAGGTTCTGCGCAAGCGGCTGTAAGCCCACGCTGGGCAGTCCTTACTTCAATTCGCTCGCGGCCAGACCGTATGATGAGTTGCACATGCGACCCGCCATGAGTCTTGCCGCGGTCGATTTCGGGCATGCGAAGGCTTTGATAGATCGGGGAATTCACGCTGACGGGAGCGCCCCGCGGGGCACGGCCTATCTCGTCGCCAGCGATGACGCCCAGCGTAGCGTCCGGACCCCGCAATACGCGATCGTAACCGCCGTCGTGAAGCGCCGCTTCAAGGTCGAAAACCTGGTCGCCGCAGCACTTCAGGATCGCCCCGACGTCCTCTTCTATTTCATCGGTGCGGCGACGGTGCCCGCGCTGTCCAGCAATCATTTCCTTCCCGGGGCGGTCGCCGATCACCTGACGTCATTCGGGGGCATGTTGACCGACAGCTCCCAGATGAGCAGCTTGCGCTGGCTCGAGGCCGGGGCGAC
>CAZDTG010000336.1:0-3813 GCA_964508005.1 uncultured Steroidobacteraceae bacterium
GTGGTGCGCAAGCGCATCTCCGGCGGTCCGGCCCTGCCGGGCAAGCTCGCCGATTGCGCAAGCCAGGAGCCGAAGCGCTCCGAGCTCTTCCTGGTCGAGGGCGACTCCGCGGGCGGCTCCGCCAAGCAGGCGCGTGAGAAGGACTTCCAGGCCATCATGCCGCTGCGCGGCAAGATCCTGAACACCTGGGAAGTGGAGTCTGGCTCCATCGGCTCGTCGCAGGAAGTGCATGACATCAGCGTCGCGCTCGGCGTGGATCCGGGCTCGAGCGACCTGAGTCAGCTGCGCTACCACAAGGTCTGTATCCTCGCGGACGCCGATTCCGACGGGCAGCACATCGCGACGTTGCTGTGTGCGTTGTTCCTGCGGCACTTTCGGCCGCTGGTCGCGAATGGGCACGTCTATGTGGCGATGCCGCCCTTGTATCGCATCGATGCGGGTAAGCAGATCTACTACGCGCTCGATGACGTGGAGCGCGATCAGCTGCTGAAGAAGATCGAAAAGGACAGCCCCCGCACCAAGCCCACGGTCACCCGCTTCAAGGGCCTCGGCGAGATGAACCCCAGCCAGCTGCGCGAGACCACGATCGATCCGCGCACGCGCCGCCTCGTGCAGCTCACGATCGAGGCGGAGGACAAGACGGACCAGCTGATGGACATGCTGCTCGCCAAGAAGCGCGCGGCCGACCGCCGCGAGTGGCTCGAGCAGAAGGGCAATCTCGCGGAAGTGCAGGTTTAGAAGGTACCGGACTTGACTTGTTGACTTAAAGTCAGGACCGGTACCAAAAGTCAACAAGTCAAGTCCGGTACCTCCATGGATAATCAAGAGCTGAATTTCGAGGGTGTTGAGAGACAGCCGCTGCGCGCCTTCACCGAGAAGGCGTATCTCGACTACTCGATGTACGTCATTCTCGACCGCGCGCTGCCGGCGCTCGGCGATGGCCTGAAGCCGGTGCAGCGACGCATCATCTATGCGATGAGCGAGCTCAGCCTGGGGTCCGCCAACAAGCACAAGAAGTCCGCGCGGACGGTCGGCGATGTCATCGGCAAGTTCCACCCGCACGGCGACTCAGCGTGCTACGAGGCCATGGTGCTCATGGCACAGTCGTTCTCGTACCGCTATCCGATCGTCGACGGACAGGGCAACTGGGGCTCGCAGGACGACCCGAAGTCGTTCGCCGCCATGCGCTACACCGAGGCGAAGCTCACGCGTTACGCCGACGTGCTGCTGGCGGAGCTCGCGCACGGCACGGTCGACTGGCAGTCGAACTTCGACGGCTCGCTCGAAGAGCCGATGATCCTGCCGGCACGACTACCGAACCTGTTGTTGAACGGCACGACGGGTATCGCCGTCGGCATGGCGACGGATATTCCGCCGCACAACCTGCGCGAAGTGGCGAACGCCTGCATCGCTCTGCTCGAGGACCCGGATACCACGACCGCGGGCCTCATGAAGCACATCAAGGGACCCGACCTGCCGACCGGCGCGGAGATCATCTCGCCGCGCGCCGATCTGAAGGAGTTTTACGAGAAGGGCGTCGGTACCTTCAAGGCGCGTGCGACGTACGAGATCGAGGACGGCAACGTGGTCGTCACGGCCTTCCCGCACCAGGTCTCTCCGAGTCGGGTCGCGGAGCAGATCGCCGAGCAGATGCGGGCGAAAAAGCTTCCGATGATCGATGACATCCGTGACGAGTCGGACCACGAGAACGCCGTGCGTCTCGTAATCATTCCGCGCTCGAACCGCGTCGACACGGTGGAGGTCATGAACCACCTGTTCGCGACCACGGATCTGGAACGCAACTACCGCGTCAATCTGAACATCATCGGCCTCGACGGGCGGCCGCGTGTGTTCGGGTTGAAGGAGCTGTTGAGCGAGTGGCTCGAGTTCCGCACCACGACGGTGACGCGGCGCCTGCAACACCGTCTCGAGAAGGTGTCACGGCGCCTGCACATCCTCGAAGGCATGCTGATCGCGTACCTCAACCTCGACGAGGTGATCCGCATCATTCGCCGCGAGGACGAGCCGAAGCCGGTGCTCATGAAGCGCTTCAAGCTCTCCGAGGAGCAGACGGAGGAAATCCTCAACACCCGGCTGCGTCACCTCGCGAAGCTCGAGGAGATGAAGATCCGCGACGAGCAGAAGGCGCTCGCCGCCGAGCGTGAGGAGCTCGAAGGGATCCTGAAGAGCAAGGCGAAGCTGAAGAAGCTCATTGCCGCGGAGATCCGCGAGGACGCGGAGAAGTACGGCGATGCCCGCCGCACCAAGATCGTCGAGCGTGAGGCGGCCCAGGCGATCGATGAGACCACGCTGATCCCCAACGAGCCGGTCACGGTCGTGTTGTCGACCGGCGGCTTCGTGCGCTCGGCGAAGGGACATGAGATCGATCCGCTGACGCTGTCCTACAAGAGCGGCGACGAGTACCAGGCGATGGCGCGCGGGCGCAGCTTGCAGCCGGCGGTGTTCCTCGACAGTACCGGCCGTACCTACACACTGCCCGCGCACTCTCTGCCGAGCGCGCGCGGCCAGGGCGAGCCGCTTTCGGGCCGGCTCAACCCGCCGGACGGCGCCAAGTTCGCCGGCGTGATCATGGGCGAGCCCGAGGATCTGTGGCTGTTGGCGAGCGATGCGGGGTATGGCTTCACCGTGCGCCTTAAAGAGCTCATCACGGATCGCCGTGCGGGCAAGACGGTACTCAACGTGCCCGATAACTCGCTGGCGCTGCCGCCGGCCCTGGTGCCTTCGCCCGAGTCGCTCGTGGTCGCCGTGAGCAGCGAGGGCAAGCTGTTGGCCTTCCCGGTGAGCGAGATACCCGAGATGCCGCGCGGCAAGGGGAACAAGCTCTACGACATTCCCGGCAAGAAGGCCGCGGCTCGCGAGGAGCTGATGACGGCCGTCGCGGTCGTACCGCCCAAAGCCAATCTCCTGATCTTCGCCGGCGACGCCAAGCCCCGGACCCTGGAGTGGGCCGAACTGAAGAATTACCGCGGCGAGCGCGCCCAGCGCGGCGCGGTGCTCCCGCGAGGCTGGCCGCGCAAGGTCACCCGGCTGGCTGTCGAGATACCCACCTAATCCGATCCCTTTGCTTCGTATCCCCACAAGGTGCGCTCTTGTGGGATACGGCCTTTCTGGCCGCCCCCAGCTCTTCATCGGATTGCGAATAAGAATGATTCGCATTAGCATGCTCTCCCGTCTGATCCACGAACTTCGAAGCGAGCGCCGCCGCGATGACGATTACCAACACGATTCGGGCAGCGGTGCTGCTCGGTTGCGCGCTGGGCACCAGCGAACTGGCCATGGCGGCGGACCCGACAGGGCCGTCAGCTTCTGCAGAGGCAACCCAGCGCGCGCCCAGTACCGCGAGTGCCCAGGTGAGGGAGCTGAAGAAGCAGCTCAAAGCGGTGCAGGCTCAGCTGCGCGAGCTGGCGGAGCAGAATCGGGCGCTGCTGGAGCACCAGAAGGTCATCGATCGCGAGATTCAGCAACAACAGCGGCAGCTGGCGCAGCAGGCCGCGGCGCAGCCGCAGTTGAGCGCGCAGACGCAGGAAGCGTCTGCGCAGAGCGCAGCGCCCGCGGCCGCAACATCGAATTCCGCGCTGCCCGACACTACATCGGCGCTGCCGAATACGGCGCCTGCGGCCGGGTCATCCTCGTTCGCGTCTGCTGCACAGAATGTGAAGCTCTGGGGTTACGGCGAGCTCTACTACACGGATCCCGTTCATGACGGGAAGCGGGCGCAGGCCGATCTCGCGCGCGCGGTGTTCGGCATCGGCTACTCCTTCGACAGCCGCACGGAATTCAACTCCGAGTACG
>CAZDTG010000337.1:0-3806 GCA_964508005.1 uncultured Steroidobacteraceae bacterium
ACGGTCTCCTCGCTCGCGATCTCGCTCATCGTCGGCCCGAGCATGATCGCGAAGCTGTCCCGCTATCAGATCGGCCAGGTCGTGCGCGACGACGGCCCGAAGACGCACCTGCCCAAGGCGGGCACGCCGACCATGGGCGGCACGCTCATTCTCGTGACGACCCTGGTGAGCACGATCCTGTGGGCCGAGCCGGGCAGCCGGCTCGTGTGGACGGTCATCGGTGTCACGTTCGCATTCGGCTTGATCGGCTTTTACGACGACTACCTGAAGCTCGTCGTGCGCAATCCCAAGGGGCTCATCCCGCGCTGGAAATATTTCTGGCAGTCGGTGGCCGGCCTGTCGACGGCCGCCACTCTCTACTACACATCGACGAGTCCGGCGGAGACGACCCTGTTCCTGCCGTTCTTCAAGACCTTCGCGGAGCCTCTGTCCGCCTTCGGCTTCATTCTGGTGGCGTACCTGATGATCGTCGGCATGAGCAATGCGGTGAACCTCACCGACGGGCTCGACGGGCTGGCGATCATGCCGGCCGCGCTCGTCACTGCGGCGCTCGGGATCTTCGCCTACGCGAGCGGCAACGCCGTGTTCGCGCATTACCTGCAGATCCCGGAGATCCGCGGCGCGGGCGAGCTGTTGATTTTCTGCGCGGCGCTCGCCGGCGCCGGCCTCGGCTTCCTCTGGTTCAACTCCTATCCCGCGCAGGTGTTCATGGGCGATGTCGGCGCGCTCGCCATCGGGGCCGCGATCGGAGTCCTCGCGGTGATCGTGCGGCAGGAGCTGGTCGCGCTGGTGATGGGGGGGGTGTTCGTCGTCGAGACGGCCTCGGTCATTCTGCAGGTGGCCTCGTACAAGCTGACCGGCAAGCGCATCTTCAAGATGGCGCCGATCCATCACCATTTCGAGCTGAAAGGCTGGGCCGAGCCGAAAGTGATCGTGCGCTTCTGGATAATCTCGCTGCTGTTGGTGTTGGCGGGATTGGCGACGTTGAAGCTGCGATGAGTGCGAGCGCCGCAAAGCCGACATACGCCGTGATCGTGGGGCTCGGCCGCACGGGGCTCTCCTGCGCGCGCTACCTGTACGCCCGCGGCTGGCGGCTGGCGGTAACCGACACGCGGCACGAGCCCCCTGAGCTCGCCCGCCTGGCCGAGCTCGATCCGCGCATCCCCGTGAGTGTCGGCGGGCTCGATACCCGGCTGCTGGAGGGTGCGGATCGTGTCATCGCCTCTCCGGGCGTGTCCCTCGCCGAGCCGTTCTTCGTCGAGGCCCGGCGCCGCGGGCTGGAGATCGTCGGGGACATCGAGTTGTTTGCGCGTGCGGTGAATGCGCCCGTCGTCGGCATCACCGGCACGAACGGCAAGAGCACGGTGACGACCCTGGTCGGACGGATGGCCGAGCGCTCGGGGCTTCGTGTGCGCGTGGGTGGCAATCTCGGCGAGCCGGCGTTGGACCTGTTGGGCCCTGCCGCAGGCAAGGCGGACCTGCCGGACGCGGCCCCCGCGCGCTCGGCTGCGCGAACGCAGCTCTATGTGCTCGAGCTTTCGAGCTTCCAGCTCGAGGCGACCACGTCGCTCGACCTCAAGGCCGCAGCGGTCCTGAACGTCACGCCCGACCACTTGGATCGGTACGCGTCGGTCGAGGATTACGCGGCAGCAAAGGCCCGCATCTTCGCTCACTGCGAAACGGCCGTGATCAACCTGGATGATCCCCTCGTAGTGGCGATGCCCCGCCCCGGGCAGAAGACGCTGAGCTTCTCGCTGCGTGCGTCGCTCGGCGCGGATTACTCCTGCCAGATCGCCGACCGTGCCCAGCCCCACGCGGCTACGCGCGACGGTGAGTGGTGGCTCACACGCCGGGGCGAACCGCTGTTGCCGCTGTCGGCGATGAAGATCAAGGGACTGCATAACGCGGCCAATGCGCTTGCCGCGCTGGCCCTGGGTGACGCCCTCGGCCTCGCCATGTCGGCGATGTTGGAAGAGCTCGTCTCGTTTGCGGGCTTGCCGCATCGCTCCCAGTGGGTCGCCGACGTTCATGGCGTCACCTACATCAATGACTCGAAAGGCACTAACGTCGGCGCCACCGTCGCGGCGGTGAGCGGCATGCAGGGGCCGCTCGTCATGATCGCCGGGGGAGACGGCAAGAACCAGGACTTCGCGGAGCTTGCCGCCGTCTTCCGCGGAAAGGTGCGCCATGCGGTGCTCATAGGGCGGGATGCCGCGGCCATCGCGACCGCGCTGCGGGGCGTTTGCACGCTCGAGACCTGCGCATCGCTGGAAGAGGCTGTTCGCGCGGCGGCAAGAGCGGCGCAGCCGGGCGATACCGTGTTGCTTTCCCCCGCGTGCGCGAGCCTCGACATGTTTCGCGACTACACACACCGTGGCGCCGTGTTCACCCAGGCAGTGAAGGAGCTCGCGGCGTGAATACCACCGTTGCCGGCTCCCCGATGGCGTACGCCCGCTCCAGCGGACGCGGCGGCGCCGTTCACATCGATGGCGTGACGATTGCGCTGGTGCTCGCGATCTGCCTGCTCGGTCTCGTCATGGTGACCTCGGCCTCGGTGTCGGTTGCGAGCCAGGAGAGCGGAGAGACCTTCTACTACCTCGAGCGGCAGCTCCTGCTGATGCTCCTGGGGGGCGGCGCCGCAATGCTCGTTTTTTGCATTCCGACGCAGGCGCTCGAGCGCTTGTCGTTCCCGTTGCTCATAACGGCACTGATCCTTTTGTGCGCCGTTCTGGTACCCGGGCTGGGCCATTCCGTGAATGGCAGCCGGCGGTGGCTGCGCGTCGCGACCATCAACTTCCAGGTGTCGGAGCTCGCGCGGGTGCTGGTGCTGATTTACATCGCGAGCTACGCCACGAGGCGCGAGGAAGAGCTGCGCGGCACTCTCATGGGCCTCGCAAAGCCGCTCGGACTGCTCTGCTGCGCCGGAGCGCTGCTGCTCGTCGAGCCCGACTTTGGTGCCGCGACGGTCCTGTTCGCCACCGGCTTCGGTGTGCTGTTCCTCGCGGGAGCGAGGCTGCGCTACGTGCTCGCGATGACGCTTTTCGCGGCGGCGGGCTTCGGCGCATTGGCTTTGAGCTCGGGTTATCGCGTCCGCAGGCTCAAAGCGTTTCTCGATCCGTGGGCCGATCCGTACAACACCGGCTTCCAGCTCACGCAATCCCTGATCGCGATCGGCCGCGGCCAGTGGTTCGGCGTGGGGCTCGGGGAGAGCGTGCAGAAGCTCTTCTACCTTCCGGAGGCACACACGGACTTTCTGTTCGCCGTGTTGGCGGAGGAGCTGGGGCTGGCAGGGGTGCTGCTGACACTCGCACTCTTCATAGCACTCATCTGGCGCAGCTTTTACATCGCGCGTCTCGCCTCGGACTCCGGGCTCAGGTTCCAGGCGTATCTCGCGGCGGGGTTCGGTCTGTGGCTGGGCATCCAGGCGTTCATCAACATCGGCGTGAACATGGGCGTGCTGCCGACCAAAGGACTGACACTGCCGCTGATGAGCTATGGACGGTCGAGCCTGATCGTGTCGTTGGCGTGGGTGGGGCTGCTGCTGCGCGTCTATCACGAGGCGATGCTCGAGAAACGCGGCTCGGCGACCGTGCGCCAGCGCTCGAGCATACTCGGCGAGCGTCAGATCCGGTCGCGGGCTCCCGTGAACGAGGAGAATGCCACGTGAGCGCGCGTCCCATCCTCGTGATGGCCGGCGGCACCGGCGGCCACGTCTTCCCGGCCCTCGCGCTCGCCCGCATGCTGCGGGAGAAGTCAGTCGAGGTCGTCTGGCTCGGAACGCAGCGCGGACTCGAAGCGCGCATCGT
>CAZDTG010000338.1:0-3803 GCA_964508005.1 uncultured Steroidobacteraceae bacterium
CCAGGCCTCCGCGCCCGACCACAGCCGCGCGCCCGCGAAGAGGGTGGCGTCGACGGTTTCCCGGCCCATGTTGGGCGAAAGGCTGTTGGGCCCGCTGTAGGGTGCATGGAAGCCGAACGTCCTCTGCTCCACGTAGGTGGCTTGCCAGTGAATCGAGAACCGATCGCCCGGTTCCTCTTGCGCCACGGGCGCGGCTGCCTCCGTGCCCGCTGCCGCTGCGACGTCCGGCGCGCCGTGCGCGATACCGCTTACGAACAAAAGAACCAGAATTTTTCTCGACTGCTTCATTTTTGCTGCGCTCACGGAATTGCTCTTCCCACAGCGGCGGACCCGCGAATGCGACACCGCCGGCGGGGCGGCGCTCAGCGCACGTCAGACGTTGGATCCCGGCCCGTCAAGGCACCGCGGCTCCCTGAATGGCTCAGCTTTCCTTGGTGCGCAGCGCGTAAAGCGGCAGGAGCGTATCATCCAGCTTCACGGCCGCTTGCGATCCATTGCGTTCCGGACCTCGCCGGCGGGCCGAAACTTTCCTGGCAATTGTGAGCATCACCCGGCGAGCCTGTCACACGAACTGAGCATCCTCTCATGCCCACCGTGAATCGTCAGATCCACCTGGTTTCACGCCCCACCGGCGAGCCCACGCTGCAGAGCTTCAAGCTCGTCGAGACACCGCTGCCCGAGCTCGGGGCGCATCAGGTGCTGGTGCGCAACCACTACCTGTCGCTCGATCCCTACATGCGGGGCCGCATGGATGATCGCAAAAGCTACGCGGCTCCACAGCCCCTGGACACGGTGATGATCGGCGCCACCGTCGGGGAGGTCGTCGCGTCCACGAGCGAGCCGTTCCGCTCCGGCGACAAGGTCGCGGCCATGGGTGGCTGGCAGGAGTATGTGCTGGTCGACGCATCCCACCTGAAACACACGACCCCCACCGGAGGCGTGTCGCTGCGCAAGGTTGACGCCACCCAGATCCCGCTCTCGGCGCATCTTGGCGCGCTCGGGATCCCGGGTATCACCGCCTGGATGGGAGTGACGCAGATCTGCATGCCGCGGCAGGATGAGACTCTGGTGGTGAGCTCCGCGGCCGGTGCCGTGGGTGGGGCTGTTGGCCAGCTCGCCAGGCAGCGCGGCTGCCGGGTGCTCGGAATCGCCGGCGGCCCCGAGAAATGCCGTTACGTGAAAGAGGAGTTGGGCTTTGACGAATGCATCGACTACAAGCGGCACAAGGAGTTGCGTTCCCTGGCGGGCGCACTGGCAAAAGCGGCGCCGGCCGGGATCGACTGCTGTTTCGAGAACGTCGGCAGCATGATTTTCGATGCCGCGCTGTCCGCCATGAATGACTTCGGCCGGGTCGCCCTGTGCGGTCTGATCGCCGGTTATAACGGTGAGCCGAACCCCATCACCTACCCGGCCCTGATCCTGGGCAAGCGCCTCAGGATGCAGGGGTTCATCGTCTCGGACCGCCTCGATCAGTGGCCGGCGGCACTCGAAGAGTTGCGGACGCTGTTGCTGGCCGGCAAGTTGCGCTACCGCGAAACGGTCACCGCAGGCCTGGAGCGCGCGCCCCAGGCGTTTCTGGACCTGCTCAAGGGAAGGAGCATCGGCAAGGCCCTGGTCAAACTGGTCTGACAGCACGGCGCGCCCCTGCGGCGCGCTGCCGTGCCGGCGCAGGGCTCACTCCCGGTCGCCACCCGAGCCTTGCGCGGCCGTGCGTTTGCGTGCCATCCCTTTCGGGCATAGGCTGGCTGCCCAATGTGATCGATAACTTCGTCAATAAAAATGTCACATACCGCCACCGGACGCGCCTGTCTCCGCGGCGCGATTCTGTCGCTGGCCCTCGTCGCCGGCTGTGCCTTCAGCTCCTCCAAAGCGGCGAGCCCTCAGGCGCGTCACATCAACTCGGAACGCCTCCAGGCCACGCTCGAGAAGTTGAGCGAGTTTGGTCGAAATCCGGAGGGGGGTGTCACTCGCCTCGGCTTTTCGCAGACTGAGCTCGACGCGCGCGCCTACGTGATGGCCCTGATGAAAGAGGCAGGCATGGAGGTCCGCGTCGATCCCGCCGGGAATATTTTCGGCCGCCGCGGCGGCACCGCGAAACTTCCCACGCTGCTGTTTGGCTCGCACATCGACTCCGTTCCGCGCGGCGGCAGCTTCGACGGCTCCGTCGGCAGCCTCGGCGCCATCGAAGTCGTCCGCGCGCTGAATGACGCGCACATCAGGACCCGGCACCCGCTCGAGGTCGTCATCTGGACCAACGAGGAAGGTCCTCACTTTGGAATCAGCCTGCTGGGCTCGGGTGTCGCAGCCGGTGCCCTGGGACCCGAGATTCTCGATCGAAAAGATGATGAGGGTCTCACGGTCGCCGACTGGCTGCGACGTTACGGCCAGGATCCTGTGCACCTGGCGGACGCGCGCATTCCGCGCGGCGCGCTGGCGGCGCTGGTCGAGCTGCACATCGAGCAGAGTCCCAACCTGTACGAGACCAAGGTGCAGATCGGTGTCGTGCAGGGGATCGTGGGCTTGAAACGCTGGAAGTGCGTCGTGACCGGTGTTGCCAACCACGCGGGCACCACGCCCATGAATCGCCGCAAGGACGCGCTCGTCGCGGCCGCAAAGGATCTGCTGTCTGTGCGCGATGTCGCGCGGGCGGGGCCGGGTCGTCAGGTCGGTACCGTAGGCTACGTGAAGGCGCAGCCCGGGGCGCCGAATGTAATTGCGGGCCGCGCCGAATTTCCCGTCGAGCTCCGCGACCTGGATGCCGCAACGATCGAGCGGATGTGGCAGCAGCTACAACAGCGGTTTGCGAAGACAGACACGGAGGAGGGCGTCGAGACGCGCTGCGCCGTGATCGACGACATCGAGCCCGCGCTCAGCGATCCCTCCATACAGAACACCATTCGTGAAGCGGCTCATGCGGCCGGCCTGTCGACTGCCGACCTTCCCAGCGGCGCCATACACGACGCCGGTGCGATTGCGCGCATCGCGCCGATGGGCATGATTTTCGTGCCCAGCCGCGATGGGATCAGCCACGCGCCCCAGGAATTCTCCTCCTGGGACGACATCGCCAACGGCACGGAGGTCCTCTACCGGACAATCCTGGCGCTCGACAGGAGGTCAGGCGCGAACTGAAGGTAGCAGGGTACCTTGATAACAGCCGGTGAGTGAGTGTCAGCGCTCATCGTGCTCCTCCTGGCCCGTGATCGCGACGAAGCGCGGCGACCCGTCGCGGACGATCAGCAGGAGCAAGGGCAAACGCGTCGAGGGCCTGCTCACCTTCGCCAGATCGGTCACGTCCTGGAGGTGCTTCGAGCCCGCATACGTGATGAGGTCCCCGACCTTCAAGCCGGCCAGCGCCGCCGGACCGGCCGGGCGCAGCTGGGTCACGATCAAACCCGAAGGCTCCTCACCCGCCTTGATCGCACGGCGAACGGTGGCGCTGGCATTGGCGATTCCGAGCTCCAGGGCCGCAACCCAGGTATCGGCATCGCCGCTCAGCACCGGGTCGGCAGGGGGATCGGGAAGTTGTCCGATCAGCAGGGCGACCGGTTGCCGTCGTCCATCGCGCACGACCGTTGCCTGCACAGTGCTGCCTGGGCGCAGTCTTCCCGTGATCCTCCCCAGCCGCTCGAACGTCACCGCTTCAGTGCCAAGGCTCAGCAACACATCGCCGACCTGGAGGGCGCCCGTGGCCGGGCCGTGCGGCTCCAGAGACGTCACGAGTGCGCCGGCGGGCGGGTCGACGCCGAGGGCTCGGGCGATGGCCGGCGTCATCGGTTGCGCGGAAACGCCCAGGTAGCCGCGAT
>CAZDTG010000339.1:0-3750 GCA_964508005.1 uncultured Steroidobacteraceae bacterium
TGCGCTATTCTCGAGCTCACGGCGCGTCGCAGGACAAGGTGGGGGAGCGACGCCGCTCGTCAGGTTTGAGCTAGCCGATCGCCGCGATCATCGGACCTGGCAGCAGCGCAGCGGGTAACTGAGCGGCACGCATGGCCCCGACCAGAGCGCCGGTACTCACCAGGAGTAGCAGCCATTCGGCTATCCGCCGTGCGCGGTTCGCAAGCATGGCGCGCCACGCGTGAGTGTTTGTCGTAGGGAGCATGAACAGTTGTTACCCGAAAACCGCGCCGCTGGCTCATGTGTGGTTGCGGTTCTGAAGGGGACCGCCGTGCCCCCTGAATGCATCGTGGCGGACGGACGCGCCTCGTAGTATGCCCACCATTCAAGAGGCAGTGGTTGCCCGGCCGATGACCCCAGCGTTGCGAATCCTATGACGAACCCGCGTGCGGTTTGCGCGGACAATGTCTCATCTTCGTCGCCGTTTTTAGCTCAAGATCTACCCTGTCGGGCCGCTAGCTCTAGTGCTCCAGACCAATGGGGATCGATTTATGGCAGCCATCAAAACGGCGTTCGGTGGCTTGACTTGGCTGACGGGCTCCGCACGCCTGCGCGAGCTGGAGTCCTTGTATACGGCGATCAATAAGTCGCAGGCCGTGATCGAGCTGGACATGGACGGTACGGTGCTCGCCGCGAACGATAACTATTTGAAAATGTTCGGCTACACCCCGGCGGAGATTCTCGGGCAGCCGTATACGCTGTTCGTCGACCCGGCAGATCGCGAGGGGGCCGAATATCGGGCCCTGTGGGAACATCTGCACGCGGGGCAGCACGAGCAGGGGCGCTTCAGGCGCGTGGGCAAGAACGGGCGGGAAGTCTGGGTTCGCGCAAGCTTCAATCCGCTCATCGCCCAGGACGGCAGACCCTGGAAGGTGGTCAAGTTCGCAAGCGAAATCACCCCGATCATCCTCGATGCGCGCGCTCTGGATAGTGCGGTGCGCGAATCACAGGATGTGATCCAGGCGGCACTCAGCGGCGCCGGCGATCGGCGCATCAGCATGCAGGGCAAGACCGGCAACCTCGAGCTGCTCGCGCGGAGCATCAACGAGCTGATAGGCGGTGTTTCAACGACTGTGGCGGAAACGATGCAGGTCGTGCAGCGGGCCGTCGAGGGCGATCTCACGTCGCGAGTGAAAGTGGATGACAAGTCGGGTCACTTCAAAACGCTCGCCGTATCGGTCAATTCGCTGATTCAGTCCATGACGGACGTCGTCACCGGTCTGACCGAGACCTCACATGAGGTGCGGCTTGGCGCTGAGGAGATTTCCCGCGGCAACCTCGACTTGAGCCGGCGTACCGAGGAGCAAGCCTCCAGCCTGGAGGAGACGGCCTCCTCGCTGGAACAGATGACCTCCATCGTGAAGAACAATGCGGACAATGCGGCACAGGCCAACCAACTGGCGGAGGCGGCCCGGGAGCACGCCGAGCGCGGGAGCCGTGTAGTAGGCTCGGCCGTCGCCGCGATGAGCGAGATCAACGCCGCCAGCAACAAGATCGCCGACATCATCGGGGTGATCGATGAGATCGCGTTTCAGACAAATCTGTTGGCGCTGAACGCAGCCGTGGAAGCGGCCCGGGCGGGCGAACAGGGGCGCGGCTTTGCGGTGGTGGCATCCGAGGTGCGCAACCTCGCCTCCAGGAGCGCGGGGGCGGCCAAGGAGATCAAGGCGCTGATCCAGGACTCGGTCGGTAAGGTGAACGAGGGGACCAGGCTGGTCGATGAGTCGGGCAAGGTGCTCGGTGAGATCGTCACGCGCGTGAAGAAGGTGACGGATGTAATGGCGGAGATCGCCAGCTCGAGCCGGGAGCAGGCCTCGGGGATCGAGCAGGTGAACAAAGCCGTGACCATGATGGACACCATGACGCAGCAGAACGCCGGGCTGGTCGAAGAGGCTTCCGCTGCGGCGCAGGCGCTGAGCGCGCAGGCCACGGGCCTCACAAAGTTGATCGCCCAATATCGACGATCCGAATCAACTGCATCGAATCGCAGCAACTCTCCTGCCGCAAGGAACGCGGCCGAAGCACCTGTCGGCAGCCACAGCGCTCGCGGCTAGTCAGGACGGGTGCCAACTGGCTCCCGGGCTTCTGAGCTTCCTGAAGCTCGACGGCGCACAGCTGGTGCAATAGCTCGAAGGGGCTCGCCGGCCCCATGGCTGGAAGCCCGTCCGAAGTCGAGCTGCACAGTTTCCGCGCTGGCGCGCCTTTGCGTGCGTTGCCCAGCTGAAGCAGCAGTATCCCGAGCTGCCGGTTATCGCGATTTCCCGATAGCCGGCGGCGCGGCATCCCGTCCGCTGCCAGAAAGGCCCCTTCGCGGGCAGCCAGGCCGACACAGTACAGTTGACGGAACTGCCCCACAGGGATCGCCGGCGACTTTACAGTATGCTGCAGCGTCAAGGGATGTCGCGCCGATCGCCTCGGCGCAAGTGTGAAGCGGCTGGTGCGTGACCCGCACCGCGGAGTGCTGGCAATGACAGGTATCTTCGTCAGCGAGCTTCCGGGCTATGCGTTCTCGCCGCTCCGTGAGGGAGACTTCCCGCTGTACCGGGGTTGCGGCGATGGGCTGCCACCGGTGCTGCTGGTCACCGCGGAGGAGACCTCGCTCGCGCGCCTCGAGCGGCTCGAACACGAATATGGCCTGCGAGCCGAACTGGAGGTTGCCTGGGCCGCACGGCCCATCGCGCTATCCCGCTACCGCGGCCGCTTGACGCTGGTCCTCGAGGACCCTGGAGGGGAGCCCCTCGATCGGCGACTCGGCAGAGCGCTGGAAATATCCGAATTCCTGCGCATCGCCATCCCGCTCGCGGGTGCGCTGCGCCAAGTGCATGCGCGAGGTCTCATACACAAAGACATCAAGCCAGCGAACATCCTCGTGAATGTGGCGAGCGGTGGCGTCTGGCTCACCGGCTTCGGCATCGCTGCCCATGTGCCCCGTGAGCGTCACACCCCTGAGGCGCCCGAAGTGATCGCCGGGACGCTCGCATACATGGCGCCCGAACAGACCGGCCGAATGAACCGCTCGATCGATGCCCGTAGCGATCTGTACTCGCTGGGTGTCACATTCTACGAGATGCTGACGGGGACACTGCCCTTCAGCGCCGTCGATCCGATGGAGTGGATCCATAGCCATATTGCCCGGCAACCGCCGCCGCCCGGCGAGCGGGCCCCGATCCCCGCACCGATGTCCGCGATCGTGATGAAGCTTCTGGCCAAGACCGCTGAGGAGCGCTATCAGAGCGCCGCGGGGGTCGAGGCCGATCTTCGCCAGTGTCTGGCAGCCTGGGAGTCGGGCGCGCGGCTCGAGCCATTCCCGCTTGCAATGCAGGATGTGCCCGATCGGCTGCTGATCCCGGAACGGCTGTATGGCCGACGGCGCGAAATCGAAGCGCTGCTCGCTTCGTTCGACCGCGTCGTAGCCAACGGAACCACGGAGTTGGTGCTCTTATCCGGCTATTCCGGTATCGGCAAGTCCTCCGTTGTGCACGAGCTGCACAAGGTACTGGTTGCGCCGCGCGGCCTGTTCGCCTCCGGAAAATTCGACCAATACCAACGCAACATCCCCTACGCCACGCTGGCGCAGGCCTTCAAGGGCGTCGTGCGCTCGCTGCTGGGCCGAAGCGGGACGGAACTGCGCCGCTGGCGAGATAGCTTGCGCGAGGCGGTGGGCCCGAATGGGCAGCTGATCGTCAACCTCATCCCGGAGCTCGAGCTCGT
>CAZDTG010000340.1:0-3750 GCA_964508005.1 uncultured Steroidobacteraceae bacterium
AGCTGCGCCCTTAGCAGCACGTGAAGGGCCGCGGCCAACACGAACACCGCCAGCACGCCAGCGAGGTACAGCAGCGCGAACCAGCCGAGCCGCGATCGCAGCGAAGAGCGCTCGCGCACGTCTTTCATCAATGATAGCCCTCGTCGCCGTGACGCACTTTGCCGCGGAACACCCAGTAAGACAGCGCCGTGTAGGAAAGAATGATTGGCACGATGATCACTACGCCGACGAGCAGGAAAATCTGGCTCGAGCGAGGCGCCGAGGCAGCCCAGATGCTCAGGGTCGGCGGCACGATGTTCGGAAAGATGCTGATCAGGAGGCCAGTGTAGCCGAGAAAGATGATGGCTTGCATCAAGATGAACGCGCGCGCCTCTTGACCGGAATCCGCCGCGCGGAAGATGCCGACGACGCAGGCCAGCACGAGCAGCGGCACCGGCGCAAAGTAAACGAAGTTGTGTCCACCAAACCAACGATGCGCGACGGCCGGTTGACCGAGCACGGTCCAGAGGCTGATTATTCCGATGATTGCGAGCAGTACCACCGACGACGGCTTCAGCAGCTCGCGCATGCGCCGTTGTAGATCGCCATCGGTTTTCATGACGAGCCAACCGCAGCCGAGCGTTGCGTAGGTGACCAGGAGTCCGAGCCCGCAGAACACCGAAAACGGCGACAGCCAGTCGAATGGGTCGCCGGCAAATCTGCCATCGACGATCTTGATACCCTGGAGCAGCGTGCCGAGGATCATGCCCTGGCAGAACGTCGCCGTTGCCGATCCCATGATGAAGGCGAGATCCCAAAGGTTCTGCGTGCGCCGCGCCTTGGCGCGAATCTCGAACGCGACGCCGCGGAAAATCAGGCCGCAAAGCATCGCTATCACTGGAAGATAGGCGGCCGGAAGCAACGTGGAGTATGCGACGGGAAATACTCCGTAGAGGCAGGCGCCGCTGAACACCAGCCAGGTCTCGTTGCCGTCCCAGACCGGAGCGACCGTGTTCAGCATGACCTCTCGCTCCCCCTCGCCGTCGAAGAACGGAAACAGAAGGCCAATGCCGAGATCGAAGCCGTCCAGCAGCACGTAGAGGAACACGCCGAGGCCGATGATGCCTGCCCATATAGTTGGAAGATCGATCGTCATGAGTGCCTCACTCGTCGATCGGATCGGTGGCGCGCGACATCGGTCGGCGGTCGAAGCGTACGACGCTCTTGCCGACATCGACCTGGACGTCGGCCGCCTGGTCGCCGACATCCGGTCCTTTCGCCATCAGCTTCAACATGTAGTAGATGCCCGTGCCGAAGACGAGGAAATAGACAATGATGAGGATCAACAGCGACGTCCCGACCTGTTGCGAAGACAAAGGCGAGACGGCATCCGCGGTGCGCAGCACGCCGTAGACGACCCAGGGTTGGCGTCCCGCTTCGGTGGTGATCCAGCCAGCGAGCAATGCGATCAGACCCGACGGCCCCATAGCCAGGGCGAAGCGTTGGAACCAGCGCGTGTCATAGAGTCTTTTGCGCAAGCGAAGTACCAGTCCGAGCACGCCGAGCAGCAGCATGAGCAGGCCCATGCCGACCATGATGCGGAACGTCCAGAACACGATGGTCGAATCGGGGCGGTCCTCGGGCGCGAACTCCTTCAGGCCGCGGATTTCGCCACTCCAGGTGTGCGTCAGGATCAGGCTGCCGAGATGGGGTACCGATAACGCGTATTTCGTTCGCTCCTCCTGCATGTCCGGCCACCCGAAGAGATTCAGTGCCGTGCCACCCTTCTCGGTTTCCCAAAGGCCTTCGATTGCGGCGATCTTGGCCGGTTGGTGCTCGAGCGTATTGAGGCCGTGCTGGTCCCCGGCGAGCATCTGGATCGGCGCGGCGACGAGGATCATGCCGACTGCCATCGAGAATGACTTCGTGATGCCCTCGCCGCGGCGGCCGTTGAGCAGATGCCACGCGGCGCAGCCCCCCACGATGGTCGCTGCCACAATGAAGGCCGCAAGCGACATGTGAACGAGCCGGAACGGGAACGATGGATTGAAGACGATTTTCAGCCAGTCGAGCGGCACGACTCTGCCGTCCACCATATCGAAGCCTTGAGGCGTCTGCATCCAGCTGTTCGAAGCAAGGATCCAAAACGTCGAGAACAACGTACCGAGTGCGACCAGGATCGTGGCGAGAAAATGCAGGCGTGGACCGACGCGCTTCCAGCCGAACAGCATGATGCCGAGGAAACCCGCTTCGAGAAAAAACGCTGTCAGGACCTCGTAGCTGAGCAGCGGTCCGTTGACGGAGCCGGCGACGCGGGAGAAGCCGGCCCAGTTTGCGCCGAACTCGTAGCTCATCACGACACCGGAGACGACGCCCATGCCGAAACCGACTGCGAAAACCTTCGACCAGAAGAAAAAGAGCTCGCGATAAACCGTCTTGCCGGTGCGCAGCCACAGGCCCTCGAGCACGGCGCAATAGTTCGCGAGCCCGATGCTGATCGCGGGGAAGATGATGTGGGCCGAGATCGTGAACGCGAACTGCAGGCGCGCGAGTACCAGGACGTCACTCGTCTCGAGCATCAGATGCACTCCTCTCCCAACCGCACCGAGTCAGCTTTCGCGTGTCCGCGTGCAAGCCGAAGACATCCGGCCGCGCGTAATGGCCGACGACATCGGAGATCGTACTTGCCCCGGATTGTATCACTCAGATCGATGCCGGCGCACAACAGAGCCTCCTGGCCGTAGACCGGCCCCGCGGCACGTCCGCAAATGGCACGAAACAGCGGCGCTCGTAAGCGATATGGCGCATCGGCGGCAGGCAGAGTGGCATGGGGCGCTTGCGTCACTATTTCGTCGCGCTGCTTTCATGTTTCAAATGAATCACGTCGGGTGGGGATTCCCGCCGGTGCCCGGCGGTTTACAACTCACATCGTCTGATGGAGCCTCCTTCAGACCGTGGGGCGGACCGCACGGCAGTCGGCGTGTTTGGTTGGTGACCTTCATGTACACGCGCCGCCTGCTCCTTTAGGTCTCCTTGACGTTTGCTCGCTCACGTTTCCGGCAAGGCTTTGTTTAATTGGGGCCGGCAGCAAGCTGTCTTCACCGTATTGCGAGGGCAACCGAGAGTGTCGGCGATCTGTTGGCACGTTTGGCCCATGCGGTATATTCACAGGAAACGGTATTTTCAGGATATTTCCAGAGATACATGCAAGACAGACCGCAGGAAAAAGGGCGTAGCCTTGGTCCGGTTCCCGTTTAGGGGAGTGACACCGCTGGACAGCCATCCAGCGACTCAGTCGACTGGGGGGTACTGTGTCACTTGGAGACCACCCCGCGAGCATCGAATTTGGCCGGTTCAAGATTCTCGTGCAGCGCCGGGAGTTGCTTGCCGATGGCCACCGAGTGCAGATGGGCGGCCGCATTTTCGACTTGCTCATGACGCTCATCGAGTCCCGAGGAACGGTCGTAAGCAAGGACGAGCTGGGGTGGATGAGGTCGCGCTCCGGCTGGACAACCGTTTCAGGCTCCTCACAGGAGGCTGCCGGACAGCGCTACCCCGGCACCAGACTCTGCGCGCGACGCTGGACTGGAGCTACGAGTTGCTAGCCGAGACCGATCGCCTGACCCTGTGCCACTTGGCGGTTTTCGCCGGACACTTCAATCTCGAGGCCGCAAGCGCCATCCTGGCAGATCCCGACGCTGCCGCACCGGACGTCATCGAGCGGATAGCCTGTCTGGTAGACAAGTCTCTGCTGTCTGTCCGGACCAGCGG
>CAZDTG010000341.1:0-3728 GCA_964508005.1 uncultured Steroidobacteraceae bacterium
CGCTCGCCCGCCGTCAGCAGCCGGCGCAACAGATCGGCCAGCTGCACCACCATGGACTGCGCGGCGGCCGGGTCCCAGGAGATCTGGCCACGGATGGTGTGCAACAGGTTGAACAGCGTATGCGGCGACAACTGCATCCGCAACGCGGCGAGGTGAGCTGTGCTCAAGGCGCGCTCCAGAGCGGCCGAGCGCAGCTGCGCATCCCGGAGGCGCTGGTAGAACGCGAATCCCATCACCAGCGCCACGGCAAACCCATACGTCAGCAGGAAGGTCGTGGCGCTCGCCAGCCAGGTGGGCATGTCCTCCCCATCCCAGAAACCCATCGTGCCCGCGTGCGCGGTATGCGCCTTGGTCTCGGGATCGCCCGTTATGTACTCCCCGGCCGCCAGCGCCGGATGAGCCAACACCGCGAAGACGAGTGCCACCATGAGTTGGATCGGCAATTTGCGCCAGAAGGATTGCCAGCCGACACGCAGGGAGACCCAGACACACAGGAGCAACACCGGATACAGGAACAGATGCTGCAGCAGGCGCGCGCCGGGCGGAGCAAACACGTGCTTCTCGGACATCAGGCTCATGCTGATGCTCGCCTGCATGCTGTTCGCGTACAGCACGTTCGAGCACGCCACGTAGATCCAGAACACGGTCAGGATCAGGAGGTTCTGGCGCAGCCCCGGCGTGGCGAACACGGAACGCAGGACGGACATGCCGCGGCTGCGGGCCTGCGGCGCGGACTGGGACGGACTGCGCTCCCCGGCAGCCCCGGCAACTCTCATCTCACCGGGTGGCAAAGCATTCACCGCATCTCTCCCGAATGGGCCCCTTTATGCGCATATCGTACGCCAATGTGCCGCGAGTGTTGCAATTGCGGCACGTTCAGGGACGAAAACGTCGTCGGCAGGGATGAAACCGTGATCTCGAGCCACGACGTCGCCGCGCACGGCGCCGCCACGAGCGGCGCTCCGGGAACCGGCCCGCGCGGGGAACGCCCGCGGCGGTACGAACTCGTTGGAACCGGGGATCAGCTCGAGAGCGCGCGGCTACTCGAGCGGGCTGCGTGGGAGTCTCATACACGTCGTCGCAGCACACGACGTTTCAGACAGCCAACCACCTCAAAGCCATCAGGAGAGCCCCAATGACCGCCGCCACTGTCATCGCCAACCGCACCAACAAAGGCCGCATCGCCATGTTAGCCGCCGGCGTGTTGTTGGGATCGTTAGGAGTCGCCCAGGCCGGCGCCCCGCAGGACGACGTGCCGCGCGTCGTCGTGCGTTACGCCGACCTCGACCTCTCGACCCAGGAGGGTGTGCAGACTCTCTACAAGCGGATCTCGTCCGCCGCCCGACTGGTCTGCCCGGCCACGGACCCGCGCACGCTGGTGAAATTCTCTGAGGGCCGCACATGCCGCGAGGCTGCCATCGCCCGCGCCGTCAGCAGCGTCCACAGCTCACAGCTCGCTGCGCTCCATGCCGAGCGCGTGAAGCGCGGTTGATGCGGTTGAAGGAGTCCGCCCGGGGGGAATACCCGGGCGGGCGCCGCTGCCGGGCGATGCGCGCCGCGGACCCCGGCCCGGTGCGACCCCCGCACTTCGAATCCGGGCTTATGTCGCATGTGTTTGCGCCAGTGTTCACGCGCTGGTGCAGCGAGCGGCGTGACTCGAGACCAAGGTTCCCCCTACTGGCTGGCGACGGCCGCGTTCCGTAGACTACGCCGGTTTTTTTCCCAGAAGGGGGACAGCGGAATGTCGACCACCGGAGTGCTCACCGCGCCGGGCTTTCTCGCCCGCGAACGTACCATCGCAGGACCCGGCTTCAGCCGCTGGCTCATTCCCCCCGCCGCTCTGGCGATTCATCTGTGTATCGGCATGGCGTACGGCTTCTCCGTATTCTGGCTGCCGCTATCCAAGGCGCTCGGCATCACGAGCCCCGCGGCCTGCCCGGCCGAGATGGGACTGCTGGCGCGCGCGCTCAGCAGCTCCTGTGACTGGAAGATCTCGGATCTGCAGTGGACCTTCGTCCTGTTTTTCGTCTTTCTCGGCTCCGCGGCCTTCGCGTATGGCGGCTGGCTGGAGCGCGCCGGGCCGCGCAAGGCCGGCGTCGTGGCAGCCCTCTGCTGGTGCGGCGGTCTCGCCATCTCGGCTCTCGCCATCGACATCCACCAGCTGTGGCTGCTGTGGCTCGGCTCCGGCGTCATCGGCGGCATCGGGCTCGGACTCGGCTACATCTCACCGGTGTCCACGCTCATCAAATGGTTTCCCGACCGCCGCGGCATGGCCACCGGCATGGCCATCATGGGGTTCGGCGGCGGCGCGATGATCGGCGCACCGCTGGCGGACAGGCTCATGAAGTACTACGCCACGCCGGGCTCGGCCGGAGTGTGGGAAACGTTTCTGACACTCGCCGTGGTCTACTTCGTCTTCATGCTCGGCGGAGCGCTGGGTTATCGGCTGCCGGCGGACGGCTGGCGGCCGGCCGGTTGGGATCCGGCTCGTGGGACACAGAAGACCCTCGTCACGGATCGGCACGTCGCCCTGCAGGTGGCCTGGCGAACCCGGCAATTCTGGCTGCTGTGGGCCGTGCTGTGCCTGAACGTCACCGCGGGCATCGGGATTCTCTCCATGGCCTCCCCTTTGCTGCAGGAGGTATTCGGCGGCCGGCTGATCGGGGTCAGCGCGACATTCGATCAGCTCACCGGCGATCAGAAGGGACAGATCGCGGCGATCGCCGCCGGCTTCACGGGCCTGCTCTCACTCTTCAACATCGCGGGTCGTATCTTCTGGGCCTCGTTGTCCGATCGCATCGGGCGCAAGGCCACCTACGCGGTCTTCTTCCTGTTGGGTCTGGTGCTGTACGCGTCGATTCCGTGGACCGCCGCGACGGCAAGCCTCGCGCTGTTCGTCGCTTTCTTCTGCGTGATCCTCTCGATGTACGGCGGCGGTTTCGCCACGGTGCCGGCCTATCTTGCCGATCTGTTCGGCACCCGGATGGTGGGCGCGATCCACGGCCGCCTGTTGACGGCATGGTCGGCCGCGGGCGTGCTCGGACCGGTGCTCGTCAACTACATCCGCGACTACCAGCTCGACCACGGCATCGCCCGGGCCCAGGTCTACAGCGTGACGATGTTCATCCTCGCCGGGCTGCTCGCCATCGGCTTCGTGTGCAACTGGCTGATCAGGCCGGTGGACCCGAAATACGCGATGAGCGCCGCGGAGCTCGAGCGGACAGCACCCCCGCAGTCGCCCACCGGCGTCTCGCCCTCACAATCCACCGCGCCGCAGACGGCGCCGGTCTCCGGCGCGCTGGTCGCGGCCGCCTGGCTGCTCGTGTGGATTCCTCTGGGCTGGGGAGTCTGGGTGACGCTGCAGAAGGCGGTGCTGCTGTTCAAGTGAGGATCCCGCGCCAACGCGGGATCGACGCTCAAACGTGGCCTTCCATCGGCGTGTCGATGATGTCGAGCACCGCCCCGAAGCCGGTGCGCGTGGACTTCGCGCGTCGATTCTCGACCTGCAGCACGAATAGCGACAGCGAGCGCCCCGTCACGCCATGCACCGAGCCGAACTCGAAATTCGGCATGTCGGGCGCCACGGGGAGGTGGGTGTCGATGAGACGCGTCCAGCGCTTGCCTTCGGGGACCTCCGGCAGGGTGAACTTCACGACATCGTGATGCGCGTTGAAGATGATGAGCAGCGTCGCATCCGAGCCCTGTTGCTTGATGCCGCTCGGCTGCGC
>CAZDTG010000342.1:0-3726 GCA_964508005.1 uncultured Steroidobacteraceae bacterium
GGCGGTCGGATCACCGCCGCCGCCAGGATCACACCGCGGCCGTTATCGCGTCCGGATCGGGATAGATGAACCAATCCACGCATCCATAGGCTGTTGAGGGATCGACGACTGCCGGATTGGGTGCCGCGGCCGCACTCGGCGGTTCTGTGGTGTACCGGAAGAAGCTCTTCATGCTGAGCGAGTCTTGCGGCACGAAGGGAACCGCAGAGAGGACCCCATTCCGGGTCTGCTCCGATGTCGGTTTCATAGCGAGCGGACCTCCGATGCTTGGCAACATCTTTGCGCTCAATTTATGACGCCGTGATGATGCTCCCAGTCGCTGCGTATTGCCAACGTTATGTGAGCATCAGGGGACCTGAGCCTGCTGCCCAGGTCTGCCTGTCGCAACGAACCAACAGTGCCACGGTTGCGCTGCCGCCCGCGATGGGATGGCGTGACTCAACGTCCCTTGAGTGTATGCAGCGGCACCGTCGTGACGGCCTGCCGCCTGGCGTTTTCCCGCTCGGCGGAGACGGTAGTCAGGGGCTCGCACTGCTGCAAGGACGCAATGCACCTGACGGCAAGCTCCTGATACTCCCGCGTACCAACCGCCTTCCACTCGATCTCTTCGTCGCTAAGCTCGCGGATTACCCGCGCCGGCACGCCCGTCACGAGCGTGCGGCGCGGCACGACGAATCCCGCACGGACGAAACTCGCGGCCCCGACGAGCGACTGCTCGCCGACGATCACATCGTCCATGACCACTGCATTGATCCCCACGAGGGCCTCGCGCTGCACGGTGCAGCCATGGAGCACAGCGCCGTGCCCAATGTGGGCGTTTTCCTCGAGGCGAACTTCTTTTGCCGGAAAGGTATGCAGCACGCAGTTGTCCTGCACGTTCGAGCCGGGCCCTACCACAATCCGGCCCATATCCCCTCGCAAGGACGCCCCCGGGCCGACGTAGCACCGCGGGCCGATAACGACGTCGCCGATCAGAACGGCTTGCGGATGGACGAAAGCGGAAGGGTCGACGACGGGGACGACGCCCTCCAGCGAATAGACGGGCATGAGTTCCTATCGGTCCTTTGCAAAGAACGCCTGGGCGGCAGCCTTGAATTCCCCCGACCTCAGCTGCTCCCGAAACACCTCGAGCTCCTCCTCGATTCGGGCAGCAACGGTGCCGCCTTCGCTTCTCAGCAGCTTCTTCGTGGCGAGGAGAGCATTCGGCGGCTGCTGCGCGACGGCGTGCGCGAGTTTCCGCGCCTCGGGCATCAGCTCCTGATCCTCCGTCACGCGATTCACGATTCCCATGGCGAGCGCTTCTGCAGCGTCGAACGGCCTGCCGAGCAGCAGCAATTCCGCGGCTCTGCGGTGTCCCACCGCCCGCGGCAGCAGCAGCGAGCTCGCGGCCTCCGGCACGAGACCCAGTTTCACGAACGGCATGCTCAACTGGCTGTTGCGGGCGGCAACCACGAGATCACAGTGCAACAGGATCGTCGTGCCGATACCCACGGACTGGCCGTGTATCGCGGCGATGAGCACCTTGCGGAAGGCCGGCAGAAGACGCAGGAAGCGCGGGGCGCTGTCGTTCTCGCCGAGAGCCGCCTGGCTCAGGAAGTCATTGAGGTCGTTGCCGGCGGTGAAGCTCGCGCCCGCGCCACTCAGAAGTACGACCCGGACCTTGTCGTCCGCCTGAGCCTCGATCAACGTGTCCGTCAGCGCGCCGTACATCGCGAAAGTCAGCGCGTTGCGCTTCTCCGGGCGATTCAGCTGCACTTCCCAGACAGCATCCGAACGGGAGACGATGACCTGGTCGCTCATTGGCCGAGCTTGCCCACGCCGCGCCCCGCGCGCAACTGATAAGAATCGCTCGCCCCGCGCAGGGGGCGCCCGCAGCAGGCGGGCATCAGCCAGACACGCTCCGTGCGGCATCGGTAGTGGGCCGCGGCTCACCCTTGCCCCACAAATCCTGAATAGCCTCGAGGCTCCTGCCCTTGGTCTCCGGCACATATCGCATGACGAACAGCGCGGCCAGCACGCTCATGCCACCGTAAATCCAATACGCGAACCCGTGGTTGAACAGCGCGTTGAGGGTGGAATTGCCGTCGAGCACCTTGAAGGAGGCCGACACCACGAGGTTCGCCAGCCACTGCGCCGCGACGGCGAGGCCCAGCCCCTTGCCCTTGATGGAGTTCGGGAACATTTCCGCCAGGAGCACCCAGGCCACCGGGCCCCAGGAGAAGGCGAAGCCGCCGATGTACACCACCACGGCAACCAGGGCGCCCAGTCCGACCGCCCGGGCGTTGAACAGGCAGCCCAGCGCGATCATGGCCGCCGCCATGATGAGCGCACCGGCGATGAGCAGGGGCTTCCTCCCCCAGCGGTCCACGGTGACGATGGCCACGATCGTGAACAGCATGTTGGCGGCGCCGACCACGACCGTCTGCAACAGCGCCACATCCGCGGCAGCGCCCATGTTCTGGAACATGAGGGGAGCGTAATACAACACCGCGTTGATACCGACGAACTGTTGGAACACCGAGATGAGAACGCCCACCGCCACGACGGCCGCACCGAAGGAAAACAGCTTGCCGGTCCGCACCACCAGGGTACGCTGGATGTCGGCGAGGATCGAGCGGGCATCCGCCTCATCGGTCACCCGCTGCAGCTGCGCGAGCGCCTCGTCATTGCGGCCGCGCAGGACGAGCCAGCGCGGCGTGTCCGGCACGAACAGGAGCAACACCAGGAACACGGTGGAGGGGATGGCCTCGGAAGCCAGCATCCAGCGCCAGCCGCTCGACTTGAGCCACACATCGTTGCCCAGCGAGGCGATGTACCAATTCACGAAGTAGACGACCAGGATCCCCATGACGATGGCGAGCTGGTTGAACGAGACGAGCCGGCCGCGGATCGCGCTCGGGGAGATCTCCGCGATGTACAGGGGCGAGAGCATGGAGGCGATGCCCACCCCCACGCCGCCCACGATCCGGTAGAAAATGAACTGGCGCAGGGCATTCGGGCCCATGTGGCCGATCGTGCCGAAGCCGAGCTCCGGCACGGCCGATCCGACCGAGCCGAGGAGGAACAGCAGAGCGGCCACGATGAGCCCGCCTTTGCGGCCGAGCGCCGTGGAGAGCCACCCCGCGACGCCGGCACCGATGATGCAACCGACGAGCGCGCTCGAGATCGTCCACCCGGACAGGCTGCTGCGCGCCGTTTCCGAAAGCCCGAGCGGGTCGATGAAGTACGCGTCGATCGAGCTCACGGCGCCCGAGATCACCGCCGTATCCCAGCCGAACAGCAAACCGCCCAACGTTGCGACGAACGTCAGCCCGACGACGAGCGACGTATTGTATCTGCCCATCAATCCCCCCTCAGGAGCCCGTGTGACCCATGCTCCGCTACTACTATAGCCCGGCCGCCGTCTCCCGAATGAGGAAGTCCACGACAGCCTGCAACGCCTCGCGTTGCGTGGCACCGGCGGTGCGAGCCTCGTCGAAGGTGCGCAACTGCCGATGTGCGCTCGTCCCCCGGGAGAGGATGGTGCCGATATGATCGATCTCGCGCCGACACCCCAACACCTCCGCGTCGTCCCGCACCAGCGCGCTGAGCTCCTCCGCGAGCTGCGCAAAGGGCACCAGCTCACCGCGGGCCAGGTCGAGCAGCTGCTCATCGAAGCTGTAGCGCATCGCGCGCCAGCGATTCTCGGCGATGAGCAGGTTCGGATAGTGTCGCCAGGTCTGGTTG
>CAZDTG010000343.1:0-3721 GCA_964508005.1 uncultured Steroidobacteraceae bacterium
TCGTTCCTGCCGGGCAGCGCGCGCACCAGTGTGTCCTTGGCGAAGCGGATCTCCTTCTCGGACGGCTGGCGCGCGCCGGTCAGGTCGCGCAGCTCCTTCAGCATCTCGCGCATCGAGTCTGCGGTCTTGTCGGTCTGCACCAGGGCGCTTGCCACGAATGGACGTTGTCCCTTGGCGTCGATCAGGCTGCTGCCGGCGCCATAGGACCAGTGCTTGTCCTCGCGGAGGTTCATGTTGATGCGAGAGATGAAGCTGCCGCCCAGGACGGTGTTCACGGTCTGCAGGGCGACGTTGTCAGGGGCCGATCGGGGCGGCGCGAGCTCTACCGCCATGACCAGCGACTGCTCCGATCCGGTGCGGTTCACGAGGAAGACACGCGGCTTCGGCTGCAGCGCAATCACTCCGAGCTGTTTCGCGGGCGAGCGCTCCTCCGGAGCCTTCCAGCCCGACAGCCGCTGCTCCAGAAGCGGCAGGATCCGCGGCAGCGTCGTGTCGCCAACGACCAGCAGCGTGGCGTTGTCCGGCCTCACCCAGCGCCGGTAGAACGTTCGCAGCTCATCGGTGGTCATCGAGCTCACGGTCTGCTCGGTCCCGATGCCGGAGAACGGGTTCGAGTAGGCATGTCCGTCCCCGTAAAGCAGCCGGGGGAACAGCCGGGAGGCGATGCCGCGCGGCTGTGATTTCTGCTGTTGGATCGTCGCCAGCGACTGCCGCTTGAGGCGATCGAGCTCGGGCTGCGGGAAGGTGGGATTGAGGAGTACGTCGCTGAAGAGCTCGAGGGACTCCGGCAGCCGGCTCGTGATGGCGTTCAGCGAGATGTAGGAGGTGTCGAGCGTCGAGCCGGCGCCGAGATGGGCGCCCAGCTCCTCGGCACGCGCCGAGATCTGCAAAGCATCGCGGGTCTTCGTGCCGTCGGTGATCATCGCAAGCGTCAGATAGGCGGTGCCCGGCTTGGCGAGACTGTCGGCGGCATGGCCTGCATCCACGATGAGGTTGAGTTGCACCACGGGAACGTCATGGCGCTCGGCGAGGACGACTTTCAGTCCGTTGGGAAGTGTGGCGCGGGCGAGCGGGGGAAGCGCCAGCGCGGGCGGCGTGCCGACCTCCGGCATTTTGCTCCGATCAGAGTCGCTGGCGAGGGCGTGATATTCGGGGAAGGGTTGCACGTCGAGAACGAAGACGCCGTCGGAAAGCCAGGCGCGGGCCGTGTTTTGCACCTCGGCCGGGGTCGCCTCGCGCATCCAACGCAGAGACTGCTTGTAGAAGTCCGGAGAGCCGCCGTAGAGCTCGCTTTCGCCGAGGATGGATGCCTTGCCGCCGGCGCCATCGATCCGCTCGACGGCGCGGACGAATGACGCATAGTCTGTTGTTTTGATGCGTTCGAGCTCTTCGCGGCTCGGGCCGGAGGCGAGCAGGCGTGCGATTTCCTCGTCGAGCGCCTTCTCGACCACTCGCGGGTCGCCGCCCGGCTTGACCGTTGCGGTCACCTGGAACTGCGAGCCGATCTCGAAGGGGCCGATGTCGGCACTCACCGATGTCGCCACCTGGTCTGTGTAGACGAGGCGTCGATAAAGGCGGCTGTTCTTCCCTTGGGCGAGCACGTCGGTGACCAACTGCAGAATCGTGTAGTCGCGGGTGCTGTAGCCCGGGATGTTCCAGGTCTTGTAGATGCGTGCCTGCGGCACTCGGTCCTGGAGCGTAGCGCGCTTCTGGCCGGTCATCTTCGCCACCCAGCTCTGGGTGTGATTCAACACGGGACCGGGTGGGATGTCGCCGAAGTAATGTTCCACCTTTGACTTGATGTCCGCGGGCTTCACGTCACCGGCGATCACCAGTACGGCGTTCGCGGCGCCGTAGTAGGCATTGAACCAGTCCTTCACGTCGGCCAGGGAGGCGGCGTTGAGGTCCTCCATGGAGCCGATCGTGGTCCAGGAATACGGATGGCCGGCGGGATACGTGTTGGCGGCGATGAGGTTAGGGACCTTGCCGTAGGGTTGGTTCTCGCCCTGGCGCTTCTCGTTCTGCACGACGCCGCGCTGCTCGTCGAGCTTCTTCTGGTCGATGGCGCCCAGCAGATGACCCATGCGATCGGATTCGAGCCACAAGGCGAGATCCACGGCATTCACCGGCACGTTCTCGAAGTACGTCGTGCGATCGAGCCAGGTGTTGCCATTCAATTGTGTGGCGCCGGCGGCGAGCAGCGGGCGCATGAACTCGTCGTCGTGGTTCTCCGAGCCGTTGAACATCAGGTGCTCGAAGAGGTGCGCGAAGCCGGTGCGCCCTGGGCGCTCATCCTTGCTGCCGACGTGGTACCAGACATCCACGGCGACGATCGGCGCCTTGTGGTCCTCATGGACGATCAGCGTCAGTCCGTTCTGCAGGACGTACTTCTGATAAGGGATATCGATGTCGGGAAGCGCCGCGGGTGCCGCCGCAGCCGGCTCGTGTGCGCTGTGGATCAGTAGGAAGAGTGCGGAGAGAGCGGCCAGGAGCGCGGTGCGCATGGAAATCCCTTGGTGGGTGTGGCAGAAGCCATCGGCGCATCGCCGACGGCCATTACAGGCGCGAAGGATACGCGACTCAGCCCTGTGCTCGTCATCAAGCGCGCGGGTTACCCTCGCGCCACTCATCGAGTGCGTCGAGCAGGGATTGCAGCCGGACGGGATCGACATCGGCGGGTGACGTTGCGTTGCTATCGAATGTGAATCGCTCGCCGGGGAGCGCGAGAAAATCGACAGTCGGCGGGGACGGCTCGGTCGCTATAGCGGCGTCGCGGTGCCCCGCGTGGCGTGAGGGGTCGGTGGCCCGCGCCTGGAGACGCGCGACTCGGACCGGCTCGGCGGCGCGGCACAGGATTTGCGCCAGCGGGGCGCTCGTCAGTGCCTGCGCTGCTGCGATGGCCCGCACTGCCGGCTCGTGCTCACCCGCTCTGAAGTTGCCTTCGACGATGAGGTCCGTCCCGGTACGCAGGCACTCACCCGCCAGTGCAAACAGGACGGCGAAGCTCGCATCGCTGAGTCGCCGCGAGTCTGTACGGTCACGCGCCCCGATTACGTCCAGGAGCGGCTCCTTTATCGTGTCCTTGCAGATGAGAGGCAACCGATAACGCGATGCGAGCATGCGCGCCAGCGTGGACTTGCCCGTGCCCGGGAGGCCCGTAATGAGGATGAGGTGAGCTTGGCGCACCTCGGCGAGTGTGCCACTCTTCACGGTTCCTGCCACACCGACTTGGCTCCCGGCCGCTGGAGCTGGAGAGTCTGTCTCACGCGCGCGCCTGCGCCTCAACCCCGCTGCGTATGAAACCTGAAAAACGAACCGTTCAATTTCGCGGCCGCATCATCACGGTGACGACGGATGAGGTCGTCCTGCCGAATGGGCACCACGTGGAGCTCGAAGTGGTTCACCACCCGGGTGGCGCTGCTGTGGTTGCAATCGACGCGCAGGACCGTGTGTGCCTGCTGCGGCAGTACCGTTACGTGGCAGATGGGTGGATCTGGGAGCTGCCCGCAGGGAAGCTCGAGCCGAACGAGCCGCCTCTCACCACGGCACAGCGGGAGCTCGTCGAGGAAGCCGGTGTGAGCGCCCGGCATTGGGAGAGCCTGGAGGGCTATCTCAGCTCGCCCGGAGTCTTCACGGAGGTGCTGCACTTGTTCATGGCGACCGGCATCGAGCCGGCGGTCGCCGCGCACGAGAAGGCCGAGGTGATCGAGGTTCACTGGAT
>CAZDTG010000344.1:0-3717 GCA_964508005.1 uncultured Steroidobacteraceae bacterium
CTCGAGAAGATCGTGGCCTCGGTGAAGAAGGTCTCCGACATCGTCGCCGAGATCGCCGCCGCCTCGCGCGAGCAGTCCTCGGGCATCGAGCAGGTCAACCGCGCCGTCATGCAGATGGACGAGCTCACCCAACAGAATGCCGCGCTCGTCGAGCAGGCCACGGCCGCCTCGCAAGCCATGGCCGAGCAGGTGCGCGGCCTCAGCGAGATGCTCGCGCGCTATCGCGTGGCCGAAGCAGCGCTCGCAGCCAACATGAATCATGCCGTCGCCCGCGCCAGTGCGGCGGCAGCAACGCCCCGCGCGGAGGCGCCCGTGCGTGCGCAGCGCCGCGGTAGCGGCCGACCCTGGTCGGGGAAGTCCGGTGCCGCCGCGGCGGCCGCGGACGCGGAGCTTCCGCCCGCGCGCAAGGCGGCCGCCCGCGCGCCTGGCAACGGCGCCGACAGCGACTGGCGGGAGTTTTGACATGAGCGGGACAATCAACGGAGAGCGGCGATGGCCCGGATACTAGCGGTAGATGACTCGGCGGCGATGCGCCAGATGGTGGGCATCACGCTCGCCGGCGCGGGTCACCAGGTGGAGCAGGCCGTCGATGGCTGCCAGGCCCTGGAGATCGCCGCGAAACACAAGTTCGATCTCGTGATCACCGATGTGAACATGCCGAACATGGACGGCATCACCCTGGTGCGCGAGTTGCGCAACCGCGCAAGCTACAAGTACGTGCCACTCCTGGTGTTGACGACGGAGGCGACTACCGAGCGCAAGCAACAAGGGAAGGCGGCGGGGGCGACCGGTTGGCTCGTGAAACCCTTCAACCCCGAGAGACTGTTGGCGACCGTCGCCAAGGTGCTCGGCTAGAGTTCTTTCAACATCACCTACGATACGAGGACAGATCGATGAAATCCCCAAAACGGACGCTCGCGGCCCTGGCGGTCGCCTACTCCGTGAGCCTGGCGGCCCACGCGGACTGCGTACTGCCGCCGGCGCCGAGCAAGATTCCCGACGGCAAGACCGCCAGCGAGCAGGAAATGGTCACGGCGATGCAGACCCTGAAGGAATACAACGCCGATGTCGACACATACCTGAAGTGCCTGGAGTTCGAGACGAAGCAGAATCGCCTGAGCGCGGGCGACCAGGAGAAGATGCACAACCAGGCGGTCGACACGCTGCAGAAGATCGCCAACAAGTTCAACGAGCAGGTGCGCACCTTCAAGTCGAAGAGCGGCTGAGGACGGCCAGCGGGCGCTGCGCTTGCAGCACATCCCCCGGCGCGGCTTGCTGCGCGCCGGGCTTCCCTGACGCGAAAGGAGGGCATGCGAAGGATACCTGCCAAAGGTGGCCTGCTAAAAAATCATGAAGCGACAAACAGACGTTGCGCGTAAAGACAGTGGCGCCGACAAGAGGATCACGGTCGGCGCGCCCCCTGCAGCGCACGACGAGCGCCGCGGGCGCATCGTCGCCGATACCGGCGTAACTGCACAGTTGCGCGCGCTACGCACCCGGGCCGAGCCGGCCACCCCGGTGGAGGCCGCCGCCGCTCTCATCGAGCTTTCGCTGCACGAGTCGAATGGTCCCGTGGAGGACTTGAGCCGCGCGCTGGGCCGGATAGCGCGGCTGGTCGAAGCCGGCGGCAACGTACCGGCCGACCGGAAGCAGCTGTCACGGGAGCTGGCGATCTGCATCGAGAGCCTGCAATTCCACGACCGCCTGACACAACAGCTCACCCAGGTGCGCAATCTCCTGGCAACCCTCGCGTTCAGCGATGTCCCCACGGATGCGGCGGGCCGTCCGCTCGGGGGCGACCCGCTCAACTGGCAGGTGCTGCTGGAGAACCTGCGTGCGCGCTTCACCTCGGACTCGCACCGGATTCTTTTCAACCTGCTGCTGCCGGGCGCGGCCGGTCGGACGAGCGTTGCCGCGCTGCATGCCAACGAGGGCAGCGTCGAGCTGTTCTAGCCGCATGTTACCCACCCAGCTGCGCGAAGCCCTGGAAGCGCCGAGGGTACGCGAGTTCGTGTTCGGCAACGAGGATTTCGAGGCCTTGCGCAAGCTCGTCAAGGAGTTGACCGGCATCAACCTCTCCGACCAGAAGCGCGAGCTCGTGTACGGGCGGCTGGCGCGGCGCCTGCGCGCGCTGCACCTGCGCACGTTCGCCGACTATCGCACCTTCCTGGCAGGCGACAACGGCAAGGAGATCATCGAGCTCTGCAACGCCATCACCACGAATCTCACTTCGTTCTTTCGCGAGGCGCATCACTTCGACTGCCTGCGCGAGCAACTGCTGCAGGCGCGAGCCGCGGATCGCCACGGCTCACGCCGTGTGCGGATCTGGTCTGCCGGCTGCTCGAGCGGCGAGGAGGCTTACTCGCTCGCCATGACCGTGGTGGAAGCCATTCCCGACCTGCGCTCCTGGGACATCAAGATCCTGGCCACGGATCTCGACTCGGACGTGCTGGCGCGTGCACAACGCGGCGTTTACCCGGCGGACCGGGTCCGCGCCTTGAGTCCGCAACGGCTGGCGCGCTTCTTCGTGGAGGAGCGCGGCCGCGACGGGCCATGCTACGCGGTGACGCCAGAGCTCGCCGCGCTGATCACCTTCCGGCACCTCAATCTCATGCACCCCCTGCCAATGAAGGGTCCGTTGGATGCCATCTTCTGCAGGAACGTCGTGATCTATTTCGACAAGGATACCCAGCGGGAGCTGTTCGCCCGCGTCGCCCGTCTGCAACGTCCCGGCGATCTGCTGTTCCTCGGCCACTCCGAAAGCCTCTTCAAGGTCTCTGAGAGCTATACCCCCATCGGCAAGACCGTGTACAGGCGCTGCTGAGATGCGCTCGTATCTGAACAGCGTGGCGCCCGTCGAGCCCGTCCCGATGCTGCCGGGATTCGAGCACATGCAGCGCTACTGGGATGTCGAGAACGGGCGCTGGAGCGTGAAAATCCTGCCGGGCGAGTACTACGTGACGCGCGGCGACGAGGCGGTCACCACAGTGCTGGGGTCCTGCATCTCCGCCTGCATCCGCGATCCAAAGCTCAACGTGGGCGGCATGAACCATTTCATGCTGCCGGAAGACAACTCCATCGGACCCAACAACTGGCTCGATCCGGCCGTGGGCCTGGCGACCCGCTACGGCTCGCACGCGATGGAAAGCCTCATCAACGATCTGCTGAAGCTGGGAGCGACGCGCGAGCGGCTGGAGGTCAAGCTGTTCGGCGGCGGCCGCATCCTCATCGGGATGACCGACGTGGGCGAGCGCAACATCAGCTTCATCAAGAGCTACATGCAGCTCGAAGGGCTGCGCGTGGCGGCCGAGGACATGGGCGGCACACAGCCGCGCAAGGTGATCTACTTTCCGGCCTCGGGGCGCTGCAAGCTGCGCAAGCTGCCGCCGGTCGAGAACCGCATCATCAGCCACCACGAGCAGTTGTACCGCGACAGCCTCGGCCGGCAAGCCGCCAGCGGGGGCGAGGTCGATCTCTTCGAATAGGCGCAACCCACATGACCAGCCCCGCAGCCCCCATGCCCCCGAGCCCCGCAAAGCGCCGCATCCGCGTCCTCATCGTGGACGACTCCGCGCTCGTGCGCAGCCTGCTCACCGACATTCTGCGGACGGACGCCGGCATCGAGGTTGTCGGCGTTGCGGGTGATGCACACATCGCGCGCGAGAAGATCAAGCAGCTCAATCCCGACGTGCTCACGCTCGATGTCGAGATGCCGAA
>CAZDTG010000345.1:0-3712 GCA_964508005.1 uncultured Steroidobacteraceae bacterium
CTTTCCTATGTTCTCAACGATCGCTGGGTGTTTCGTGCAAAGTGAAAGCTCGCGGGGGATTGACATGGCGGCGCTCGCCCTTAGCGCCCGACGCCGCCTGCTGCGCATGCACTTCGAGCGGCGAATCGGACACCTTGGGGGCAACTTGTCCGCGTTGGATGCGATGCTCGCATTGCATCACTGTGTCATGGATCAGACGGACGACTTCATACTGTCGAAGGGTCACGCCGCCGGTGCTCTCTACATCACGCTCTGGAGTCTCGGCCTGCTCCACGATTCCGATCTGGCGACCTTCCACGCGGATGGGACCTTGCTCGCCGGCCATCCGGTGCCCGGCTGGAGCGAGCGCATTCCGGTCGCAACCGGGAGCCTCGGCCACGGCTTTCCCGTGGCACTCGGCATGGCGCTGGCACGCCATCTGAATGGCCAGTCGGGGCATACCTATTGTTTGACCTCGGATGGCGAATGGCAGGAGGGCGTCATGTGGGAGGCGTTGATCTTTCTCGCGCATCGCAAATTGCCCAACATTACGGTATTGATCGACCTGAACGGCCTGCAGGGTTTTGGCTCCACCCGTGATATCGCCTCGATGCAGGATCTGGCTACGCGTCTGCAAGGCTTCGGATTGCCGGTCGTGCATGTCGATGGGCACGATCATCGAGCGATCACTGCGGCTGTGCGCGCCCATCCTGGCGCGCTCATCGTCCTGCATACCATCAAGGGCAAGGGAGTGTCATTCATGGAGAACCGCATGGAGTGGCATTACCTGCCGCTGACCAGTGAACAGTATGCCGCGGCACTTGGCGAGCTCGAAGACGCAGGGAAGGTTGCCGCTCACCAGGCGGCAGATTCGCGGGTCGCGGTGCCATGAGAAATGAATTCTGCAGCGCCATGGTGGCCCTCGCTGCGCGCGAGCCTTATTTCTTCATGACTGGCGACCTCGGCTTCATGGCGCTCGAGCCGCTGCAGGAGGCGCTCGAGGCACGGTTCATCAATGCAGGTGTGGCCGAGCAGAACATGATTTCCGTCGCGGCCGGCATCGCCCGGGGCGGAAACAAGGCCTGGGTCTACAGTATCGCGCCTTTCTGTTACGCGCGTCCGTTCGAACAGATCCGCAACGATGTATGCCTGAATCACCTGCCGGTGCGTCTGGTTGGGAATGGCGGCGGCTACGCGTATGGATCGATGGGCGCCACCCACCACGCGCTGGAGGATTACGGCGTACTACTGACGTTGCCGGGCATGCGGACTTACATACCGGCGTTTTCCGCAGACCTCGATCCGATCATTCAACTTATGAGCGCGCGCCCCGAACCGGCATATTTGCGCCTGGGGCGCTCGGAGCTGGCCGATGAAAGCGGGCTGCCGGCATATTCTCCCTGGCGGCAGCTGCAGACCGGTGCGGCCGGAGTGATCGTGGCCGTCGGTCCCATCGCCGGCGGTCTGTTGCACGCAACCCGCTCTTGCGCATGGGCCGGCCGTCCCGCACTTTGGGTGGTCAGCGAGCTGGGTGGAAGCACGCCAACGGCCGTTCCACAAGCGCTGCTGGAGGCGATCGCCAGTGCGCCGGCGCTCGGGCTGGTGGAGGAGCACGTTGCCGAAGGCGGATTCGGCCAACAATTCGTTCATGCGTTGGCGCTTCTGGGATGTCCGATACCGGTACTGCTGCATGCACACGCGCGCGGCTACCCCTCGGGTCGGTATGGCTCGCAAACATGGCATCGACAGGAGTGCGGACTCGATGTGCCGACGATATTGGCGCAGATGTCCGAACGATCCGCGGCCGCGGCGCCTGGCGTATGAGCTCGATCGAGTCGCTCGCACGGGAACTGCGCGGGCCCATCCTGATTCTGGGGGCGAGCGGCTTCATCGGCGCCAACCTGTTGCGATCGTTGCTTGGCCTCCGGGCGGACGTCTTCGGCACTGCCTCCAGGGATCCTGCCTGGCGGCTCGCTGACTGTGGCGAGGACCACAACATTACCGTCGACCTGCTCGCCCGCGGGAACGTCACTGCGCTGTTGGACCGCGTCCAACCGGCGACGGTCTTCGACTGCGTTGCGTACGGCGCCTACTCGTTCGAGCAGGACGTCGAGCGCATGTTTCAGACCAACGTCGTGTTCAAGCAGGAGCTCATTGAGCAGCTCGTGAAGAGGGGCACGCATTGCTATATTCATGCGGGAAGCTCGTCCGAGTACGGCGCCCGGTCAGCCGGACCCGATGAGGATAGCGCGCTGACGCCGAACAGCTATTACGCGGTCACCAAGAGCGCCGCAGCCAATCTGGTCTACTTCTGTGGACAACACCGCGGGTTGCGCTGCGCCAACCTGCGCCTGTATTCGGTTTACGGACCGCTCGAGGATCGCTCCCGGTTGATTCCCACCCTGGTGGCAAGTGCGGCCGAAGGCACTCTGCCGCCGTTCGTCGATCCGGAAACATCGCGTGATTTCGTCTATGTCGATGACGTGACACACGCATTCCTCTGTGCGGCGATCGAATTGCGCCCCGACCAATACGGCAGATCCTTCAACATCGGGAGCGGACGCAAGACCACCATCCGCGATCTTGCAAATCTTGCAAAGTCGCAGTTCCGAATCGAGGCGGAGCCGCAATTCTCGACGATGGCGGGTCGGGAATGGGACGTGAACGACTGGTACGCCAATCCGGCGCGCGCCGGCACCGTGCTCAACTGGCGGGCCGGCGTCACACTGGAGGAAGGCCTGGCGTTGACCGCACGCTGGTATGAATCACTGGATGACGTGCAGTTATACGAACGGGCCTCGAAAAAGCGCGCCCTCGATCGGATCTACAGTGTCAGCGCGGTAATCGCCTGTTACAAGGACGCCCAGGCCATTCCGGTGATGGCGGAGCGGCTCGAGCGGATGTTCACCACACTCGGCATCGATTACGAAATTATTTTCGTGAACGATGGCAGTCCGGACGATTCCGAGGAAGTGATTCGCCAGTTGAGCGCCGCCAATCCTCACGTGGTGGGCATCACGCATTCACGCAATTTCGGCTCGCAGGCTGCGTTTCGCAGTGGCATGCAGCTTGCCACGAAGAACGCAGTGGTCCTGATGGATGGGGATCTGCAGGATCCTCCCGAGCTCATTCCGGAATTCGTGGCCAAATGGCGCGAGGGTTTTGACGTGGTGTACGGAGTACGCGTCAAACGTGAAGCTGCCTGGTACATGCAGCTGGCGTACAAGGCCTTCTACCGTGTGTTCGATTACTTTTCCTCCGTGCCGATTCCGCACGACGCCGGCGATTTTTCACTGATCGACCGCCGCGTCGTGAAATGGCTGCTGACTTGCGAGGAGCGTGATCTGTTCATGCGCGGGCTGCGCGCCTACGTAGGATTCCGCCAGACCGGCGTGCCATACACGCGGCCGGAGCGGATGTTCGGCCGGTCGACCAACAATATGCTGAAGAACTTCGGCTGGGCCAAGAAGGGGATTCTCTCGTTCAGCCGCACGCCCCTGGATCTGTTGACCTTCAGCGGCATCGCGCTGGTGCTGATTTCGGTGTTCCTCGGGCTTCTGCAGTTCCTCGGCCGCCTGTTCTTTCCGAACCTCGCGCCGCGCGGCATCACCACGGTGGTGCTGCTCATCATTTTCTTCGGCTCGTTCACGATCTTTGCCATCAGCCTCATCGGTGAGTACATCGCCAAGATATTCGAGGAGGTCAAGGCGCGTCCAACGTACATCAGGCGTCA
>CAZDTG010000346.1:0-3707 GCA_964508005.1 uncultured Steroidobacteraceae bacterium
GGGCGCCTGCGCGCGCTCGTCCCAGTAGCGAACGAACCCCTGCTTGCCGATGAATCGCCCTTCCAGCTCGGCGTAGCTGTGATCGGCCTCATACCGCTCGTAAGACTGGTTGAGTCCGTGATTCACCGGCGTCACACCCGCAAAGCCGCGCCCATAGAAGGCGACCCCGAGCACGAGCTTTCCGGCCGGGATGCCCGCCGCAAGATGTTGCCTCACAGCCGCGTCCGCGTCGCGGTCCCTGGGGCCCGCGAGCTCCGAGTGGTACAGGCCCGCGTGATGTCCCGTGGTGGGCGTCAGACTGTTGAAGAAGTCATAGCTCATCACATTGATCCAATCGAGATAGACATGGAGGCTCTGCATCTCCGTGTGATCGAAGTATTCGCGATCCGCCGAAGCGATCGTCAGGAGGTAGCGGTCGCTGCCGCTGCGCCCGCGCGCCGCGCTCTCCGCATCGAGCTGTTGGCGTAATGTCTTCAGCAACAGGGTGAAATTCTGCTTGTCCGCGGCGCGATACTTGATCCCCGCAACGCCCTGGCCCGGATACTCCCAGTCGAGATCGATTCCGTCGAGCCCGTAGTCGCGCAGCAGCTCCACCGCACTGCGTGCAAATGTGCTTCGCGACGCATCGGTGAGCGCGGCATCCGAAAACCCCTCGGCCGTCCATCCTCCGACAGACACCATGACTTTGAGCGCCGGATTTTCGTCCTTGAGCGCCCGGATCGCCTTCAGGCGGGCTGCCACGGCTTCATTCTCGAGCCCGACCCGGCCGTTCACGATCCGCGCAAAGGAAAAGTTGAGGTGAGTGAGTTTTTCGGGGTGAATGATCGCCGGCGCAGCCCAGCTCGCCACATAGGCCACGATGCGAAACTGCGCCGCGGGAGCCGCGGCCGGCTCGGCTCGCGCAATGCCGGACTGCGCCGCCAGCCAGCTCGTCACAGACACGAGGCCCCACGCGAAGCGGGCCAGGCTTCCTCGCCAACAGTCCAGCTGCTTCACCTTCGCGACAGTCGTCACAGTACGGAAGATTCAGCATATCGCCAAAGAGCTACATCTTGCTAAATTTTCCATGCAGTACCTAATATTCGCCCCCGCAGAAGCATTACCGGACGCTGGCTCTTGCGGCGCTGAACGGCGCGCCCGCCAGCATCCGGGACTCTCCGTACGCACTTTGCCGTTCCCGTCAACCTCGCGACGAACAAGTACCGATGAAAAACCCGCTCAACCTCGTCCTTTCGAAGCCTGCCTTCGTAACGGCGCTCGTCCTCAGCCTCACCGCTTGCTACACCTACGATCCCTACACCGGGGACAGGAAGGTCAGCGACACGACCAAGGGAGCAGGAATCGGTGCCGCGACCGGCGCCGTCATCGGACTGCTCACCGGCGGTGACGCCGCGGCGCACCGCAAGAACGCGCTGATAGCGGCCGGCGTGGGCGCGCTGGCCGGAGGCGCCATCGGCAACTACATGGATCGACAGGAGGCAAACCTCCGCCATGACCTCGCCGGAACGGGTGTGAGCGTCACGCGCATGGGGGACAACATCACCCTCAACATGCCCGGCAACATCACGTTCAAGAGCGACAGTGCCGAGCTCGACCCCTCCTTCTACAAGGTCTTGAACTCGGTCGACCTGGTCCTCAAGAAATACAACAAGACCGTCGTCGAAGTCGCCGGACACACCGATAGCACCGGCTCCGCGGAGTACAACCAGAAGCTTTCCGAGCGGCGCGCGGGCTCGGTGGCCCAGTATCTGGAATCCCAGGGTCTGGCCGGTAACCGGGTCGTCACGGTCGGCGCCGGTGAAACCCACCCGGTCGCGGACAATGCGACACCCCAGGGCCGCCAGGCGAATCGCCGCGTCGAGCTGACTCTGACGCCTTTGACCGGCCCGTCGTAGACGGCGACCCGCGCGTTGCGCGGCGCCGTGCGGGACTGCAAATCCTGTACGGCATGCAGCGCTCCACGCGCGGCTGCTGCGACCGGCTCGGGCCGTGAAGGCTCAGGCGGCCCTGCGCCGCCTCATCAAGCCGAGACCGGCGAGCCCGCTGAGAAACAGGGGTAGTGCGGCGGGCAGGGGGACGACTGTCGGAGTCAGAGTCTGTCCCACGAGATCGTAATGGTTGTTGGTTCCGGCCCAGTCGATCTTGAACCCCGGGTTGTAGCCGGCAAACTCACCCGCACTGTTGGCGGTCAGAGTGAAAGTGATGTCCAGCTTCGAGTTCGCCGCGAGCGGCGGTCCGGACGGCGTCGTGTTGGCGGCAAAGCAAAAAAAGGCACCGACCATGGTGCAGCCGTTGGCGCTCGTGCCGCCCGGCGTGTACGTGAATCCCGGCGCCGATCCCGTGGCCAGCCCCCCCTGCGGCTGGTTGAGCGCGAACGCGTTCACGCCGTAGCGGCCGCCGTGCTCCGTATCCGACGGACCATTGATGCCCGTGATGTCGAGCGTAAACTGATCCACTGTCGAGCTGATCGCCCTTTCGGTCAGCGTATACGTCAGCCCGTCGGCGATTATTGAGGCTCGCGCGGGTGCGCCCGCGGCGCACGCGAAGACGGCTGCCACCGTCGCCGCCAAGAACTTCGGATTCAGCGGATTCACTTTTTAGACCGTCCCGAGACCTTCGTAGCGACAACAAATCGCGTCACGTAGTACGGGCCAGTTTTGTATCGGTCGTATTACAATAATGTGAAACAGGCCGCACAAGACCCGCGCGGGAACGTCCGGATACTCTCACACCGTGCAAATCAGGATTCTCATTCCCCTCGTCACCCTTTGCCTGTTCCGGATGGGCGTGGCTTGCGCCGGCGTCGACATCATCGACACGCATGCCCGGTATCCCGAGGGCCCCCTGTGGGACCAGGGTCGGCTCCTCTATGTCGAGTATGCCGCCAACGACATCAAGATGTGGGACGGCAAGCAGTCGCAGGTCTACTGGCGCAAGGATCATTGCGGCCCCAGCGCATTGATCCGCTTTCGCGACCATATCCTCGTGGCCTGTTACGACGCGAATGGGCTCGTGGAGCTCGATGCCCGCGGCAAGGAGGTGCGCACGATTTCGAGCGACAGCGCGGGCAAGCCCTTCAACGGCCCGAACGATTTCACGAGCGACGGCCACGGCGGCATCTATTTCTCCGCTTCGGGCGTGTACGACATCAAGGCGCCGATCACGGGAGCCGTCCTGCATCTGTCGGCAGACGGCCGGGAGACCCGCGAGGTTGCCGCTACGATCCATTACTCGAACGGCTTGACCGTGTCGAAGGACGGCCGGCACCTGCTCGTCGCCGAGATGCTGGCGGGCAGAATCCTGTCCTTCCCGATACAGGCTGATGGGACTCTCGGTCCCCGGGTCGTCTGGGCGCGCCTGCAGGACCTCGCGCCGCCAACTGCGCACGAGGATGCCTACAACGGCCCGGACGGCATCAAGTTGGGCTCCGACGGTAATTACTACATCGCGCAAAACGGATCCGGCCGTGTGCTCGTCGTGAGCGAAGATAGAAGGCTGGTGCGCATGATCAACGTGCCCACGCCCTACGTTACCAATGTGGCGTTCGGTCCCACGGGCGCCGACACGGTGTACATCACTGGAGCATTCGACCAATGGAAGCCGCCGTATCCCGGGGTCGTCTATAGATGGACGCAGTGAGCCCCGGAAGGTGCTGAGGCGGGCAGGGCCGGGGTCGTAGAAGCCCGATCGATCCCGCCGGACCTGTC
>CAZDTG010000347.1:0-3698 GCA_964508005.1 uncultured Steroidobacteraceae bacterium
GGAGCCTGATGCGCGATTCAACGGGGTCAAAGTTTGCCCCCTTCCTCCGGGAGGGGTCCGATTCGGACCCCCACCGGTTGTTGCGGGGGTCAAGCGCTTGCCCCCCTCGGCATGCACCTCCGCGAAGGCCTAGGCAGGACCCGGACCAGGAGCCGATCGTCCTCTTGCCGCCCCGCATCGAGCTTTGCGCTGACGCGCACTGGCATCGTGCCATTGATATGCTCGCGGAAGTTCTCGCATCCGCCTTCGAGCGTCGGCCGGACGACAGCAAGGCTGCGTGACTAGGGTAGGTTGCGTTGATCATTTAGCTAGGCAATGGCATAGCAACCTAACTAAGTTGAGTTGTACAATTGGGTAGCCCTCACATGAGCAACCTAACCCAAAGCGCCTCGACCGGCGTGCGAGGACGACCCACCCGCGAAGCGGTGCACGCACGACTCGCCTTCATGGTCGAGGAACTGAAGAACCGACTCGGCGGCTTACCCTCACCTGACGAGGCCGAGGGCATATGGACCGATATCTGGTACCACGAAGCCCACAGCTCAACCGCCCTGGAGGGAAACACGTTGGTACTGCGAGAAGTTGAGGCACTTCTCCGCGAAGGCAAGGCGGTCGGCAGTAAGGAACTGAAGGACTACCTGGAGGTCAGCGGCTACGCGGGCGCTGCCCAGTGGGTGTACAGCCAGGCACTGAGTTCTGGCCCATGGACCAGCGGCAAGTTGCTCACCCTCACCGAGGTCCGCCATGTTCACCGGCTGGCAATGACCCCGGTGTGGGAGGTAGCTCCACATCCAGACGCTTCCGCAGACGAAGGTCCGGGCAACTGGCGGCGGCATGACATCCACGCCTTCAAACATGGGATGAAACCACCCAGTCACCCGGAAGTGCCGGCACTGGTTCGCGACTGGGTAGATGGCGTCGCGACCTTGCCTCGCGAGGCAACGCCCATTGCCGAGGCAGTTGCGGCGCGGCATGCCGCGTTCGAACGCATTCATCCCTTCATTGACGGCAACGGCCGTGCCGGCCGTTTGGTGACGAATCTCCTCTTGGTTCGGCTTGGTTACCCACCAGCGATCATTCAGAAGCGCCTTCGAGATCGCTACCTCGATGCACTGCATCGCGCCGACCGAGGCGACCCAGGACCCTTAGGCGAGATCCTCGCGAGGTCGATCCTCGAGAACCTCAGTCGTTTCGTCTTGCCTGCAGTTGCAGGGCCTGCAAGGCTGGTACCTCTGGAAGCTCTGGCGACAAAGGACCTGTCGGTCGTGGCTCTCCGTAATGCCGCGCAACGCTCCCGGTTGAAGGCAGTTCGAGCCGAGGATGGTAGTTGGCGGAGCAGCCGGCAATGGGTTGACGAATACCGGCGCGATCGGTATGCGACGCTGCGCCTGCCGCGCAAGCCTCGGAAGGAGAAGGGATCGAAGTGAGAATTGCCACTTACACACGAATCTCGACCGACGAGGAGCATCAGCCCTATTCACTTGAAGCCCAAGACGCGCGCCTTCGGGCGTACGTCGCGAGCCAGGAAGGTTGGGAGCTCACGCGAAGGTACAGCGACCGCATGACCGGCAGCACGCTGGAGAGACCTGAGCTGCAGCGCGCTCTCGCCGACGCTCGGTTTGGTCGCTTCGATCTCATGCTCGTCTATCGCGTGGATCGTCTCTCGCGCTCGGTTCGTGGACTGGCACAGATTCTGGAAGAGCTCGACCACTCGCATGTTGTCTTCCGCTCGGCAACGGAGCCTTTCGACACTGGAACGCCTGCGGGCCGAATGATGGTCCAGATGCTGGGTGTGTTTGCCGAGTTTGAACGCGCGACGCTTGTCGATCGTGTGATCGCCGGCATGGAACGCAAAGCAGCTGCCGGCGGATGGCTCGGAGGTCCCAACCCATACGGCTATCGCTACAACCCAGCAGTTGCCAAGCTGGAACCCGATGAGGCCGAGGCCGCAACGGTGCGCAAGATATTCGACCTGTACGTCATCAAGAAGCTGGGAACGAGGGCTGTCGCCAACTGGCTAAACAGTCATGGCTATCAGACGCGAGCTGGTCGGCCGTGGAGTGCGGTCACCGTCTTCGACATCCTTTGCAATCCTGTCCATGTCGGACGCGTCGAGTTTCGCGGCGCGTCATATCCAGGACCGCACATCGCGCTAATCAGCGGGGATGCCTTCGAAGCAGCCCAGAAGCTGCTCGCAGCCCGGAAAGAGGCAGCCTGGACGCGCCGCAGCAACACCACCGATTACCTGCTGAGCGGCGTTGTCCGCTGCGGCAAGTGCGGGAGTCGTTTCCTCGGGACAGTCGCTCACGGACGCAAGGGTTCTTATCGGTACTACACGTGCTTCTCCCGCAATCGGTACGGCCGGCATGGATGCCGGGCCGATCGCCTTCCCGCAGACGCCTTTGAACATGCCGTTCTCGAGTCGATGCAAGCGACTTACTCGGACAGTCACCTCATCGAGCGAGCGGTGGCCAGTGCGACCCAGAAGGCGAACAGCGCGCTCCCAAGCAAGCGATCTGAGCTGCGAAGCCTCGAGGCGAAAATCGAGAAGGCCGAGCAGGCGCTGCAGCGTTACTTTGACGCCTTCGAGACCGGCTCCCTCACGGCCGGGCGATTAGCCGGTCGGATGGACGAGCTTGAGCGTCGCCTCGCCGAGCTGCGGACGCAGCGTGAGACGCTGCAAGAGGAGCTGGCCGATAGATCGATCGTCGCGCCAACAATCAAGGACATCGGCGCGGTGTTGACCTCGATCGATGAGGCGATGGACAGCGGCACGCTCTCGCAGCGTAAGGCGCTGATGCAGCAACTGGTGAGCGAGATCAGAGTCGACTCGCGGAGCGCAATCTTCCCGACCGACAGGCTTCCAGCGCCGCCGGTTCGCGTTATATCAGGAGTGGTGGGCCGCGGTGGACTCGAACCACCTGCCTCCGCGTTATCAGCACGGCGCTCTGCCAGTTGAGCTAGCGGCCCAGGACCAGACGCCCGGTTCACGACCGCGGGCGGGCGCGTCTACCGGGTCGCTCGATTCTACTAAGGCCCGGAAACGAGGCGCCTCAAACGGGCTGACCGGTCCACTTGCGCGAACCGGCCAGCCGCCCGGAGGGATGAGAGGCGAAATCAGGTCGCGGTCGGACGCATCACCACGGCCGAGCCGTCGTCGGGCGGCCCGCCGATCGCGTACGCGGCCATCCCGACGATGCCCAGCCCGACCAGCTGCAGCACCAGGACGGCCACGAACCAGCCCCAGGAATGAAGCTGCCCGAGCCGGATCAGGGCGCCGAGCCACATCACCAACATGACCAGCGCCAGGATCCAGACCGCGATCAGGGCGACCGCCCCGACCGGCGACGAGCCGTGGACGAAGAACGACGTGCCCGTCGTGGTCGTCCGGCCCGTCATGAAGACGACGATCCAGGCGAGCACCCACAACACCCACGCGCCGATGTACCAACGAGTCGATGTTCGCTTGCTCATGACGAACCTCCCCACGCCACCAGGCCTCGGTTTCCCGCTACATGGTCAACGAGGGCAGGCGCCGCGCTACTTGCTCGCCGAATTCCACGCGTTTTGCGCCAAACGAGCCAAATCCCGCGCGAATTGCGCGCGTTTGGCGCCAGACGCGCCAAACACCAACCAAACCAAAGTGGCTCTTCGGAATCTAGCGGGGTGAGCCAGGACGGTAGGGCGCCAAGAATGAA
>CAZDTG010000348.1:0-3688 GCA_964508005.1 uncultured Steroidobacteraceae bacterium
CGCTCACGCGCTTTGGCTTCGGTCAGGTCACGACGAGCGGCTTTCCGGGCGAATCCGCGGGCCTGCTGCCGCGGTATTCGCAATGGCGGCCGATCGGCATCGCCACGATGTCCCACGGCTATGGCTTGTCCGTGACGCCGCTGCAGCTGGCTCACGCGTATGCCACCATCGGTGCTCGGGGCGTCTCCCGGCCGATCTCGTTCGTGCGCATCGACTCTCCCCCCGGGGGGCAGCGTGTGCTCGACGACCATGCCTGCCTCGAGCTCACCAACATGCTGGAGTCGGTCGTCGTCGCGGAGGGCGCCACCGGCAGGCGCGCTGCCATTCCCGGTTATCGGGTCGCGGGCAAGACGGGTACGGCCCAGGAGGCCGCTGCGGGGGGCTATTCCACGGACCGCTACTTTGCGGTTTTCGGAGGTGTCGCGCCCGCAACCAACCCCCGGCTGGCCGCGCTCGTCGTCATCGACGATCCGAGCGCCGGCCAACACCAGGGCGGCGCGGTCTCGGCACCCGTGTTCTCGGCAATCGTCGGCGGTGCGCTGCGTTTGCTGGCGGTCGCTCCCGACGAGCCCATCAACGGACCCGAGGAGCTGCCCTCGACTCCGATACGTTCGAATGTAAGGACCGCAGCACTGCCATGACCGGTGTCGACTCCCAACTCGGTGCTCCGGGCCGGCCGCTCGCCGCGCTCACCGCGGGTCTGGTCACCGTGCCCGCCGACATCATCGTGAGCGATGTGACGCTGGACAGCCGGGCGGCGGCGCCCGGCTGCTTGTTCCTGGCCTGTAAGGGACGAACGCACCACGGGCTCGAGTTCGCGGAGCAGGCCGTCGCCCGCGGTGCGCGGGCGGTGCTTTACGAGGACTCGCCCGACGCAGGCGCGCCGAAGTTCGGGACGGACGTCTTTGTCGCCGCTGTCCCGCACCTGAGTCAACGCGCTGGCCTCATCGCCGATCGTTTCTTCGGTGCGCCGTCGCAGGCCTTGACCGTGGCCGGTATCACCGGGACCAATGGCAAGACCACCTGCGCGTGGCTCCTGGCGCAGGCACTGCAGTTCTGCGGTCGGCCCGCGGCGTACATGGGCACGCTGGGGTTCGGACGGCCGCCGGCGCTCACCGCGACGGAGCACACCACGTCCGATGCCGTCACCGTTCAGCGTCATCTCGCGGCCCTGAGGAATCTTGGGGCAGAGTGCGTCAGCATGGAGGTCTCATCTCACGCGATCGACCAGGACAGGGTGGCGGCCGTGCGCTTCAACACCGCGGCCTTCACGAACCTCACCCGCGACCATCTCGACTACCACGGCACGATGGAAGCCTACGGCGCGGCCAAAGCGCGCCTGTTCACCTGGCCGTCGCTCGTGAATCGGGTCATCAACGTCGACGATGCTTTCGGGCTGCAGCTGGCGACGCAACTTTCGCGGGCCCGCCTGGTCATCACTACACAGAAAGGCGCCGCCGGAGTCAGCTCTTTGCGACATGCGGACTTCGTGCGCGCCGTCCGCGCGACGCCCGATCCGGCCGGTCTCGTAATCGGTGTGGACTCCAGCTGGGGGCCGGCCGAGCTCACCGTGCGACTGATTGGTGAATTCAACGTTGATAATGTGTTGACGGTGCTGGCCGTGCTGCTCGCGTGGAATATTCCTCTGGCACAAGCCGTGCGGGCGCTCGAGCAGTGCCGGGCGGCGAGCGGCCGCATGGAGATGTTTGGCGGCCGTGGCTTGACGCCGCTCGCGATAGTGGATTATGCGCACACGCCCGACGCGCTTGCGAAAGCTCTCGGCGCTGCGCGGCTGCATTGCCGCGGACAGCTCCGTGTCGTATTTGGCTGTGGGGGCGACCGTGATGCCGGGAAACGTCCGCTCATGGGCCGCATCGCCGCGGAGCTGGCCGACGATATCATCGTTACCGACGACAATCCCCGCACCGAAGATCCCGTACGTATCGTGGCGGATATCGTCGCCGGCATTGCCGGCCGTGCGCCTGCCATCGTCGAGCACGACCGTGCGCTCGCGATCCGCATGGCTTTGCAGCGCTCCGTTCCCGATGACGTCGTGCTCGTCGCCGGCAAGGGACACGAGAGCTATCAGATCTACGGTACCGTGCGGCGTCCCTTCCTCGACCAGGCAATCGTCAGTGCCACCCTGGAGAGGAGGCCGCGCGTATGAAGCGGACGCTCGCCGATTTCGCTCGAGCGTGTGGCGGCAGCCTCAAGGGAGCGGATGCCCCGTACACGAGCGTCTCCACTGACACGCGCACCCTCGCAAAGGGTGCGCTCTTCGCCGCGTTGCGGGGCCTGAACTTCAACGGTAACGAGTTCGTCGGCGCTGCGCTGGCCGCGGGCGGCGTCGGTGCGCTCGTGGATACAGAGCAAGCCGTGGGGCTTCCCCAGATCGTCGTGGGCGACACGCAGGCGGCGCTCGAGCGCGCCGGTCACACGTGGCGCGAGCAGTTCAGCATTCCGGTAGTGGGTGTCGCCGGCAGCAACGGGAAAACCACCGCGAAGGAAATGACGGCGTCCATCCTCGGCCAGATGGGCAATTGCCTCGCCACTCGCGGTAACCTCAACAACCACATCGGCGTGCCCCTCACACTGTTGCGGATCGAAGCGGCAAACCGGTTTGCCGTGGTGGAGATGGGCGCCAACCGGGCGGGAGAAGTCGCGCATCTCGTGCGCATCGCGCGGCCGACGGTCGGCATGATCACCAATGCCGGCGCGGAGCACCTCGAGGGATTCGGGAGCATCGAAGGCGTGGCGCGTGCGGAAGGCGAGATGGTCGCTGGTCTCGCCCCGAGTGCGACGGCGGTCATCAACGCGGACGACGAGTTCGCGAATCTGTGGCGGCAGCTGACGGCCGCGCGAGTCGTGACCTTCGGCGTGCAGACCAACGCGGACTTCAAGGCCGACGAGGTGCGAACCACGATCGGTCCAGACGGCTTCCTGACCCGTTTCAAGCTGGTCTGCCCGTTGGGCAGCGCCGCCGTCGCGCTCCATATGGGTGGCCGCCACAACGTAGCCAACGCGCTCGCAGCCGCCGCGGCCGCGACGGCTGCCGGCGCGGGCCTCGAACAGGTTGTCGCGGGCCTCGGAGCGATGCGCGCGGTGGCCGGCCGGCTGCAGTTCAAGAAGGCAGCGGGCGGCGCCTGGATCATCGATGATTCGTACAACGCGAATCCGAGCTCGATGCGCGCCGGCATCGAAGTGCTCGCGCAGCTCGAGGGTACGAAATGGCTCGTGATCGGTGACATGGCGGAGCTCGGCGAGTTCGCGCCGGCCGCTCATACCGAAATCGGGGAGCTCGCCCGGGCGCACGGCATCGGGCGCCTGTACGCGACCGGGGCGCTCGCGAAGCGGGCCGTCGACAGCTTTGGCGCCGGCGCAGAGTGGTTTGCGGACACGCAAACCCTCTCCGGCGCGCTCACGCAGGCTCTCGCCGCCGCAGGCCCCGCCGTGCGGATGCTCATCAAAGGCTCGCGCGTGAACAGGCTCGAGCGCGTCGTGGACGCGCTCGTACTCGGATCAATTCAACAGACGAACGGCCATTAAGTGCTCTACTGGTTGACACAACACCTGACGCCCCGCATCTCCGGCTTCAATGTCTTTTCGTATCTCACCTTCCGGGCGATTCTCGCGACGGTCTCCTCGCTCGCGATCTCGCTCATCGTCGGCCCGAGCATGATCGCGAAGC
>CAZDTG010000349.1:0-3665 GCA_964508005.1 uncultured Steroidobacteraceae bacterium
ATCATCCCGCCGGATCCGCAAACGCCCGGCGGTAAAGAGGCGGGCTGCGCAGTGTTCATCGACAGGCAGCTCGCGGGCCCGTACGGCAGCAGCGAGGGCCTGTATACGGCTCCGCCGTTCATAAAGGGGAGCAAACAGCAAGGACCGCAATCCGCGCAGACGCCCGCCGTCGTCTACCGCGAAGGACTCGCAGCGCTCGAGGGTTACTGCCGCTCGGAACGAGGTGGCAGGTCTTTCTCGATGTTGGACAGCTCGCAGCAGGACGAGATCCTCCACGGGCTCGAGAGCGGTACCGTGCGGCTCGCAGCCACCGACGCCAGCGCATTCTTCGAGACACTGCTCAAGGACGTGCGCGACGGTTTTTTCGCCGACCCCATCTACGGCGGCAATCGTGACATGTGCGCCTGGAAGATGATCGGTTTCCCGGGTGCGCGCTATGACTACCGCGACTGGGTCGGCCGACACAACGAGCGCTATCCCTATCCGCCCGTCAGCATTGCCGGCCGGCCGGAGTGGACCCCGCGCCGGCGCTGAGGAGCAATGCATGGCGCGCAAGCTGCCCGCGAAGGATGTTGTAATCATCGGCCTGGGCTGGACGGGCTCGATCATGGCCAACGAGCTCACCGATGCGGGGCTCGATGTGGTCGCGATCGAGCGCGGCCCGTGGCGCAACACCGCCACGGACTATCCGCCGAACTATGCGCAGGACGAGCTCCGCTATCGGATCCGACACGAGCTGTTCCTCCGGCCGGCCCAGACCACCTTCACCTTTCGCAACAAGATGGACCAGACCGCGCTGCCTCTGCGCACGTGGGGCTCGTTCATGCCGCCAAACGGTGTTGGCGGGGGCGGTGTGCATTGGAACGCGGAGACCTGGCGCTTCCTTCCTTCCGACTTCGTGCTGCGCACGCATCTCACGCAGAGGTATGGCGCGCGCTTCCTGCCGGCCGACATGACCATACAGGACTGGGGCGTCACGTACGACGAGGTCGAGCCGCATTACGACGCGTTTGAATATCTCACCGGAACATCCGGCACGGCCGGCAACCTGAAAGGGCAGATCCAGGACGGCGGCAATCCGTTCGAGGGGCCTCGCTCACGACCTTATCCAAACCCCGCGCAACCGCAGCCGTTCAGCCCCACGCTGTTCGCGAAGGCTGCGCGGGAAATGGGCTACAAGCCCTTTCCGCAGCCTTCCGGCAACATGTCGCGCGCGTATGTGAATCCGCTCGGCGTCAGACTCGGGCCCTGCACGTACTGCGGATTTTGTGAATGGTTCGGGTGCGGCAACTATTCGAAGGCGAGTCCCCAGACCACGATCCTGCCGGTCCTGGTGCGCAAACCGAACTTCATGGCCCGCGATCTCTGCGAGGTCACACGAATCAACACCGACGCTTCCGGCAGACGCGCCACGGGCGTCACCTTCGTCGACACGAGCGGCGCCGAGTGGGAACAGCCGGCCGAGCTCGTGATCCTCTGCGCCTTCACGATCTTCAACGTGCAGCTGCTGCTGTTGTCCGGCATCGGACAACCCTACGACCCAGTCGCCAACCGGGGCGTCATCGGGCGCAACTTCTCACATCAGACCATCTCGGACGTGATCAGCTTCTTCGACCGCTCGAAGTTCGTGTTCAACCCGTTCATCTCCTCGGGCTCGATCGGCATGTGCATCGACGAGTTCAACGGGGACAACTTCGACCACGGGCCCCATGGCTTCGTCGGCGGCGGCTACATGGGCCAGGTGCAGACGAACGGCCGGCCCATCGAGACGAGTCCCGTGCCGCCGGGCACTCCCCGTTGGGGGGCGCGGTGGAAGCAGGCCGTGCGCGACAACTATCAGAGCGCGCTCAAGCCGGGGACCGGAGTCCACGGCAGCATGTACAGCTATCGGGATGTCTATCTCGACCTCGACCCGACCTACCGCGACCGCTTTGGGCGGCCGCTGGTGCGCATCACCATGGATTTTCACGACAACGAGCTGAAGCAGAACGCCTTCCTGACGGATCGCTTCGCCGAGATCTTCCGCGCGATGGGCGCGACGCAGGTCGTCAAGGAATATCGAAAAGGTCCCTACGACGCCTCCACTTATCAGACGACGCACTTGTGCGGCGGCGCCGTGATGGGAGCGGATCCGAAAACGAGCGCCGTCAACCGCTATCTGCAAAGCTGGGACGTGCCTAACCTGTTCGTGCTGGGGGCGAGCGGCTTTCCGCAGAATGCGGGCTACAACCCGACCGGTACGGTGGGGTCCCTTGCATACTGGTCAGCCGCGGCGATCCGGTCGCAGTATCTCAAGAACCCGGGCCCGCTCATTCATGCCTAGCCGGGTGGTGAAACGCGCTGCGGTGCTCGCGGCCAGCGCGCTCGCGGCGTGTGGCGATCTCCATGCATTGCGGGCCACGGAGCCCGATGCGCAGGATTTCGAGCGGATCGAGCGGGGTCGCTACCTCGCCGTGGTCGCCGATTGTGGCGCCTGCCATACGGACCCGCGCCGGAACAAACCGTTCGCCGGCGGACGCCCGATAGAAACTCCCTTTGGCACCCTGCTCGCGCCCAACATCACACCCGATCGCGAGACCGGCATCGGAAGCTGGACGGATGAGCAATTCGATGCGGCCGTGCGCCGCGGCGAGGACCCGGCCGGCAGCCGGCTCTACCCGGCCATGCCTTACCCGTACTACACGCGCATGTCGCGGGAGGACGTGCGCGCCATCCGGGCCTATCTCAACACCGTGGAGCCGGTGAACAACCCCGTGAGCTCGAACCAGTTGCCGTTTCCGTTCCGCATCCGGGCGACCATGAGATTCTGGGATGCGCTGTACTTCAAGCCGGGCCCGTTCCGCCCTGATCCGGCGAAATCGGCCGCCTGGAATCGGGGCGCCTACCTCGCCGAAGGCCCGGCGCATTGTGCCGCGTGCCACACGCCCAAGACAGTGCTGGGCGGCGACAAGCCACGACAACCGCTCCAGGGCTATGCGGTGCAGGGATGGTTCGCGCCCAACATCACGAATGACACGGCGCGGGGCCTCGCGGCGTGGTCGACGGCGGATATCGTCGATTACCTGAAGAAAGGCCACAACCAGTTCGCGGCGGCGTCCGGACCGATGGGGGAGGAAGTCGCGGATTCGAGCTCGATGATGACCGATGGCGACCTCGAGGCCATTGCCATTTATCTCAAGGACCGGCCGGGACAATCCGCCGCATCCCCGCCGATGCGCTCAGACGATCCGGTCATGGAGGCTGGCGCGGCGATCTACAAGGATATCTGCTCGGCCTGCCACAAGGCTGACGGGACGGGCGTGCCTTATCTGATCCCGAGCCTTGCTGTTTCACCTGCAGTGGCCGCCACTGAGCCAACGACGCTGTTGCAGGTCGTGCTCCACGGCTCTGAGAGCGTCGCCACGAAGGAAGAGCCCACCGCGCCGGCCATGCCGGCCTATGGCTGGCAACTGTCGGACGTCCAGGTCGCCGCAGTGACGACTTATGTGCGCAATTCGTGGAACCATCGGGCCTCCGCCGTGACGGAGAACGAGGTTAGCCATGCGCGCAGGGCGATGGGAGCACGCTAGAGCGGATCCATCAGGGCACGGGACGGCACCAGGGTGAGTGAAGTGGCACGCGCAGCAGATGGCCGCAGCAGGCGATCATTGCTCGGACAGGCTCCT
>CAZDTG010000350.1:0-3634 GCA_964508005.1 uncultured Steroidobacteraceae bacterium
CGGCTCGAGGCGATGCTCGAGTTCATTGCGAGCGTCATGGATGTCGAGGGGAATGTCCCGCTGATAGGCGACGCGGATGAGGGAGTGCTCGTGCGTTTCGTGCCGGAATACGTCGCGTCGGGGGGTGAGGCCGGCTCGGCGCAGGCGGACGCGGGCGATAGCGGTGCCGCGGATGTCTTTCGCTCGCTGCTGGCCACCGGGGCGGTCCTGTTCGAGCGCCCGGCGCTGCGGGCGAAGGGTCGCGTGTTTGACGACAAGAGCCGCTGGTTGCTGGGAGATGCTGCCGCGGCGGCCTTTGACGACATCGACGCGTCGAGGGCGCTGCTGCCCGTGCGGCGCGCGTTTCCGCAGGGAGGATATTTCATTCTCGGGGAGGACTTCGAGACCGCGGGGGAGGTGCGGGTCGTCGCCGACACCGGACCCCTGGGGTATCTCGCCATCGCCGCCCATGGGCATGCCGATGCGCTGGCTTTCGCCTTGAGCGTGGCTGGCAAGCCCATTCTCGTGGACCCGGGGACGTTTTCGTACAGCACCATGCCGTGGCGGCATTACTTCCGCGGCACGGCCGCACATAACACCGTCATGGTGGATGGGCGGGACCAGTCGGAATTTGGCGGCAGCTTTCTGTGGCTCGAGCACGCGAATGCCGTCGTGGAGGCATTCTATCCCTCGTTCGATGAGCAGACGCTCATCGCGTATCACGAGGGTTACAGGCGGTTGCCGGATCCGGTCCGGCATCGCCGCGCCTGGAGGTACGTCGCGGGAGTGGCGCACCTGTTGATCACGGACGACCTGATCTGCCGCGGCAGGCACTCCGTCGCGATTCATTGGCATTTTGCGCCCCAGTGCAGCGTGGTAATCGACGGCGACCGGGTCATCGCTCGCAGGGACGATGTGGGAGCCATTCTCACCTGCCCGGCCGGATTGGCGCCGGCACTCGTCAAGGGCCGCGAGCAGCCGCCCCTGGGGTGGTTCTCCAGCGCCTTCGATGTCAAATCACCAGCGGTCACCGCGGTATTTGCCGGGGAAATCCGCGGGACCACCTCATTCCGCACGGACATCCGCATCGAGCGCCGCGCGAGCCCTCCAAGACCCGGTGTCCGCTGAACCGCCATGAGCCGCAGCCGCATCCCAGAGCTCGATTTGCTGCGGTTTACCGCCGCGGCTGCCGTGCTGGTGTTCCACTTTTACGTGCTGCTTCCGGGTGACACCGGCGCGCAGCGCGCTATCGCGGCTGCGGCGCGCTTCGGCTTTCTGGGCGTGCCGCTGTTCTTCATGATCTCCGGCTTCGTGATCCTCTGGACAGCCTTCAACAGGAGCCCGGGCGAGTTCGTGTTGGCGCGGCTGTGCCGCCTTTACCCCTCCTACTGGATATGTGTTCTCGTTACGAGCGCGGTTCTGGCGCTCGCGGGAGGGCCGCCGTCATGGGGGCAGATCGTCACCAACCTGACGATGTTCCACCATCTGTTCGGCTTCGACTCCATCGACGAGGTCTACTGGACGCTGTTCATCGAGTTGAAGTTCTACGGGCTGGTTTTCATTCTCCTCGCGTGCCGGCAGCTGCCGCGGATCGAGCGCTGGCTGCGGGTCTGGCTGGCCTTGTCTGCCGTGAGCCTCCTGGCAGGGCTGTGGCACCACGGCGCCGTTCGGGGACTCGATACCGTGGTATTCGAAGGCGATGCCGCTTTCTTCGCGTTCGGCTGTTACGCCTATCTCATTCGCACCCAGGGAGGCGCGCCAGGGCGTTGGATCGGGTTTGGCGTGAGTGCCGTACTCGGTGTGTGCGCCGCACTCAAGACGCAGAGTCACTACACGTTTTCCAGCGACTGGGCGACGCTCGCCACGGTCGTCATCGTGATGGTGGCGGCTTGCGCTGCGTTGCTGGCGGTAGCGACCCGCACCTGGAGTCTGCCGTCAACATCGCTTTGGTACTGGCTGGGCAGCCTCACCTATCCGCTCTATCTGTTGCACGCCATGGCCGGCAAAGCCTTGTATGGCATGCTGCCGGCATCCTGGGGCTTGTGGCCGCGCATGGCCGTCGCGCTCGCGGCCGTAGTGGCCGTGGCGACGCTGTTGGCGGTTGGTATCGAGCAGCGCGGCTGCAATGCTCTGTATCGGTATTTGACCGGAATGCGGCGTCGCGGGCGTGCCGCGGTTGTGCCAGGCGCCGACGACCCGCCACCCAAACCGATCGACTCCGCTGTCACCTAGGGCCTGGCTCCCCCGCACGCCAGCGCAGCTCGCGCGCGGGTGTTGGCCGCTGGAGCCTCTCCTCAGCGCTGCTTGAACTCCTCGGGGGTCAACTGGTGGCGCGCCAGCAGCTTGTAGAAGTCGGTGCGATTGCGCTTCGCGAGGCGCGCCGCCTGACTGACATTGCCGCCGGTGATCTGCAGGATCTGCGACAGGTAGCTGCGCGTGAACTCATCGCGCGCTTCGTCGAATGAGGGCAGCCTGCCAGGGCCGCCGCCGAGGGACTGCTGGACGAGCTCCACCGGAATGATCGGCGTCTGCGACAGCGCGACGTTCTGACGCACTACGTTTTGCAGCTGGCGGATGTTGCCCGGCCAATCGGCGGTGGCGAGCAGCTCGACCGCTTCGGGAGCATAAATTTTCCTGACGCCGCTTTCCTTCGCGATCTGTGCGAGGAAGTGGGCGACCAGCAGCGGGATGTCCTCACGGCGCCGGTTGAGTGGCGGCATCTCGATGTGGACGACGTTGAGACGGTAGTAGAGGTCCTCGCGGAACTGCCCCGCGCTCATGAGGCTCTGCAGATCACGATGCGTGGCCGAAACGACACGCACGTTGACGGGAATGGCATCCGTACTGCCTACCGGACGGATGACGTTTTCCTGCAGGACGCGCAGCAGCTTCACTTGCAGCCGCATCGGCATGTCGCCGATTTCATCGAGCATCAGGGTGCCGCCGTCCGCGGCCATGAAGAGACCGCGGTGGGCGCGAGTGGCGCCGGTGAACGATCCCTTCTCGTGGCCGAACAGCTCGGACTCGAGCAGGTTCTCCGCCATGGCGCTGCAGTTGATGGCGACGAACGGCTTGTTGCGGCGCGGGCTCGCCTTGTGGATGGCACGCGCAAGAAGCTCTTTGCCCGTGCCGCTCTCGCCGGTGATCAGGACGCGGGCGTCGGTGCCGGCGACCATGTGAGCTTGCGCGAGCTTCTCCTCCATGGCGGAGCTGCGCGTGACGATCTCGGCGCGCCAGTCTTCGTCCGAGGCGCCGAAGCCGGAAATGCGCAGGGCTTTTTGCACCTGGTCGAGCAGCTCCTGCTTGTCGACCGGCTTGGTGAGGAAGCCGAAGGCGCCCATCTGGGTCGCCTGCACCGCATCCGGGATGGTGCCGTGCGCGGTGAGGATGATCACCTTCAGGCCCGGCCAGCGATTCTGCAGCTCCTTCAGCAGCCCGATGCCGTCCATGTTGTCCATGCGCAGGTCGGTGATGACGAGGTCCGGACGAAAGCGGCTCGCTGCCGCGAGTGCCAGCACGCCGCTCTCGACGGCCTCGACGTCGTAGCTCTCCGCGCGCAGGCGGATCGTCAACAAACGCAACAGTCCGGGGTCGTCGTCAACGACGAGAATGCGCGCTTTGCGCTTGCCGATCTGGTTCAAGGTCGTCGTCCTTC
>CAZDTG010000351.1:0-3600 GCA_964508005.1 uncultured Steroidobacteraceae bacterium
GTGACTGGCAAATCGCGAATGCGCTTGCCCGTGGCGTGGTAGATCGCGTTGGTTATGGCGGGCGCCACGGAGACTACAGTCAACTCGCCCAGTCCTTTCGCCCCGAGCAGGCTGGCTTCTGAATCGAACTCGCCTGCGAAGATCACCTCCAGCTCCGGAATGTCCGCGTTCGTGGGCACGAGGTAACCAGAGTAGTTACGGTGCAGGAAGCGTCCAAGGTTGGGATCGGTCTCCGATTTCTCGAGCAATGCCTGTCCGAGGCCCCAGATGATTCCGCCGATAGCCTGGCTACGCGCAGTGCGCGGATTGATGATTCTGCCGGCATCGTACGCGCCGACAAAACGATTGAGCCGCACGAGGCCGAGCTCCTCGTCGACCCGAACTTCGGCAAAAACCGTCGCGAAGCTGAAAATCGCCTTGGGTCCCCGGGCTTCCTCGACGGGTTGGTAGTCGCCCTCACCGGTCAGCCCATCGACACCGTTGGCCTCGAGCAGCTCCGCGTATCCGATTGTTCGGCTCCCGAATACCAGGCCCCCATTTGCAGCTCGCACATCCTGCGCCGATGCGCCCGCAAAGGGCGCGCTCCGCCCAGTCAAAGCGAGCGCGACCGCTCTGTCGCGCACCGCGTTGGCTGCCAGAAGTACCGATGCTCCCGCGTTAGCCATCGTAGCCGAGCCGATCGCAGCGTGAGACGCAGGCAAGCGCGTATCCCCCAGACGGACCTCGACGCTCCCGGGCGGGAGCCCGAGGGCATCCGCAGCCACCTGTTGCATGACGGTATACGTACCGCCGCCAAGTTCATGCATCCCGGACTCGACGACGGCAGAGCCATCACGCCTCAACACGACACGCGCTTTCGCGGGCCATCTCCAGTGAGTGTACATGGCGACGGCTACACCCTGTCCGATGAGGTATCGGCCATCACGCATTGAGCGCGGCTCAGGGTTGCGTTTCTTCCATCCAAACCGTTGCGCACCCTCGGTGAGACAACGACGTATGCCACGCGTTGAAAACGGTCGACCCGTGTAGGGGTCTACAGGCGTATCGTTGAGGAGACGCAACGCGACTGGATCTACGCCTATTTTGTAAGCCAGCTCGTCCATCGCGCTTTCGACCGCGAAGTGCCCGTGAGCCTCGTGGGGCGAGCGCATCGCCGTGGGCGTGTTGTGATTCACATGAACGATTTTGTGGCCCGTGGAGATTCCACCGCTTGCTCCCCATAACGAGCGACTCACATTCGCAGCGTATTCGATGTAGTTATCGAACGTCGAGGTGGGTGAGATGCTGTCGTGACGGATGCCAGTCAGCTTGCCCGACTTGTCCGCAGCCAGCGTAATCGTCTGGATCGTGGCGGGCCCACGGCCCACCATGGAGTACATCTGCGCCCGGGTCAATTGAATGCGTACCGGGCGTCGCACGACTCGGGATGCAACGGCTGCCATCAGCGTATGCGGCCAGACGTAAGCCTTTCCTCCAAAGCCGCCTCCCACGAAACGAGAGACTACTGTGATCTTCTCCTGCGGTACCCCCAGCACGATCGAAACGAGCTCGCGAGCCCCCGAGATGTGCTGCGTAGAGTCGAAGATGGTGAGTTGGTCGCTCTCGTCCCAAGTTGACAGGGTCGCGTGCGGCTCCATTTGGTTGTGATGTCGGTCCGCCGTCGTGTAGACAGCCTCGACCTTGAGCGCGCCGTCCGCTATTCCCTTTGCGGGATCGCCGACCGAGGAAGACACGGGCCAAAGAAATTGCGGCGGATCGAACGCGCCTTTGGCGCTTTCAGAGTCGAACACCACCGGAGGCTTGGTCTCATACTCGATCTTGACCAAAGTCCCGGCGTAGGCGGCTTGATCGGCAGTGTCCGCAAGCACCAGAGCCATTGGCTGCCCGGCATAGTGGATGTGATCATCCTGCAGTGGCAGATAGCCCTGACCGTGCGGATGCAGGTGGCTCCACGGCTTGGGGGTCGGGTTCATCCGCGGCATATTGCGATAGGTGAAGACCGCTACCACGCCGGGTGCCTTTTCTGCCGCACTCGTGTTGATGGAGGCCGTTCGTCCATTTGCGATTGCGCTGTGTACGATTGCTCCGTGCAAAGCGCCTGCAAGCGGCACGTCTGCCGTGTACAGCGCGGCGCCGGTCACCTTGAGTCTTCCGTCGGCACGGGGTACTGGTTGACCAATTGAACTCATACTCGTGCTCCTGCGGTCTGCAGCGCCCGCAACGCGCAGCGCTGAGCGAGCTCGACCTTGAACGCGTTGTGTGCGAGAGGCCGGGCATCATTGAAGGATTTGGCGATTGCAGCTTTCAGGCGCGGCTCATCGTTCAGGGACAGACCGGGAAGCGCCGCCTCAGCGGCATTCAGCCGCCACGGTTTGTGTGCAACACCTCCCATTGCAAGCCGAACCGATCGGATGGTTCCGTTGTCAGTGGCTACCGCGGCAGCGGTGGACACAAGCGCAAACTCGTACGACTGGCGATCACGGACTTTCAGGTAATGCGAGGCTCGACCCTCCACGCGTGCGGGTAGCTCGATGGCGACGATCAAGTCGCCGCGTTCGAGCACATTGTCCTTCTCCGGTGCATCACCCGGGAGCCGGTGGAATTCGGAAAAGGCAATTGCGCGCTCACCAGCCGAATTGCGCACGTGAACTTTCGCGTCCAACGCCGTCATCGCCACGGCGAAATCGGACGGATGAGTGGCCACGCAGGACTCCGACCAGCCGAAGATCGCGTGAGCGCGGTTGAGCCCGTGTAACGCCGAACATCCGGACCCGGGCTCTCTCTTGTTGCAGGGAAGGCCGTCACCGTCTCTGAAGTAGGCACACCGGGTGCGTTGCATGATGTTGCCGCCGAGCGAAGCCATGTTGCGCAGTTGTCCCGACGCCGCGAACAACAGACTTTCGCTAACGACGGGGAAGCGCTCGCGCACGGTCGGATGTGCCGCCACGTCACTCATGCGTGCCAGTGCGCCGATATAGAGGCTCCCATCGGAGCGTGTCTCGATGGTGGCCATTGCGGGCAGAGCGTTGATATCGACCAGATGCGCCGGAAGGCTGGCGCGGTCCTTGAGGAGGCCCAGCAGATCAGTGCCACCGGCGATGAAGGCGACCCTCGGATCGTCACGGTGCGCCGCGATGGCCCCGCCCGTATCGACCACTCGAGAGAGCGTGAAGGGGTGCATACTTACACCTCCTTCGCCGCGGCAGTCACTGCCGCTACAATGTTTGGATAACAGGCGCAGCGGCAGAGATTCCCGCTCATGCGCTCACGGATCTCCGTCGCGGACAGATCGGCGAGCGTGAATGGCTTTCTCACATCGGCAGTAGCAGCGCTCGGCCAGCCCGCACGCGCTTCCTCAAGCATGGCTGCACCTGACATGATTTGACCCGAGGTGCAGAAACCACACTGGAAGCCATCATGTTCGATAAACGCCGCCTGCAGCGGATGCAGTTTGCGGTCGCCGCCGAGTCCCTCGATCGTCGTGATCCGCTTGCCCTCCTGCATTGCTGCGAGCGACATACATGAGAGAACACGACGCCCATCGATGACCACCGTGCATGCGCCGCACTCACCCCTGTCACAACCTTTTTTGGTACCGGT
>CAZDTG010000352.1:0-3564 GCA_964508005.1 uncultured Steroidobacteraceae bacterium
CCGCCCTTCCAGGCAGCCGATCCGCGTCGTTTGATCTTCATGGCTCGCTCTCCTCTTGCTCCAAGTGACTCGTGACGTGTGCCGCCGGCGCTCAGGCTTCGACGCCCGCCGGTATCACGTGGCCCGTGCGCGGCAGCAGGACTTTCAACAGCGGTCCGGTCATGACGGTCGTGACCACCGCCATGATCACCAGCATGGTGAAGACCTGTTGCGGAATGAAACCCAGATCGAAGCCGATGTTGAGAACGATCAGCTCCATGAGTGCCCGCGTGTTCATCAGCGTGCCGAGCACCCAGGACTGGTGCCGGTCGAAACCCGACAGGCGGCTCGCAATGTACACGGGAACGATTTTCCCGAGGACCGACGCGGCCAGCACGACGGCGAGCCACTGCAGGTCGGCGAGCGTGGACAGCCCCAACACGTTGGTGCGCAGGCCGGTGAACGTGAAGAACACCGGCAGGAAGAACACCATGACGAAGCGGCCCACCTGCCGCCGCCAGGTGCTCACGAACTCCTCGTGCCGATGGAACAGCAGTCCGGCCGCGAAGCCGCCGAAGATGGCGAAAATGCCGAGCTTGTAGGTGCAGATGCTCAGCACGAGCATGAGGCAGAGGACAGCGGCCATCAGGTTCGCCGGCACGTCCCCGCCATGCAACGGATTGCGCGCCACGAGCCAGCTCACGAAGGGGCGCAGCACGAACCACAGGATGGCCAACAGCGACAGCAGTCCGCCGATCTGCAGCAGCAGATGGGCGCTCGAGAACTGCGCCGCGGCGTAGGCGGACACGCCCGCCAGCAATATCCAACCGATCACGTCGTTCAGCGCCGCGGCCGAAATGGCGACGACCCCAACATCGGTGCGTGTCAGCCCGAACTCGCGCAGGATGCGCCCGAGGATCGGCACGGCGGTGATCGCGAGGCCGACACCGCAGAACAGGCTGTAGACCGTGCGGTCGATGCGCGGCGCCAGGCTCGGCGCCGACCCGTATCCGAGCAGAAGTCCGAGACAGAACGGCACGCCGACCGAGGCCGCGGCAATCGCGAGGACGGCACGGGAGTTGCGGCGGCTGCGCAGATGGCCGAACTCGAAGTCCATGCCGATCTGAAACATCAGCAGAATGAGACCGATCTGACTGATGATGACAATCGGCGCCGAGGCCTTCTCGCCGAAGACCGCATGCGAGAGCTGCGGCAGGAAATGACCGGCCAGCGAGGGTCCGAGGAGCAGCCCGGCGATGATCTCGCCAATGACACCCGGCTGTCCGAAACGGCGCAGCGCGGTATTCATCAGCCGGGCGGCACCGATCATGAGGACGAGCTGCAACAGGATCGAGAACAGCAGGTCTTCGGTCTGATGAACGGAGGCGGGCATTGTCGTTGTCTTTTCCGTGTGAGCAGGCAGCGAGCGTTCGCCGGCTTGCGCCCAGGTACCGTCCTTGCTAGGAACGTGCCTCGGGCGCTCCGGGGCCAATCTGCAGGTCAGGGTGATTATGCCGCGTACCGCCAATCCTATACACTGCCGGCCGGACCGAAGCCGGCCGCATTCACCGCATGATCGCTTTTCAGGGAGTGTCGAAGTCCTTTGACGAGGGCCGCGATTTCGCCGTGCGCGACGTGAGTTTCAGCGTCGCCCCGCGGGCGTTCGTGGCGCTCGTCGGCGATTCGGGCTCCGGCAAGACGACCCTGCTGAAAATGATCAACCGCCTCATCGAGCCGGATCAGGGGATGGTGAGTGTGGACGGGGAATCGGTGCAGTCCATGGCCGGCTACAGCCTGCGGCGGCGCATCGGCTACGTGTTCCAGGGCATCGGCCTCTTTCCGCACATGAGCGTCGCGGAGAATATCGGCATCACACCCCTGCTGCTCGGTTGGCAGCAGGCGCAGATCGAAGCCCGCACGGCGGAGCTGATCGATCTCGTCGAGTTACCTCGCCAGTACCTGACGCGCATGCCGTCGGAGCTTTCGGGCGGACAGCGGCAGCGCGTCGGCGTGGCGCGCGCTCTCGCCGCGCGCCCATCGATCATGCTCATGGACGAGCCGTTCGGCGCGCTCGATCCGGTCACGCGCGATACTCTCGGGTCCGAGTATCGGCGCCTCCACGAGGGGATGGGGCTCACCACCGTCATGGTGACGCATGACGTGATGGAAGCCGTACTGTTGGGCGACCGGATCATTGTCGTGCGCCAGGGTGAAATCGTCGCTGACGGCGAGCCCCACGAGCTCTTCAACGATCATCCGGACGCCGGCGTGCGGGCGTTGATGGACATGCCGCGCCGCCAGGCGGAGCGTGTTCGGATCCTCATGCAGGAACGAGCCGCGCGTGAGTGAGCGTTTTGCCGCGGCCGCGCGCCTGCTGCCGGACTATCTGGGGCAGCACGTCCTGTTGAGCGCAGCCGCACTGGCGCTCGGCTTCCTCATCAGCCTGCCGCTGGTGGTTGCGGCGAGCCGCAACGCGCGGATCCGCTGGCCGGTGCTCGGCTTCGCGAGTGTCGTGCAGACGGTGCCCAGTCTCGCGCTGCTGGCGCTGTTCTATCCGCTGTTGCTCGCGGTTTCCGCCGCCTGGAAACACCTGTTCGGCCATGGCTTTTCCGCGCTCGGCTTTCTGCCTTCCCTGCTCGCCCTGACGTTGTATTCGATGTTGCCGATCCTGCGCAACGGGGTGACCGGACTGACGAACCTGGATCCCGCGGTCATCGAGGCGGCACGCGGTGTCGGCATGACGAACCGGCAACGCCTGTTGCGCATCGAGCTGCCGCTGGCCGCGCCCGTTCTCATGGCGGGGGTACGCACCGCCGCCGTCTGGGTGATCGGCGGCGCTACCCTCTCGACACCCGTGGGCCAGACCAGTCTGGGCAACTACATCTTCTCCGGGTTGCAGGTGGAGGATTGGGTCTCGGTGTTGTTTGGCTGCCTCGCCGCGGTCGCGTTGGCCCTCGTTGCCGATCAGCTGCTCGGCCTCATCGAGGTCGGAGTCGCGACCCGCCGGCCGCGGCTCGCCTGGGCCGGACTGGGTGTGCTGCTCGCCGGCGTGGGCGCTGCCGGGGCCGGCTCCCTGGCTGCCGCGGGGCAGCCCGCGTACGTGGTTGGGGCGAAGAATTTCGCCGAGCAATACACTCTCGCGGCGCTCATGACGGACCGGATCCGCAAAGCGGGCTCGGCTGCCACGGCGCGCGTGGATCTCGGCTCGGTCATCGCTTTCCGCGCGCTGGCCAGCAACGGTATCGATGCCTATGTCGATTACTCGGGCACCGTGTGGTCCACGATCATGGAGCGTCACGATACGCTGCCGCGGCAGCGGATGCTGCAGGAGATGACGGTCCAACTCCGCAAGGATCACGGTGTCGTCCTGCTCGGGGCACTGGGGTTCGAGAACGCCTATGCGCTCGCAATGCGGCGCGATCGTGCGGAGGCACTCGGGATCCGCACCATAGCCGATCTGTCGCAGCACGCACCGGAGCTGCGTATTGGCGGGGATTTCGAGTTCTTCGCCCGCGGCGAGTGGCGGGCGCTGCGCGACCGGTACGCCCTGCGTTTTCGCGAGCAGCGGCAGTTCCAACCGACGTT
>CAZDTG010000353.1:0-3559 GCA_964508005.1 uncultured Steroidobacteraceae bacterium
ACCCCCGTAAGGAGTGGATGCGCTCCCCGAGGTCTTTGAGCTGGCGTTTGAGCTGGTTGACTTCCATCGTGATGCCGTTGACAGGTCCAAAATTCGCGGATGACGTGGGGATGCTAGCACCCCGGCCGCAACCCGTTCCATAAATGGTCGGATCTGTGGTGCGGGGCAGCCGACGACCGGCGTCGCAGGCTTGCGACGGTGGCCGCAAGTGTCGGCGGTGTGCGCCGCGCCTGAAGTCGGAGCCAGGCTACAGAGGTGTTACGGCCTGCAGCGGCAGCACATGGTCGACGAGGAGCTGCAGGCGGCGCTCGCCCTGGTACTCGTTCACGTCGAGCCGGTAAACGAGCTGCACGGACCCTTCAGGAGGCACGAAACTTTCAGGCTCTTCGATGTGGTTGAAGGCAATCGCATCGAAGGACCGCCCTGTTCGTGGGACCTCGACCCACATTTTCAAGTGTCGGTCGCCGACCACGCGCGCATTGCGAACGGCAAACACGCCATCGAAGCACGGCTCGGGGAATGCCTGGCCCCATGGGCCGCCCGCACGCAGCGCGTATGCCGTCTCGAGCCCGATCTCTTGCACTGAAAGCTCACCGTCGGTCTCGACAGCGTCCGCCAGCGAGCAACGCGCTGCCCAGCGCCCTACTTCCTCGTCGAAGGCTTTGGCGAAGCGGTCGAGCTTCGAGCGCTCGAGCGTGAGGCCGGCCGCCATCGCGTGGCCGCCGAACTTACTGATGAGCTCGGGCTCTCGCGTCGCCATCGCATCGAACACGTCGCGAATGTGGATGCCGGGAACCGAACGAGCCGAGCCGCGCAGGGTCTGTTCACCGGCCAGCGCAAAGGCGATCACCGGACGCCGGACGCGATCCTTCACGCGACTCGCGACCAGTCCGACGACGCCCTGATGCCAGCTCTCATCGTACAAACACACACCGCTGCGATGAACAGCGCGTGGGCCGGTGTCGCGCAGGCGGCTGACCGCCGCTAACGCGTCGATTTGCATACGCGCTTCCGTGGCGCGTCGCTCCTGGTTGAGCTCGTCGAGGCGCGCCGCGAGCGTTTGTGCCGTGGTCGGGTCGTCGCACAGGAGGCACTGGATCCCGATCGTCATGTCGTCCATGCGGCCGGCGGCGTTCAGTCGCGGCGCTACTGCGAACGCCAGGTCGGCTGCGGTGAGATCGTCGGGGCGTCTGCCCGCGAGCTCCAGCAACGCGCGAATGCCCGCGACGCAGCGGCTTGCGCGGATGCGCCGGAGTCCTTGCGCAACGAGCACGCGGTTGTTGGAGTCCAGAGGCACGACGTCCGCGACGGTACCGAGCGCTACAAGATCGAGGAATTGGGCAACGCCCGGGGCACCTGGCGGCGTGAGCTGTTCGGCATCGAGGCGGCGCCGCACCGCAGCCATGACGTAGAACGCCACACCTACCCCGGCTAGCGACCGGCTGCCGAAAGTGCTGCCGGGGAGATTGGGGTTCACGATGACATTGGCTTTGGGAAGCTCGGCGCCGACAAGGTGATGATCTGTGATGAGGACGTCGATGCCTTGCGCGCGGGCATGCGCAACACCGGCGATGCTCGATATGCCGTTGTCGACCGTCACGATGAGAGTGGGCGCCGCGCGAGTCGCTGCAAGCGTGACGATCTCCGGCGTGAGCCCGTAGCCGAACTCGAAGCGATTCGGGACTAGGAAATCGACGGACGCGAAGTCCCAGGACTTCAGCGCGCGCACCATTAGCGCGGTGCTCGTCGCGCCGTCGGCGTCAAAGTCGCCGATGACGAGGATGCGGCCGGTACGGTGGCGCAACAGGAGGTCCACCGCCGCGGGGACCCCTTCGAGGGTACCGACGGGAAGCATGCGGTCCAGTGAGGTGTCCAAGTCGGCGGGAGTGCGGACGCCGCGCGTGATGTAGACGCGTCGCAAGACGGGGTGCAGATCGGCGCTCAGGGCGGGAGCGCAATCCTGCGCAATCGTTTCACGACGGACAATCCGTAAGTTCAAGTCAGCTCCCGCTCCCCAATCCGCCGCAGCCAGCGTGGCTGGCGCAGTCTATGACATCGGCGCCAGGTGGGTTAAGACAAAGATACGCAGCAGCCGGGGACGCCGGCACGCTGCGCCACGGGTCCATGCCCGTCCGTCCACGTGATTCGCTTTGGGCAGCTACCGATTCTGAGGGGCGGATGGCCGCAGCCCCGCGATGCTCGGCTGGGGTCGGCGCCAGAATTTCAGACGGTCGCCGCGGCGGACGCGGAGCTCCCGGTCGTTGGCAATGAGCACTACGCTTTCGATGGCCCCCTGGTGTAATGCCGCGAGCGCCGGAGAGACGAAGCGGCGATCGAGCTCTGCGAGCGCCTCGAATATCGTCCAGTGCGGATTCGAATGCAGCATGGGGGTCACTTCGGCCACGAGCACCGCGCGCGGGGCGCGCAGCTCACCCAGTTGATCGGGTAAGGGACGGCTCTCGCCACCGTGCAAATGCCACAGGCCGGCGAGGTAGGAATCGCCGCCGAATGCCAACTCCGTGGGCGCCTGCCGGGAGCGATCGAGCGATCCAACACAACCTCCACCCCAAAGCCACAGCGACGTCACGGCGAGCTCGCCGTGTTGCCGGCGCGCTTCGTTGAGTGGATGTCCGTGTAGCCACATCTCGAGTTCGGCACCCAGGCGCTTGAGCGCCGCTGCATTGCTCCCTGTGGGTAGCGACTCTTCGAGATCGTTCACGAGCGCCCGCGCTGGCTCCGTGGTGGCAGCGCTCAGCCTACCCGGGCCTTGCAGGAGGAACTCACCGGAACGGACTGCGCTCAGACGCAATTCAGTGTCGCCAAAGGTGCGCTCGAAGCTGCCGGCGAAGCCTGCGAGATCGGCCGCGGAAAGCCGCAGCAGGCTGCGGCGATCGACATGCAGGCTGGTCAGGCCGGCGATGAGGTGAACCGGGCTTGCGATCCAGACCGTGGAGTTTTGCGAAAGCGGCTCGACAGCGGGTGCGCCCGAGAAAACACCCGCGCCGTATGCAGCCACCACGGCAGGTGCGACGTTCGCGAGGTCGGCACGGCCCAGCCAGCGCGCGAGCCACGCGCGCCAGCCGCCTTCAACTGCGCTCCCTTGCCCGAAACGACCGACGTGCTCGAAGCCAGGCAACACGCCGGCGACGCCTGAGGCGGATGAGCTGCTGATATCACCCGAGTCGAGGTATAGGTCCGAGATGACGATTACGAGTTCGCGCACGCGAGGTATCGTACAGTTCACTTTGGTTCGAGCGGTGACGAGTCGATTTCGCGCACGAGCGACCGATGGCCATTTGGCGATGACGATTTCGCGCGCCGGCGGTATCGTATCGCCGATGAAGTTCACTCTCGACGCCAGCTCGCGGGTCAATCTGATCCGGGCCTATTCGCCTCAGGAAATCCGCATCGGCGAGCAGCGTCTGCAGGCGAGCTGCATCGTCACGGCGGACAAGTTGATTTCCAATTGGGGGCCGGCGAGCTTTGCCGAGCTGACGCCGGCACATCTGGAGGCAATTCTCGCGTTGCAGCCGGAGCTGGTGCTGCTGGGCACCGGACC
>CAZDTG010000354.1:0-3559 GCA_964508005.1 uncultured Steroidobacteraceae bacterium
CGCGGCGTCGTGTTCGCCCGGATGGTGTCGCGAATCTTCCTTCGCAGCGTCTCATCGAGAGCGACCTGCGGTTTCAGCCGCACGAACAACACCACGCGCACGTCGTCCTGCCACTCCTGGCCCACCGCGAGCGCCTCCATGACCTCCTCGAGTCCTTCGACGGCGGAGTAGATTTCGGCCGTGCCGATCCGCACCCCGCCGGGATTCAACACTGCGTCGGAGCGGCCGTAGATCACGATGCCGTCGTTGTCCGTGAGAGCCGCATAGTCACCGTGATGCCATACGCCCGGAAACCGTTCGAAGTACGCGGCGCGATACTTACGACTGTCCGGATCGTTCCAGAATCCGATCGGCATGGACGGAAACGGCGCCGTGCACACGAGCTCGCCGCGTTCGCCGCGTACCGCCCGTCCGTCGTCGTCAAAGATATCGACGCGCATGCCGAGTCCGCGGCACTGGATCTCGCCGCGATGAACCGGCCTCGTCGGACAGCCGAGCGCGAAGCACGAAACGATGTCAGTCCCGCCAGAGATCGACGCCAGCAAAACGTCAGATTTCACCGCCCGATACACGTAATCGAAGCCGTCCGGCAGCAGCGGCGAACCCGTGGACAATATCGTTCGCAGGGAAGTGAGGTCGACCGAATCGGCCGGAACGAACGCGCTCTTCTCCATGGCGGCGATGTATTTCGCGCTCGTACCGAAGATCGTGATGCGCTCTTCCTGCGCCATGCGCCACAGTGCACCGGCATCCGGGTGGAACGGGCTGCCATCGTAGAGGATGAGCGTCGCTCCGGTGGCAAGGCCGCTCGCGAGCCAATTCCACATCATCCAGCCGCACGTGGTGAAGTAGAACACCCGGTCGCTGCGCTTCACGTCGGTATGGAGCAGATGCTCTTTCTGGTGTTGCAGCAGCGTGCCACCCGCGCCGTGCACGATGCACTTGGGAACTCCGGTCGTACCGGAGGAGTAGAGGATGTAGAGCGGGTGGTTGAACGGTAAGGAGGTGAACTGTAGCGGCCGGCCTCGCGCACCGAACGCATCCCAGGGCGTGGCTTTGGAAGCAGAGGCGCCGAGCCGCCCGAGCTCCGGCGCGGGATTCGTGTAAGGGATGACGACCACGCGCTCGACCGAGGGCAGATGCTTCAGCACCTCCGCCATGGAGCTGAGCGAATCCAGGGTCTTGCCGCCGTAAAAGTAACCGTCCGCCGTGAACAACACCTTCGGCGAGATCTGCCCGAACCGATCGACCACGCCATGTACGCCGAAGTCGGGCGAACAGGATGACCACGTCGCCCCGATGCTCGCCGCCGCCAGCATCGCGATCATCGTCTCCGGAAGATTCGGCATGAAAGCCGCGACGCGGTCGCCCGTCACCACGCCGGCGGCGCGCAAACCGTCCGCGATCCTTGCCACGCCGTCGTGTAATTCCCGATAGGAGATCGACTTCCGGGCGCCGCGCTCATTCCTGAACACCAGCGCGGGCGCCTCGTCGTCGTAGCGCAGCAGATTTTCGGCGAAATTCAGTCGTGCACTGGGAAAGAAGCGCGCGCCCGGCATTTGCGAGCCGGACTCCCCGGCGGCGTTGGTGATGACCGGCCCCGTCCCCCAGTCGGCCCGCACGGCGGCGAAGCGCGCCAGCTCTGTCCAGAAGTCGGCCGGCTTCTCGACCGACCAGGCATACAGGCGGCCGTACTCGCGCAGCTCCAAGCCCCTGCGCGCGTTCACACTGTCCATGAACCGGGTCAGATTCGCATCCGCCAGGCGAGCGGCCGAAGGGCGCCAGATTTCCGACATGACAGTCCCGCTTCAGTTCATGGGTAAGGACGAGTTGCAACGGTCCGCTAGAGCGACTGGTAGTTGGGCCCTGAGCCGCCTTCCGGCGTCGTCCAGTTGATGATCTCGTACGGATCCTTGATGTCGCAGGCCTTGCAGTGGACGCAATTGGCGGCGTTGATCTGCAGGCGCTTGCCGCCCTGGCCGTCCGTGACGATCTCGTAGACGTTCGCCGGGCAGAATCTCTGGCACGGGTTGCCGAACTCCGTCGCGCAGCGCTCGATGCAGATGCTCGGATCCAGCACCTTCAAATGCGCCGGCTGGCTCTCGTCGTGCGTGGTCGAGGCAAAGAACACCGAGGCGAGCCGATCGCGCGGCGGCAGCGTGCGGTCCACCCACTCGCGATTCACCTCAGGATAGTCCGCAAGATACTCGAGGCGCCCGTAGTCCGGCGTCCGGCTCTTCAGTGTCCAGGGCGTGCGGCCCCGCGTAACGACTTCGAGCGCCGCATTGGCCATGCCGAACCAGAGGCCACGCTTGAACGCCGGTTTGAAGTTGCGGACGGCCTTGAGCTCCTGGCCGCCGGGCGAGGCGCGCCAGCGCGCATCGAAGCCCTCGGGAGAGCCGGCTTCGGCCAGGTTCTGCGCGGCCAGCATGCCCGAGCGGATGGCCTGGTGAATGCCCTTGATCTTCGGAACGTTGACGCCGCCGCCGGAGTCCCCAATGAGCATGGCTCCCGGCATTTCCAAGCGCGGAATCGCTTGCCACCCGCCCGCGGCGATGGTGCGGGCCCCGGCGGCGACGATCTCGCCGCCTTCGAGGAATGGCTTCACGCTGGGGTGGTGTTTGAACTGTTGGAACGCTTCGAACGGCGACAGGCGCGGGTCCTCGTAGTCGAGGCCGACGACGAAGCCGACGTATGCCCGGTTGTTGTCGAGGTGATAGATGAAGCTCCCGCCGTAGGTGCGCGAGTCGAGCGGCCAGCCGAGCGAGTGTTGGATCAGGCCCGGCTCGACGCGGCCCTCCGGCAGCTGCCACAGCTCCTTCAGCCCGAGGCCGTAGCTCTGCGGACAGGAGCGGGCATCGAGGCCGTAACGGCGCACGAGCTGCTTCGCGAGGCTGCCGCGGGCGCCCTCTGCGATCACAGTGGTGCGCGCCCGGATTTCGGGACCGGGCGTGAAGTTCGGGCCGGGTGTGCCGTCCTTCGCCACGCCCATGTCGCCGAGCCGCACGCCGGCGACGGATTCATCGGCGTTGAACAGCGGCTCGGCGGCCGCGAAGCCCGGGAAAACATCCACGCCCAGGGCTTCCGCCTGCTGCGCGAGCCAGGGGGTGAGCTGCCCGAGCGAGATGATGAAGTTGCCGTGATTGTGCAGGTGTGGCGGCAGCGGCAGCGCGAGGCTGCCGCGACGCGTCAGGAAGCGGAATTCGTCCCGCTTCGCCGGGACACAGATCGCGGGCGGCGACTGCCGCCATTGCGGCAGCAGCGCATCCAGCGGCCCGGGCTCCATCACCGCTCCGGAAAGCGCGTGCGCGCCCACCGCCGAGGCCTTCTCGAGTATGCAGATGTTGGTGTCGGGTTTGAGCTGTTTGAGACGGATGGCGCAGGCGAGTCCGGCCGGACCCCCGCCCACGATGGCGACGTCGTACTCCATCACGTCGCGCTCGACTGCATTCATGGCGCTGCTCACGGTGCTGCGGTCCTCTCGCGCCTACTTCGGTTGCATGCGGATCGCGCCGTCGAGGCGGATCGTCTCGCCGTTCAACATCGGAATCGCGAAGAT
>CAZDTG010000355.1:0-3556 GCA_964508005.1 uncultured Steroidobacteraceae bacterium
CGGTTGCGCCCCGTGATGCCCCAGAGGTTGTGCCGCTCGCTGCGGTAGTCCCGGAGCAGCTCGATGACCGCGGTGTCACCGCCGATCCTGCGGACGATGCCCTCAATGCCCTCCGGGCTGTCCTCGTACACGCCTTGGTTCGGCTGCCACTCGCGCACGGCCGGCCCGGTGATCTCGTAGAACGTCCGGTCGGCTTCCTTCCAGGAGCGCATGTCCTTCCCGTGCCGTTCCCAGAAGTCGGCGGGAAGGGCACTCATGCCGCTGTAGAGCACATCCGTGTCTTCGAGCGTTTTGTCGCTGTAGTAGTCCTCGGCGTGCACCCCGAGGACTGCCGCCTTGATGCGCAGGTTGATGTCTTTCGAGACGAGGATCACGCGGACATCGCGCTGCTCGTTCTGTAAAGCGAGCGTCTGCGCAAGGATGGCATTGTCGTTGCCGCTGCCGGGGAGGCTGTCGGGCAGCGCGTTGGCGAGCTGACGCGTCTGGAAGAACAGCCGCCCCGTCGAGGGTTTCTGGCCGTGGTTGCCGGAGAATTCGTTCGGCAACGGCAGGCCGCGGTCGATCTGCTCCTTGGTCGCGTCGCGCATCATGTCGTCGAGGAAACGACTCACCTGACGCACGTTGCGTGAGGCTTCGGAGAGGCCCTTTTTATGGGCGTCGAGCTCTTCGAGCACCGTCATCGGCAAATAGACGTCGTGCTCCTCGAATCGGAAGATCGAGGTGGGATCGTGCATGAGCACATTCGTGTCCAGCACGAATAATCGCCGACCGTCGCGAGGTCTTGCTTTCACGTCCCGTGGTTCGCCGGAAACTGCTGTGCCCGGTCCTGGATCAGAGAGACTGCGCCGCTTCAAATACTTCCTCCGCGTGGCCGGGCACCTTCACTTTGCGCCACTCGCGTCGCAACACGCCCTTGCCGTCGAGCAGAAAGGTGCTGCGCTCGATACCCATATATTTTCTACCGTAGAGGCTCTTTTCCTGGATGACGTCGAAGAGCTTGCAGAGCCGCTCGTCCGTGTCGCTCAGCAAGGGAAAAGGCAGCTTTTCCTTGTCCGTGAACTTCTCGTGCGAGGCGACGCTGTCGCGGGAGACCCCGACGATCTGAGTGCCCGCTTTGCGGAACGCGGCGTAGAGGTCGCGGAAATCCTGACTCTCTCGCGTACACCCGGAAGTCATGTCCTTGGGATAAAAGTAGAGTACCAGTTTCTGGCCCGCCGCGTCCTTCAGGCGCCAGCTCCCGCCGCCCGTGGTGGGCGCGGTGAAGTCCGGAACCTTGACGCCGGTTTTGATCTGGGTCGTCAGGACTTCACCGGTTCGAGAATGGCGTCGAGATTCAGCGAGTCGCAAAACTCCATGAATTCCTCACGCAGATGCGCGACGTGAATCCGGCTCGGCACGTTCACGATCATCTGCACGGAGAACATCGGAGCGCCCGTATGCGCGGCGGGATAGCTGCGCGTGGAGACTTCCGCAATATCTATGCCGCGGCTCGAGAAAAAGCCTGACAGCCCGGAGACGATGCCGCTCTGGTCGAGACACACCACGTCGATCGAGTACGGCAGCATGTCCGTACGGGGCGAGCGGGGCTCGGTGCGTTTCAGGTGAACGCTGAGGCCGTTCGTTTCGGCGAGGCGCTTGAGCTCGGTTTCGAGCTTGGCGAGCGCGTGCCAGTTGCCGGACACGAGCAGCAGCATGGCGAACTCGGTGCCCAGGCTCGCCATCCGGCTTTCGCTGATGTTTCCGCCGCACTCACTGATGACCCGGGTCAGCTCATGGACCATCCCAGTGCGGTCGCTGCCGATCGCCGAAACGGCCAAGTGTTGCTTCATCTGTGCGTAGACGGTGGAATAGCGTGTAATCGCGCGGAGTGTACCGGGAGCGGCGCCGGGTTGCGACCGCCGCGACCGCAGGTTCCACGGGCCGCAGGCGGGTGCCGGGATCTATTTTAGAGCTGCATCGCGCAGGTTGGCGCATTTTTGCCGAAAATTCGCGCGGGCGGCAGCGCCCATGCTTGCTTAGTCCGAGCACCGGCTCGTAACATCGCACGCTCTTTTTCCAGCACCTCCAGCGGAATCTTCCATGTTCTCAGGCAGCTTGGTGGCCATCGTTACGCCCATGCGTCCTGACGGACGCGTCGATTTCGAGGCCTGGGGGCGGCTCCTCGATTTTCATCTGAGGAACGGCACGAATGGCGTCGTCGTCGGAGGCACGACCGGGGAGTCGGCCACGCTGCGGGATTCCGAGCTGCGCGAGCTGACCGAGCGCGCGTGCGAGCAGGCGCGGGGGCGGATGCCGATCATTGTCGGCGCGGGAGCGAGTAGCACTGCCACTGTGGTCGAGCGCGTCGGGTGGCTGTCCGAGTTGCCTGTGGACGGACTCCTCATCGTGACGCCTGCTTATAACCGCCCGACACAGGAGGGGCTGTATCTGCACTTCGCCGCTGCGGCGGAAGCGGCCCGCAAGCCGATTGTTCTGTATAACGTGCCGTCGCGCACGGCCGTCGACATGCTGCCCGCGACCGTGGGGCGTCTTTCGCAACTTCCGGGCATCGTGTCAGTCAAAGAGGCGGTAACGGAGGCGGGGCGGGTTCGGGCACTCATTGAGGCGTGCCGGAAGGATTTCGTGGTGTTGAGCGGCGACGATGCAACCGCGCGGCGTGCCATCCGGGAGGGCGCTCGCGGGGTGATATCCGTCACCGCGAACGTGGCTCCGCGAGCGATGGCAGATATGGTTGCCGCCGCGCTGCGCGGCGATCACGCGACGGCTGAGAAATTGGATGCGCCGCTGGCAGCGTTGCATCGGGACTTGTTCATCGAGGCGAACCCGATTCCGGCCAAGTGGGCGCTGACGCGCATGGGGCTCATGGGGGAGGGGATTCGTTTGCCGCTCACGCCGTTGTCCGCGGCAGCGCAACCGGCGGTGCTGGAGGCTTTGCGTGATGCGGGCTCTCTGAAGTGAGATGGAGCGCGGGGTTCTCTGCGGATATTCAGCGCGCGGACGGCTTGGTAATGATGTCCATGAGCCGCGCTATAAAGAATCGGGTTAAAAGGCTATCCAGAATGAAATCAGTGCTGAAGTTGGGGCTGGTGCTGGCCGCTTCGCTGGCCCTCGCGGGCTGTCATCCGTTCAAAGCCCTCAGCCGGGCCAACACATGCCACAACAAGCAGCCCTACATGGCCGCGACCAGCGTGCCGCCCCTGAAGATTCCGCCGGGGCTGGATGTCCCCGACACGACGAACGCCCTCCACATCCCCGATCTCAAGGAACCGGCTCCGCCGGCGCGCAAGGGCAAGGACCCCTGCCTCGACGAGCCGCCCCCGTACAAGGTCGCCAAGCCCGCGACTCCGCAAGCATAGGACGTGCGGGCCGCGGCGGCATGCACTATCATTCGCCGCCGTTTTCACTTGGCAGCCGGTCCGCACCGGCCTGCACCGCCTTCAGCGCGGTCGAGGAATTCCTCGTAAGTGATTGAGTGGAGAGGTGGCCGAGCGGTCGAAGGCGCTGGACTGGAATTCCAGTAACATCTTAACGGGTGTTCGTGGGTTCGAATCCCACC
>CAZDTG010000356.1:0-3546 GCA_964508005.1 uncultured Steroidobacteraceae bacterium
GACATCATTTACCTCAATCCCATTTTCAACTCCCCCACCAACCACAAGTACGACACGCAGGACTATTACACCATCGATCCCGCGTTCGGCACGAGTTCCAACCTGCAGACATTGATCACCGATATCCACAGCAGCAGCAACGGTCCGAAGGGCTACATCATCCTCGACGGCGTGTTCAACCACAGCGGCGACACCAACTGCTGGTTCGACAAGCAGCTCTATGGCTCCCTCACTTGCTCCTTCCAGGGCGCCTACCAGTCGCAGTCGAGCTCCTACTACGGTTACTACACCTTCCAGTCGTGGCCCAACACCTACTCCTCCTTCTTCGGCTTCGGCGGCATGCCGAAGCTCGATTACGGTGCGAGTGGCTCGGCGGTGCGCAACCAGATCTACGGCAGCACCACTTCGGTCATGAAGAAATACCTCTCCTCTCCCTACAACATCGACGGCTGGCGTCTGGATTTTCCGCAGGCGCTCGATGCGGGCGGCAATGGCGGCAGCGATGCCACCAATCACCAGATCACGCAGGAGATGCGCACGGCGGTGAAATCCGTCAACTCCAGTGCCGAGATCCTCGGCGAGTACTGGGGTGACGCCTCACCCTGGCTCGCTGACGGCACGGAGTGGGACGGAGTCATGAACTACAACGGCTTCACCCAGCCAGTGTCGGAATGGATCTGCGGCGTGGACTATCACGGCAACGCCGCCTCGATCAACGAGAGCTCGCTCGACAGCTGGCTGCTCGGCACCCGCGCGGACGTTCCGGTCAACGTGCAGGAGACCTGGACCAACGAGCTCGGTTCGCACGACACGGAGCGGTTCGCGACGAGCTGCGGTGGCGATATCTGGAAGACCTACCTCGGGCTCATCTTCCAGTTCACCTACGTCGGCACGCCCGCCATTTACTATGGGGACGAGTACGGCATGCAGGGCGGCAATGACCCGGACAGCCGCCGCACCTTCGACTGGACGCAGGCGACCACGAGCAATACCGCCGTGGCGCTGACGAAGAATCTGATCTCGATCCGCAACACGTATCCGCAGCTGCGGACGGGCTCATACAAGACTCTGTTGGTTGACACGACCAACCACATCTACGCATTCGGACGGTGGGATGCCAATCACCGGATCGCGGTGGTGCTCAATAACACCGCCAACACGGAAACTGTGACGATCCCCGCGTGGCAGTTGAGCATGACCAATGGGTCATGGGTGACGGATCTGCTCACGAGCACTACCTATCAGGTCGTCAACGGCAATCTCACCGTAACCGTTCAAGGACACTACGGCGCGATTCTCGAGCAGTAGGGATTGCGGCAGGCACACGCGCACCGCCGCGGCGGCCTCGACACAGTAGTCGGGGTGGCCGCGGCTTGCGCGCTGCTTGTCGCGACGACGAAGCACGCGGGAGCCTCGGAGGCGCCGCCCTCGCCGGCGCCATCGCAGCCGTCCGCGGTGGACTGGCACGATAGCCTCAGCTGGCGCGGGCAGGAAGCTCGTGTAAGCGTGCGGCTCGACGGGAAGTACGTGCTTGATTCGCCGGTCGGCGAGCGGGTGATTGCAGCCCAGCGCTGGCGCGTGCGGACTGCGAGCCCGCTCTTCGACGCGCTCTTCGCGATGGCGCAGGAAGACCTGAACGAGGATTCGGTCGACGCCATCACCGACGCTGCATTCGATCATGGCCGGCCGATCCGTTGCCTCTGTTTCATCGCGGGCCAGGAGTGGCCGTTCGTCTGGACCCGTGATGTTTCCTACTCCATCGACCTCGGCCTGTGGCGGCTCGACCCGGCCCGCGCACGCGCCTCGCTTCTCTTCAAGATCTCGCCGCCGCGTGCGGGCCCCGCGCCACCCGGGCTGTACGTGATGCAGGATACGGGTTCCGGAGGCAGCTGGCCGATCAGCACCGACCGCGTCGTGTGGTTCCTCGGCGCGCGCCATCTGCTCGAGGATCGCGCCTTTGCTGATACCGTATATCAGGCTCTGACCGACACGCTCGCCCAGGACCGGCGCTATGTCTTCGATCCGCGGATCGGGTTGTACCGCGGGGAGACGTCCTTCCTCGACTGGCGCGAGCAGTCTTACCCCGCCTGGACCGCGCACAACGTCGCATTCATCGCTCAATCGTTCGCGCTCTCGACCAACGCGCTGCACTACCAGGCTCTACAGCTGGCTGCCGCGATGGCACAGCAGCGCGGGCAGCAGGCTGCCGCGGCGCGCTACCTGCGCCAGGCCGCGGCGCTCAGACAAGCGATCAACGCCCGCTTCTGGAGGCCGGACCGCGGCCTCTACATGAGCTACATCGGCGGACCGGTCGATCCGGAGCCTTTCGATGCGTACGACCTCCTCGGGCTGGATCTTGCAATCACGAGCGGTGTGGTGGACTCTCGGCGAGCAAAGGAGTCACTGGAGCACTACCCCGCCTGGCCCGCGGGAAGCCCGGTGATCTGGCCGGAGAGACGGCACGAGCCGATCTACCACAGCCGGGCAATCTGGCCTTTCGTCAGCGAGTACACCCTGCGTGCGGCGCGGCGGATCGGCGATCCCTCGCTGATCGCGCTCCAGGTGCGGTCCCTGATGCGCGGGGCGGCGCTCAACGCGTCCAACATGGAGAACTATTCCCTGCTCTCGCAGTCGACGCACGTGCCCGGCAAGCTCGGCGGACCCGTGGTCGATTCGCCACGGCAGCTCTGGTCCGTCGCGGGCTACCTGGACATGGTGCTGCGTGGCGTATTCGGACTCGAGGACGACGGCCGCATCGCACCGGAGCTTCCGGCATCGCTGGAGCCAATGCTGTTCGGCACCGCGCGCCGGATCAGCCTCTACCTCGAAGGGCGTGAGATAGACCTCGACCGTCCGGCCAGTGCCGATGGCCCACTGTTGGTGGCCGGAAGCGTCAAGCAGCGGGGCGATACGACCGAAGTACAGCTCGTGGCTGCCTCGGCCCAAGTCGGCCCGCCGCCCATGAGGGCGGCGATGTATCCGGCCGCGCCGCGGCTCCTCGCCGCAGCCGGCATCGGAGCTGTGGCCCGCACGGATGGCCCCTGGCCGAGACACTGGACCGCAGCACGCCGCGGCGAGTATCTAGCCTGGCTCGATTACTCCAATCCCCACGGGCCGATCAACACCGGCATCACCGCGGCGGTCAAGCGACTCGAGGTTCGCTGCGCCGGCAGCCGCCGCCAGGTGCTGCCCGTAGTGATGCCTCACAGTGAGGGCTGGCAAGCCTCTACGACGGTTCGTTTCCAGGCCGACACCGGCGCATCGTGCACCTTCTCGCTGCTGCAGGGCTTCAACATGAGTGACCTGGCGCAATTTGCCCACTACACCGGCGCGCCACCCGCGCCGGTGGCCAACGGCGGTGTCACCGGGCCCCTCAACAGCGCGCAGATCGGCGCGCTGCGGATCGCACCGGTCGCGGCGGAGGGGGAGGCTCCATGAGCACCAAACCCGAGCTCTCGTTCCGCCAGATCTGGAACATGTGCGTCGACGGGGTAATATCCTCCGAAAGAGGTCCGACGCCGTGCGGTGACGCGGAGGCGAGTGTCG
>CAZDTG010000357.1:0-3545 GCA_964508005.1 uncultured Steroidobacteraceae bacterium
AACTTCAAAACAAACGGTGCAGAAAACCGTCTGAGCCCGGTCTTCCACGGTCCGCCGCCGTTCACGATCGTACATCGACTCGGCCGGTTCGACCAGCTGACAGCCAATGACAGCCAAGCGCTGGCTGTCGATCGCTCTAACATGGCGACGCTTGCGACGTAACCCGGCTCTCGCCATCGTAGTTGGCCTGGTCTTGTTGGTCATGTCCTTCGTGCTGCCCGGGGCGACGAGGGACCTGATCTTCCGCGTGGCGGGCGGCCTGGCCATCCTCGGAGGCGTTGGAATGTGGCTGGCAGCGCGGCGGACATAGAGGGCGCACGGCCTGCGGCAGTCGAACTCAGGGGCGTCTTCAGGAACTTCGGCAGTGTTCGCGCAGTGGATGGCATCGATCTCAGCCTTCAACTCGGTCAGATTTGCGCCCTGCTCCGTCCGAACGGAGCCGGCAAAACAACAACCATCGACATGATGTTGGGCTTGGGGCGGCCGGACCGCGGGTCGGTGACCGTGCTCGGGCTGAGCCCGGAGCGAGCCGTCAGCCGTGGTTTGGTTTCGGCGGTTCTGCAGAACGGTGGTCTCCTGAAGGACCTGACCGTCGGAGAAACGGTGCGGCTGACAGCAACGCTATACCCCGAGGCGTTACGAGTCCAGGATGTGATGGAGCGGGCGGGCATCAAGTCGATCGCGGACAGGCTCGTGGGACGGTGCTCGGTGGACCTCGGCCGTCCGGTCGGGCTAAACCCCGGCGCCGAACTCGACCCTCGTATTAAGGTCGCCGGACGCCCAGCAACTTCATGCGGCGAGTCAGAAGCGCCGACCAGGGCCGCCCACGGGTAGGGCGTGCAGCGTAGCGTCCGAAGGTAACGCCGCAATCTCTTGGCGGGAGCTCAATGATGGAACTTCTGGTCGAATTCGACCTCAATGGTCCCAAACGGGACTCCGAGGTCTGAGGTTGAGGACCGCCAAGACGCGAAGGCGCCGCTACCGCCAGGCTGGCAGACGACGGCCACCTCGTCAGAGTTCTTGTGGTGTGAGGTTTAGAGAGCTGCGTCGCCCACTGCCGCAAGGAGCTTGGGCAATGCATAGGGTCACTTCTGGGAACGCACGATTCTCCTCACTGAAACAGATCGATGCAGGCGTCCTCAGTGTGGGATACGCAGAGGATGGCCCTGTCGACGGGCCAGCAGCCATCCTTCTGCACGGCTGGCCGTACGACATTCACAGTTACGCCGATGTGGCACCTGCATTGGCGTCAGTCGGCTACAGGGTGATCGTGCCCTATCTACGCGGCTACGGCACGACACGTTTTCTTTCTGGTGAGACTCGCCCAAATGGACAGCAAGCAGCATTTGCTGTCGATGTCCTCGCTCTAATGGACGCTCTCAAAATCGAAACGGCAACGATCGCCGGTTTTGATTGGGGCGCGCGGGCAGCCAACGTCATCGCCGCCCTACGGCCAGAGCGCTGCAGGGCAATGGTGTCCGTCAGCGGTTATCTGATTGGTAGCCAAGAAGCCGGCAAGACGCCGTTACCGCCAGAGGCCGAGTTGCAGTGGTGGTACCAGTACTACTTCGCAACAGAGAGAGGTCGGGCAGGTTACGACAAGTACCGGCGTGGCTTTGCAAAACTGATTTGGAAGACAGCGTCACCAATGTGGAACTTCGATGACGCTACGTTCGAGCGCAGTGCGGCGTCCTTCGACAATCCCAACCACGTAGACATCGTGATCCATAACTACCGTTGGCGACTTGGTTTGGCTGACGGCGATCCGAAGTATGACGATCTGGAAAGGAAGCTTGCTGACGCCCCAGTCATAACCGTGCCCACGATTACACTCGAAGGCGATGCCAATGGCGCGCCGCACCTAGACGCCAGCGCCTACGCAAGAAAATTCTTGGGCAAATATAGCCACCGGGTCATCACGGGCGGCGTGGGTCACAACCTTCCGCAAGAGGCACCGCAGGCTTTTGCGGAATCCATTGTCGAGGTCGACAAATACGTGAGTTAGCCGCTTAGCCGACGGCGGCGACCGCGCTCAGGATCACGTCAGTAACGACCTGTGGCTGCGAGACCATGATCACGTGGGAGCCCTCGACCTCGGTTATCGTGGCCCCGGCGCGTTGCGCCATTGAACGGATGACGTCGGTACCTGCCGCCTTGTCGCCGGTTGCAACTACCGCCCATGCAGGCAAGTTCTTCCAGGCGGGCGCCCCGGAAGGCTCAGAGAAGGCCAGCTCGGCGGCGGGGCGTTGGGTGGCGGCCATCAGGGCGGTCTGGTCGGCGGGCAGGTCGGCGGCGAATGCGTCGTGGAAGTTTGCAGCATTGATCGCAAACTCCGCGGCTGTCTCCGAGCCGTGTCCGGTCGGATAGTGGAGCTGGACCAACGCGGTATTCAGGACGCTGTCCTTCGAGTTGCTTTCGACATCACTCAGGCGCTCACCGTCGTCCGTGGCAAAGGCCGCGACATAGACCAGGCCGACGACGTTGCTGGCTTTGGTGGCGGCATTGCTGATCACAGCGCCCCCGTACGAGTGGCCGACGGCCAGGACACGCCCGGGAATCTGGTCGAACGCGCTGGCGATGTAAGCGGAGTCAATGGAGATGCCACGTAGCGGGTTCGCTGGGGCAGTCACCTGCACCCCGCGGGCCTGAAGCCGCTCGATCACGCCAGTCCAGCTTGAGGCGTCAGCATAAGCGCCATGCACGAGAACGACCGTTACGGGGCGGGCGGTGGACGGGGTTGCCTGTGGCATCAGACTTCCTCCTGCACAAGGTCCACAGACCTCTCAAACGGGTCGCTCATTGGCCGCCACGAGCAATGTGGTCCGTTTGAAGCAATCGTTCTCCTCAACATCATTCCACAGCGAACCAGCACGAGGCTGGCCCGCCGCACCCCTACCAGCAGATCTGGCACCGCGGCCGCTGGCCAGCTGCTCCACCGGCTGGCGGAGAAGTCTTAGGGCGAGCGCTCCCCCTCGTCCCATCTGGCCAGCGCCTGCCGGTCGGGAACCCAGGCCAGGCCGGAGCGGCCGTCCGGTGAGACCGGCTCCTGGCTGACTCGCACCGAGACCACGGCCGGAAGGTTCTCGAGGGCGCGCGAGTGCGGAGTCGAGCTCCTCGGCGCGCTGCACGCGCTCGCCCTGGGCGCCCAGGGCGAGCGTTAGCGCGTCGTAGTGACCGCCGAGGTCGACCGCAACGACGCGCCCGTAGCGCTCGAGCTGGTCGAAGCGCTCGATGTTCCAGCCGTTGTTGTCGGCCACCACCCAGAGCGCGCCGGCGCCCGCGCGCACCGCCGTCTCGACCTCCATCGCGGAGAGCCCGAAGGCCCCGTCGCCGACCACCGCGACCACCAGCCTTCGCAACGTCTCGCACGACGCAGGGAGCGGACACCCTACCCGTGAAGTCTCTTGTCTGCGGTTCTCCCCGGGCTGATCAGAGCGAGAGAACGATGGCCCCGGCAACACGACCGCCGGTCGCCCTGGTGAGCGCCTGGGCGGCATCGGCGAGGCGGTAGCTGGAGGCGACCGGAATCTCCAGCTGCCCATCTG
>CAZDTG010000358.1:0-1611 GCA_964508005.1 uncultured Steroidobacteraceae bacterium
GCTGGAGAGGGCGGTGAGAGTTCGCGTGGCGGGCGAAGTCATACGGCTCGACGACGCACCGGTAGCTGGTGCCGTGCAACTGGCTCAAGCGCTGGCCGCGCACGCTTAGAAGTTCGTCGCCGGACGAAAACCAAGCGACCCTTTGCGCTCGACCTCCGGGTTGATGTTTTTCAGGCGCGCCGAGGACGTGTGGTCTCAGCGCTTACCTCAGCCGCCCGAGCGCGTAGTTCAGGTAGAAGAGGAAGTACTGCGGTGCCTGCATCTTGAAATAGTCCGGTGTCTCTCGCCGATCTTGGAAGACCCCCAACGCATCCGTATAAGCCTCGACATGCACGATGTGGGATAGGCCCACGGTTACTGACTTGAGGTGCCCTACGAATACGAGCCGCTGGTTCGTCAGGACAAGCGAGCCCGCATCGAGGTCACTGATCACAGTCTTCTCGATCGGATGACCGCGGTAGGAACCGACGCGATACCGAATCCCCGTGTGGCCGATGGGAATGCTCACACCCTGGCTACTGCCGGTCCATTGCGTCTTGATCGACTGCCGCCAGAACGCTGCCTACCGTGACCCAAGCTAGCTCGCCTTTCTGGAGTGTTACCGGACTGTCGACGGGGGGCGGCTCGTGATTCCGAAGCCAGGCGGCAGTCCACAAGGCGTCAAATCCGAGCTTGTTGACTGCCTCCCGCCGCCGTGCTATTTCCCCGGACGTTTCCTTGATCGCTGATTCCACGTCTCCTAACTCGCCTTCGGTCGTCGCCGCTTGGGCCAGCGCTTGGCGTGCAGGGGCGAGCAGAGCATCGGCTGCCGTAAACGTCTGCTCCGGGACCCGGCCGGCCAGGTCTTCCAATGCGGCCGCGACCTCGGCGGCCAGCTGATCGCGCTGTCGTTTCAGCTGCTCTCGTTCCTGCCGATCTCCAAAGCGCTGGAAGAGCCCCCACATGCCTTGGCGGGCCCGGCTGGTCACTTCGCTCAACTGAGCATCCACCTGATCTATCTGGGTCGTAAGCGAATCGATGGCTGAAAGTTGAGGACCGAAGGGCGACGCGTCCCAATTGGCGCGCTGGGCGACGAGAAATGCAGCGCCTTGCCGGGCCTTCAACGCAGCGTCAGCTTTGAGCTGTACGGTCTGGGCCCTCAACGCCTTCGCGCGCTCGATTAGAGCCGCCTGACGCCTCTCCACGTCCTCGAGGGAGGCCAGGGTGATCGGGCCTCCTTCAAGCTGGACTACGGCCGGGGCCGGGGGTAGCAGACTTGGCGACGTCACTGATAGAGCGGTCTGAGGTTGCCGCCGTGATATGAGCATGAGCCGCTACGCCCACCCGAATGGCTGTAAGTGCCGTCCCGACACTCCTCGACATAGCCAGCGGTCTGATTCCAGAAAGAGGGGATGCAGTTGAAGTACTGGCAAAAGTTCGTTGGCGGATTCGGGATCACGGAACCGCCGCAGAAGTTGTAGTTCCAGGGATTTGGCGGAGCGCCACAGAGGTTTTGCGCGGGAGGCGGCGCCGGAGGCGGGGGCTGCGCAACCGGCGTGGCAGGAGGAGGTGGTAGGGGCGTAGGCGTTGGGGTCGGTGTCGGCGTTGGGGTCGGTGTCGGCGTTGGGGTCG
>CAZDTG010000358.1:1711-3531 GCA_964508005.1 uncultured Steroidobacteraceae bacterium
TGTCGGCGTTGGGGTCGGTGTCGGAGTTGGAGTCGGGGTCGCCGTCGGGGTCGGGGTCGGGGTCGGCGTCGGGGTCGGGGTCGACGTCGGACTTGCGCTGGCTTGCAGTACCGCTAGCGCCGGGCCGCCATGCGGCGAGCTCTGTTCCGGACGCGGAGTCGACGTAGTGCTCGCGACTGGAGGTGGCGGTGTAGTGGCAACACCCACGCCGCACGTTCCCAGCGAAAGAAGGAGGCCCGCAATGAGGGCGAGGTTGACCATTCTCCGGCGCCAGAACCGAAGCAGGTGGATGCCAAAGACGGCCATACCAAGCAGCCCGATGAAGAGAGCGACGATGTAGAACTTGAGGCTGACGAGTCCGGCAAAGATGAACAAGGCGCAAGAGCCGTAGAAGAGCAGCGCGATGACTGCCTTCCACCAGGTCGCCGAACGAAAGCCCGGGACCGCCGAATACCAGGCCCGCAGGCCCACCGGCGCATGGGCTCCGGCCGGCAAAGGCTCGAAATAGCTGGAAGGCAGGCTGTCGCCAGGCTTATCGTCGCTCATGAAAATCCCTCCCCTTACAACTCCACACCCTCAAAGAGGGCGCGCAGAGTGTAGCGAGGGCGCCCCATTACTGCGCGGGTTTAGGTCGATGCTTGGCCGGCTGAGGGGTCTAGGGGGCCGCCGGTCCGAGCTCTGCGGCTTCACCAGCCGTCATCAGATCGGTTCCGAGTATCGCTATGTCGGCCGTCGTCATGTGCCGATGCATCGCGAGAAGCAGTTCCTGATTGATCTGCAGCTCGCGCTCGATCCTCCGGAGCTGTGAGTTCAGGGACGCCATGTCGTTGTCCTCATGCGTACCCAGCCACCAAGTCGTCAACCGTGAGGACGCGAAACCGAGCAGGCCGAGGGCGAAAAACACGATCAAGCCCGCCGTCACCTTCCCCTCGGTCGTGATTGGCGAAATATCACCGTAACCGACCGTGCTGGCGGTCATGAAGGACAGGTAGAGGGCGTCTCCGAAACTGGACACCCGTGGGTTGACGCCATGTTCGAAGAGCCATAGTGCGTAGGCCGATGCGACCCAGAACATAAGGACCGTCGGCCAGACGAACCACGTGTCCTGGCGGTTGCGCCGAAGCATCGCCGTCCGCAGCAACGAGCCGACCTTTACGAGACGCAGTAGGCGAAGAAGACGGAAGAGGCGAATACCGCCGATCATCGGGACCGATGTCGCGAGGTCGATCCAGTGCTGACGGAGATATTTGACGCGGCTCTCCGAATCCAGGAGACGGACGAAGAACTCCGCGAGGAAGATTCCAAGGAAGGGCACAAACCAGTAGACAGGCAGGCTCATGCTGACGACCCGGTCGTCAATGAACCCGATCCCAACATAGATGACCGTGAGGATGGCCATTGCCCCTTCCCACCACCACACGTGGTGATCAATCCAAGCGTTCAGCCTTCCCCGACGCCAGTCCATTCGCATATGGATCGCCCTTCCTTCGACCGTCCTTCAGTCGTGTGACCTCGATGAGCAGGGGAAGTGTAGACGCATGGCCTCTATCGTGTTCCGACGATCAACATCCACGAATCCCGCAGTCATTGGGCAAGCGGAAAGGGTCATCTGACCATGCATGAGACAGAAGCCGCACCGCGATCGGACGGCGTCGTGTTGCCCGTAGTTTTGCCCGGGTCTCCCGTCGCTGATGCAACATGCACTGATGCAGGTCCTGTTCGCAGGAGGCTTAGCCCATGCCTGTTTTCTTGCGGGTCACGACGGGAGACGAGAGGATCGTGGTCAACGCGAATTACGTCGTCGAGATCCGAGAAGAAGG
>CAZDTG010000359.1:0-3526 GCA_964508005.1 uncultured Steroidobacteraceae bacterium
GCCGACGGGCGTGAAGCTCTTCAACTGGCTCTTCACCATATACGGCGGCCGCGTCCGCTACAGCTCGGCCATGCTGTGGGCCGTCGGCTTCATGGTGACGTTCGCGATCGGCGGTATGACAGGGGTGCTGCTGGCGGTGCCACCGGCGGATTTCGTGCTCCACAACAGCCTGTTCCTGGTGGCGCACTTCCACAACGTGATCATCGGCGGAGTGCTGTTCGGCTCCTTCGCAGGCTACACCTACTGGTTCCCCAAGGCCTTCGGCTTCACCCTGGATGAGCGTCTCGGCAAGGCGGCATTCTGGTTCTGGCTGGTCGGGTTCTACCTGGCATTCATGCCGTTGTATGTGCTCGGCCTGTTGGGCATGACACGCCGAATGCAGCACTACGCACAGCCCGAATGGCACCCGTGGGTGTTGGTGGCCATGAGCGGCGCGCTGCTGATCCTGTGCGGCATCGTGCTGCAGGCCGTCCAGCTCACCGTCTCGATAAGGACCCGCGAACGCCGCCGGGACCTCACCGGCGACCCCTGGGATGGGCGCACGTTGGAATGGGCGACCTCCTCTCCTCCACCCGCCTTCAACTTTGCCGTGCTTCCCAACGTGCAGTACGTGGATGCGTACTGGGATATGAAGCTGAAGGCTCGCGAATCCCTGCAGCCGTCGCAAGAGCCTCACTACCAACCTATCGAGATGCCGCGCAACAGTCCCACGGGATTCATCACGGCATTCTTTGCCGTGGTCACCGGCTTCTCGTTGATCTGGCACATCTGGTGGCTCGTGGCGCTCGGCCTGCTCGGGGCCTACGCGACGTTCGTCGTTTTCGCCTGGCGAGACGTGACGGAGACGGAGATCCCGGCCGAAGAAGTGGCGCGCCTCGATCGCGCCAACCGCACCGCTCGCGCGGCGGCGCTCGAGGCCTTGCCAAGAGAGACCACCGTATGAGCACCGCCTTCGTACCCGCTGATTTCGACCTTCACCGTGCCGGCCATGAAGGGGGCGGCCGCGCGCCCTCGAGCGCGCCGGGGCACGGAACCGGGGGTCCGGCGGCCAAGCGGATCGTCGTCGGCTACGGATTCTGGGTGTTCCTCATCTCCGACATCATCATGTTCTCCGCGCTGTTTGCAACGTACGCCGTGCTCGCGCCCGCGACGGCGGACGGCCCGTCCGCTCGTCAGATCTTCGATCCCAATAGCGTCGCCGTGGAAACCGCGTGTCTGCTCCTCTCGAGCTTCGCCTGCGGGATGGCGAGTATTGCGGTGGGTCAGCGCAGCCAGAAATGGACGCAGCTGGCGCTGCTGGTCACAGGGCTGTTGGGCTTCGGCTTCCTGCTTCTCGAGCTGCGCGAGTTCAGCGGTCTGGTCGCTCGCGGGGATGGGCCGACCCGGAGCGCGTTTCTTTCAGCGTTCTTTACGCTGGTGGGATGCCATGGCCTGCACGTAACCTCCGGCCTGTTGTGGCTCGGCACCATGATGGCGCAGTTCTATGCCAAGGGATTCCGGCAGGATATCCGTCACCGATACCTCTGCTTCAGCCTGTTCTGGCACGCGCTCGACATCATCTGGGTCGCCATCTTCGGCCTCGTCTACCTGGTGGGAATCAACCTATGAGCTCCGATGCGGGCCACCACGCGGCCACCGGCCCGGCAACGGACAGCGCCCCCGGCTATGAGTCCGAGCCCGGCGAAAGCGTCCGGACCGCTGTCCGTGGGTATGTACTCGGGCTGGCGCTGGCCAGCGCTCTCACCATGGCCTCGTTCTGGGCCGCGCGCACGCATCTCATCTACGGGCCGGGTGTGCCCATCGCCCTGGTGGTGCTGGCCGTGGCCCAGATGGGCATCCATCTCGTCTTCTTCCTCCACATCACCACAGCGCCCGACAACACGAACAATGTCCTGGCGCTCGCCTTCGGCGTCCTCATCGTGTTCGTGCTCGTGTTCGGCACGGTCTGGGTCATGGCCCACATGAACCAGAACATGCTGGCGCTGAAGGATATGCCGGCAATGCACCGTCAGAACGAATAGCCCGCCGCGACCACCAGCGCCTGCGGTCCGAAGTGGATGCGCGTCGTGCGGATCGCACCGGCGGTGTCGGTCTTGAGGTTGCTGTCGACGCTGCTGATCGAATACGACGCGATCACGCTCCAGCGGGTCCCCGGCTGATACTTCAAGCCCACGGTGCCGGCCGGCCCCACCGAGGAGGTGAGCGAGAGTCTGGTCGGCCCGCCGGTTGCCGCCATGCCGGCAGACGTCACCTGACGGTCATAGAAGCTCGTGTAATTCACGCCGACGCCGATGTAGGGACGAAAGGCAGAGCTCTCACTGAGGAACTTGTAGTCGAGCAGCAGTGTCGGGGCAAGCCACTTGCTGGTGGCGATGATCTGCCCGTTGTAGGGCACCGAGCCCAGAGTAGCCGGCCCGCGGCCGACGGTCTCCGTCTTCGGCGGTACGCCGAAGGCCAACTCCAGGTCGAGGTAGGAAGTCAGCCGGCGGATGTAGGCAAAATAGGCTGTCTGGGTGTTCTTGAGGTCGACGTTCACGCCCGGCGGAACGTACGGCCCCTGCAGGTCCGCCGCTTTGACGTGGTAGAAGATCGCGTACATGCCCACCCGCACGGTGTTGGCCTGGACATCATCGGCCAGGGCCGCCGCCGGGCGGCAGAGCGAGGCGGCGGCGGCCAGCGTTACGACCGCGGGCGTCACGAGCGCGGCAGGCAGGCGCAGTGTCAGTTTCTTCATGGCGGAGTCCCTTTAAAACTGGGCGAAGAAGGAGCGCGCGGCCAATGCGCAGAACGGCGCCACGTTGGTGTGGTACCCGAGCACGAGCTGCTGCTGCGCAGCAGCCGGCGACAGGCCGCCGCCGGCTGCCGATTCGTAGAACCCCAGCAGCGCGGACTGGCTGGCCTGGAAGCCCGCCTGTATGGGAGCAAACGGACCGGCCGGTGCGGCACCGACGTCGAGCACCGTGACCGCGCCCGGGGGTAGAGCGCTCCAGAATGCCGCCATGGTTCCTGTGTTGACGCTGAAGAATACGGTCGGGTCCTGATCCCCTCCGCACAACAAGGTGGGCTCGGCCGGCATCCATTGGCCGCTGCGCATGTCGTTGAGATAGAGCGCCTTGCGCAGAGTCTGCGTGGGCGCGGCCGCGGCCAGCGGCACACCGGCTTTCGGGGTCGGGACGGCACCGTCAGGGTTGCCGGCCGCATCCAGGGCGTAGCTCACACGGTAGTTGTTCGTGATCAGATAGGAAGAGCCGAAACCCAGCTGAAATAGCGGAGTGTCCGGATTGTTTGGATCGCTCGGCACCGCCAGAGCCGCGGTCAACACCGCCGATAGAGTGGGATTGCCGGGTATGCTGACCACCGGCGTCGTGCTGTCGAACAGCGCGGTCTGGGGCAATTGGCCGTTCGCGAAGATGGTGGCTATCGGGGTCGCGCTCGGCAGCAGCGTGTCGATGCCCGTCGCGTAGGTCGAGGAATAGACATCGGTGGTTGCCGCATAGATGTTGCCGTATGCGTGCTGATAGCTGGT
>CAZDTG010000360.1:0-3507 GCA_964508005.1 uncultured Steroidobacteraceae bacterium
TGCGCGCTTTGCGCTTGCCGATCTGGTTCAAGGTCGTCGTCCTTCGCTGCTCGGGATGCAACATGCTCGCGGGAATGTTCACTGGGGTCGTCCTTCGTTGCTGGGTTTGCGCTCGTTCAGCGACCGCTCGATGTTGGCGATGGCATCGAGCTTCGCACGCGCCTCCTCGAGCTCCTTGCGCAAACGTGTGTTCTCATCTGTCTCTGTTTGGAGACGGCGATTCACGTTGGCCAGGCGCTCTTTGTCCGCGCGTACGGCGTCAGACTGCAGCCTGCGATTTTCTCCCTCCAACGTCAAATGGTCGTCAATTTGCTGCAGTTCCAGGACCGCCAGCGAGCGCTCGCTCGCGGTCAGCATCTCGGGATTTGCCATAAGCTCCCGCAGCAGCCGTTGTGCCCGCGGCAGATCCGTCCCCGGATGGCCGTGCGTCGCCAGAATCAGGGCGAAACGCAGCTGTCGGCTCGGAGTCGGCGCAGTCTCGTAGTCCCGTTGGGCGTTGGCGACGATCTCCGCCTGGTCGGACGGCGCGCCCTGCACCAGCCTCTGCAGCACCTGCAGATCATCCGTCAACACCGTGGAGGTGGTCGCCGCCTTGGTGACGACCGGAGGAGTGTCGTGAACCGGACGCTCGCGCTGAAACAGCTCGCTGCTGCAGCCGCAGGCCAACAGTATTGTGACGAGCGTCACAATCGCGGGGCGCGCCGCGGACCTCAGGATGGCGGCGCGGCCGGCCCGGGGCGCAACGAGTTCACGCCGCATGCGCTTGAGCCTTGGCTTCGACACTCGCGGGGGCCTGTCCGTCGGCCGCGTTGCTGGGCATGGTGATGCGGAAGTGGGCGCCGGGATATTCACCGTCGACGATCTCGATCGTGCCGCCGTGCGCCGAGACGAACTCGAGGACGACGGACAGGCCGATGCCGGTGCCCTTGACCGCGGTGCTCTTGGCAGCGCGGCCGGTGTAGAAAGCTTCGAACACGTGCTCGCGGTCCTCCATGGGAACCCCGGGGCCGTTGTCGGCCACATCCAGGATGAACTGGGTGCCGGACGTCCTCGCCTTGAGGTGAATCGTCCCGCCCTTGGGGGAGTACTTGACCGCGTTCGACACGAGGTTCTCGAGGATGAGGCGGATCTTGCTGCGATCGGCGACGAGTGTGACGTCGTCGACGCGAACATCCAGCCGCACGCGTTGCGACAGAAGCGTGAGCTGCTGGTTTTCCAGCACTTGCTTGACGACCGGGCGCAGGCGGAACTCGCTCGAGTCGAGCCCGACGCTGGAGGTCTGCCAGGCGCTGAAGGACAGGAGATTTTCGATCATGCGTTGCAGTTTGATGCCGTTTTCACGGAGGATGCCGGCCACCTCGCGCTGGTTGGAGTCGAGCTCGCCCACGGCACCGTCCATCAGCAGCTCGGTGCCCTCCCTGATATTGGCGAGTGGCGTTTTCAGCTCATGCGACATGTGTCGCAGGAAGCGGTTCCGCTCGTGGGCGAGATCGAGCAGGCGCTGGCGCAGCCATTCGAGCTGCCCGCCGAGCCGCTCGAGATCGTGCGGGCCCGCGACGGCGATCTGGTTGGTGAAGGTCCCCTGACCGAGCTCGCTGATGGCGCGATCGAGCTGGCGCAGCGGGCGGCCCACCGCGACGGTGAGGGCGAAGATCGCCACGATCGTCAGGGGTACGAGCAGGGCGGCCTGCCACAACAGGCGGCGCCGGGCGTGCTGGGTCTGCAGCTCCAGGGCGCCGACTTCCGCATCGATCTGCGCATTGCTCTGCTGCGCCACCTTGTCGACCAGTCCGCTGAGCTCGGTGAATTTGCGCGCCAAGGCGGACATGTTCGCCGTGCCGCTGCCCGCGGGCATGGAGAGGACCATGTGGCGGATCGAATTCTGCAGGTCGCCCACCTGTCCGAGAGTGGCGCGCGCCTCCGCGGCCGCATGCAGGTCGAGTTGCTCGCGCGTCGCCGTGAGCCGTGCGTCCTGGCGGCGGTAGAGGTCGAGCAGGTTGGAGTCGTTGAGCACGTCATAGAGTCGGGCGGTGCGCTCCAGGGAGGCGATCTGGCTGAACAGCTCCTGGCTGGCGCGGGCGGCGTTGACGCCCTCGACGACGATTTTCTGGCCCGTGTCGGCGAGCGAGCGGATCTGCAAGGCGGCCGTCAGGATGGCAACCAGGAGCGGCACCGCGATGAGGGCCAGGCCCAGGAGCATCAGTCCGCTCAATGACTTGGGGCGTGCCCACTGCATGGAGCGCATTCTACCCCGTAGGAGCCGGTCACACAGGCTCCTACCGTCACCACGGGTTCTGCAGTAGGCGCTGCTCCCACCTGAGTGCCGTGGTCACGATGGTGTCGAGGTCGTCGAGCCGCGGTTGCCAGCCAAGCTCCTTACGGATGCGATCGGCGCGAGCCACCAGTGCGGGTGGATCACCGGCGCGGCGGGGCTCTTCCCGGACGTCGAGGCGCTTGCCGGCCACCCGCTCGACGCTTTCGAGGACTTGTCTGACGCTGTAGCCGTGGCCGTAACCGACGTTCAGGACGGTGGAGGCGCCGTCGTTGCGCAGATAGTCGAGCGCGTCGAGGTGCGCGGTGGCGAGGTCCTCGACGTGAATGTAATCCCGAATGCCGGTGCCGTCCGGGGTCGCATAGTCGGTGCCGAAGATCGATACATGGCTGCGCTTGCCGACCGCGGCCTCGACGGCGACTTTGACCAGCAGCGTGGCTTTGGGTGTGGCCTGTCCTACCCGGCCGCCCGTATCGGAGCCGGCGACGTTGAAATACCGCAACGCCACGTACTTCATCGGGGAGGCGGCGGCCACGTCCCGCAGCATCCATTCCGACATGAGCTTCGAGGTTCCGTAAGGATTGATCGGCGCGGTGGCCGTGGTTTCCGCGGCAAAGCCTTCGGCCGGTACGCCGTATACCGCGGCGGTCGAGGAGAAAACGAAGTTGCGCACACCCGCTGCCACGCAGCACTCCAGAAGATTACGGGTGGAGCAGGTGTTGTTGCCGTAGTATTTGAGCGGTTCGGCGACCGACTCCGGGACGATGGTGTAGGCCGCGAAGTGCATGACCGTGTCGACCTGGTGCGTGCGCAGCAGCCCGAGCACCGTTTCGCGGTCGCCAACCTTGCCGACGACGAGCGGCGCATCGAGCACCGCCTGGCGAAAGCCTCGGGAGAGATCATCCAGGACCACGACCTGCTCGCCCCGCGCACGGAGCTGGAGTGCGACGTGGCTGCCGATATAGCCGGCGCCGCCGGTGACTAAGATGGTGCCGCGATTCATGGGATGCTGGGTGTGCTCGATGATCAGCCGACGATGAAGCTGCGATGATAAACAAAAGCGGTGGCTCGGATGTGAAGCCTTTCACCGGCCTCACTCCCGAAGTGGTACTGGATGCGGCGGCTTCCGTCGGGTTGGACGTGGACGGGCGCCTCTTCGCCCTGAACAGCTACGAAAATCGCGTTTACCAGGTCGGCCGGCCCGGCGACATGCTCGTGTTGAAGTTTTATCGGCC
>CAZDTG010000361.1:0-3474 GCA_964508005.1 uncultured Steroidobacteraceae bacterium
AGCCGGCAGTCACGATCAGAGTGGCACCAACGAGTAGCCCACGCGTGAGCGCCTCGAGCCCCAGCGCCACCAGCAGCAGTGCGCTGCATAGTGGAGTGGCGTATGCCATGACCGCGAGCAACTGACTGTCCCCATGCCGAAAGCCCTCGTCCCAAACCAGATTTCCCAGGGCCAATGGGACGACACCAACCGCGGCAGAGGCGGCGAGACCGCCGAGGTCCGGCGCAACCGTCGGCTCCATCGCAAAGTGCAGTGCTGCACAGAGCACCGTCGAGATCGCGCAGCCACGCTGCAACACCAACATCGCTTCGCCTTTCCAGATCAGCCGAAAGACGCAATACAAGGCCCAGGAGATCCCACTGACGAACGCCAGCGTTACGCCAGTCATTGAGAGCGATAGTGTCCCTCCCCCCATGAGCATAACAGTTCCGGCAAAGCCGAGAGCGATTCCAACGACGTGCCTGAACTGAAGGCGAAAGAGCCGCAGAGCAGCGCCAAGGGCGATGATCTCGACCGGCCAGAGATACGAGATCAGGTTAGCTTCCGCCGCCGGGATGTAGTGGGTCGCCAGGATATGAAAAGCGTTTGAGCCGGTTAGCCCCAACGCGCACGCAATCGCGGGAACCCAAGACACAAAACCAAGGGCGGTGCGGTCTCGGGACGGGCTTGCTCTCTCGAGCCGTGTCAAAACCAGCCAACCAAACAAGAACGCAACAGTCAGACACTCGAACGCCGGTATCGACAATGCCCTCAGTGCCAGTGCCGGCCAGGTCGCCCAGAGGGGAATCGCCAATAGTCCAATGCAGGTCCATGCCCGCGGAGAGAGCTGCCGAGCGGTTTCGGACCGAGGAGTCAGGGTGCCGAACCAGACGGCAGTGGTCGAGCTCACTATGCGTTCTCCATGGACTACGCGTCGAGATTTATGAACATACCGCAGGTCCAAAGCCTTGTCGCGGTGAATCCCCTGCGGCCTGGCGATCCCCTGCGGCAGGGCGCGTGTTGTATGCGGCGTATGGGGCGTCTACGTCGGGGTGGCGATCATGTGGTTGTGGCTAGTCGATGGCACTCGTCCCACCGCTTGGGATCTCATCGGCGCTGCGGTTGCTGTGACGGGGATGGCCATCATCGTGCTCGGTCCAGTCCAGAAATAGGGCACCAGTCCACGAACCAGGAACAAGGTCCAGGAAAAAGGCTGATTCCGCCGACGGAATTAGCCTTTAACGCCCAGAACGGTGATTGTGACTTCATTGCCGATTTCAATGCGAGAGGCGAGGTGCTCAGCCAGTTGGCCAAGCGCCCGACTTCTGTCGTTCGCCGCTGGCTCCGCCGCGGTTGAGCGAATCGATCAAGCGATGCATCCGTGCTGCATGAGCGAAGTCGGGCGTGCATGTTCGGCCAGTTTGGATATCTCGCCCGAAACTGGCGTACATTTCAGCGATGTTCATCGGTGGTCCCTGGAGGTGAGGTGCAATCTTCGGCTCTGGCGGATCGAACGGTATGGTGCCTTCGAGCTTCAGATCGCTGGCCTGCGGTCCGAACGGGTGATCGCCGTGGATCACCAACTCGCCTTCAGTCCCGACGATTCTGAATTGATACACGCTCCCCGGCGGACGATTGCCGGCGATCTCGACATTCAATGCGCACCCGGTCAAGAGGCGCGCCTGGATCAATAAGTGATCGGCCGTCGTCCGCGTGGCCGTGCCGGGAGGATCAATCAGTTGGATGTGCTCGAACATGATCGTCGGCAACACCGCCAGGTGGTCGATGCCCCCGAGAACGCTGATCGCGATATCGAGCGTGTGGCCGCCGACAATGCTGGTAAGGGTTGCGCCGCTATTGGGATCTCCGAAATATGAGAGCGAGGAAGGTACTATCGGCCCGAGGTTGAGGATTGGAGAATAGATACTCGCGGTTAGAGGCCGACCAATTGCACCAGCCCGCACGAGTTCGGCGGCGCGACGCACCGCGGGGTTCATCCGCCCCTGGAGTCCGATAGCCGTGTGCACCCCCGCCTTCCTGGCCGCTTCTGCCATGCGGTCGGCTTCGGCCGTGTTGAGGCCCAGCGCCCATTCGCACAAGACATGCTTGCCAGCCCCGACTGCCGCCTGGACAACTTCTATGTGCGACGGCACTTTGACGCTGACTACGACCAGGTCGACGTCGTCGCTCTGTACGAGTTGACGAAAGTTGCCGTAGCTCGCCCTCGCGCCGAAGACCTTGGCGGCTTCTCGGGCGCTGTCCTCATTGCGTGTCGCGACCGCCGCGAGCAAGAAATCGGGTAGCGCCTGCAGCGCCGGTATGTGCGAGTGTTGAGCCCAGCCGAAGCGTGCATGTGCTCCAACCAAGCCCACACGGATAGGAGTGGACACCATTGATTTCCTCGGTGCTTCGTTTAAATCAAACCTTCCGATTCGCGTTTCACTGCGTAGGTGCGCCGAGCGAAAGCGTGACGCACCCAGGCGGCGAGCGACGACCGGTGCCGGATGGCCCACAGGGACAGTACGACCAGACTCCCGCCGGGGACGACAAGCTCAATGGCGCCGTACGGCCCGAGCGCGCGTAACACTCTGGCGAGGCGGTTCATCCAATTGTAACGCGGTAAGACCATGGGTCTCACTCAACCGAGTCCCAATTGGCGGTTGAGTCGTCTGCGTTCCGCCGCCGCGGGACGCCATAGTTTCGTGACTGATGAGTGGCCGGTGGGCGACAAGAACAGGTGGGTCGGGAATGACATAGGGGCGCCCTCAGAACCGATAACCCAGACTCAGGACCGTCTGCCCGGTATTGAGACCCTCTCCGTAATCGCTGGTGAGCCTGCTCAGGTAGCGATACCGAGCGTCAAAGTCGAGAAAGAAGTTGTCGAACAGATAGTACTTCGCGCCCAGTCCGGAATTCACGGCGTAGCCGTTGCTGTCTGTGAGGAGCGCCGGCCGAGTTCCGGAGAAGCCGAACAGCTCGTGATTTAGATGTGCCCACGCGTTACCCACTCCGGCCTCCGTGTATGCAGCGAACGCGTGATCGGCGAGCGAATAGTCGGGAATGAAATACCAAACTGCATCAAGGTCCACCGTGGTAAGTCCCAGATCGCTATCGCCGCTGGCTACGTGAGCGGCACGGGTTGGCGTGTACCCTGCTGAGAGCTGGACGCCCAACTGCTTCGTGAAATTGTAGGTATATCGGCCGCCGAAGGTGACGTTGTCATTCAGGCGTGGAGTACTGCCTGAGAGGGGCGTTTCCGTGAGGCGATCTCCGAACCTCTCACCAACATAGATCTGCACGTCTTGTGACCTCGGGCTGCTCTGAGCAGCTGCAGGTTCTCCAGGCAATGCCGCCAAGCCAACGGTGACCAGACCCAGACTCAACACAGGAATTCGACGATTCATACGCTTGCTCCTTGATGCCTGCCGGCCACGCCATGCAGGCACGTCCGCTTCGGCATCGAGCGTGCCCCAATTCAGGCGACGCTCCCATGGA
>CAZDTG010000362.1:0-3451 GCA_964508005.1 uncultured Steroidobacteraceae bacterium
TACCGGCGACGATTGAGTTCTTTCGCGAGCTCGGCCTCGAGCTCGAAGGGCAAGCTACGATCGAAGGAGACTGGGCAGAGCGCGTCACCGGGCTGCATCCCATGCGCGTCGAGATGGCCATGATGCGCACGCCGGACGGGCACAGCCGGCTCGAGATCTCGCGATTCATTGCGCCCCCTGCGGTCGCCGACCACCGGAACGCCCCCGTGAACGCTCTCGGCTACCTACGTGTCATGTTCACCGTGGACGACATCGAAGAGACGCTCGCCCGGCTCTGTAAGCACGGCGCGCAGCTTGTCAGCAGCGAAGTGGTCCAGTACGAAGACGTGTATCGGCTCTGCTACATCCGGGGCCCCGAAGGACTTCTCATCGGGCTCGCTCAACAACTCGGCTAAGAGTCCCTGTCGAGCCTAAACTTAGACCAGAAGAGCCGATTGTCGTCCCGGCGTGTTTGGCGCCGCCGTTCACGATCGTGCACCACGTGGCACTGATCAGCCCAGCTGACAGCCAACGACAGCCAGGAAATTGCTGGCCGGTCAGCGCGCATTGACCGAAGCGAGGTCGGACTCTGCACTCGTCAAGCGGATGCTCGCCAAGGAGCTGAGGCAGGTGTTGCGCGGATAATCAGTTGCTGGCACCCTGCGACAGGCAGGCGGATTCGCTCGAAATACGACGCCCACCCAGGAAGAGCCGTCCACGACCGGCACTTCTCTCAGGTTGCAAAGCGTTACAGTCCCGCTCCTATGCAGAACAGATCCTTGCGAATCGGCACGGCAATTGGCGGTGTCGGCTTCGTAATCTTCTTTGCGCTGGGTGCAACTCTGTACTCCAGCGGCGCTGGCCGCAGCAGCGATGAGATCTCCTCCTACTACGCCGACCCGAGTCGTTGGTCGGCACAGCTCTATGGATTCGCTGCGCTGACGGTCGGCCTGGTGCTCTTCACCTTGTTCGTCGCAGGGCTTCGCGCCCTGTCCGGCCGGCGAGAGCCGTGGTCGTCGGCGGCCTTTGGAACGGGGATCTGCGCAGTCATCTGCCTGATGGTCGCCAACACTCTTTGGGCGTCGAGCGCGTTCACGGTGCTGATCGAGCGCGGCTACACCATCGACCCGAGGAGTCACCTTCTGATGGAAGATGCAGGCTTCGCCTTCCTCATCGCTGCGGGCGCGATGGGAGCCGGCTTCGTCTCCGCTTACTCGGTCGCTGCGCACCTAGATCGCTTACTCCCCAAGTGGCTCGTTTGGTTAGGCGTCCCAGTGGCGGTGGCCTTGCTGGCCGTCTATTGGTACTTCCCACTGTTCGGGTTCTTCGTCTGGATCCTCGCAGTGAGCGCCGTGACCGCTTTCACGTCTGCGACATCGGGACGGTAGGCGCTCAGCTCCCCGTACAGCTTGACCACGGCAAGACGTTCCTCCAACTTGAGCACGCTGGTTTCTCCGGTGCTGCTGGTGTGACGACCACACATTTGTAAGAACCATCGCTTCGCCTCAACGGCCCCTCTCAGGCCATCCCGTCATGTCAAGGGTGGGGGATTTTCGTGGCGCTAGTTGGGGAATTCCGATGAGATGTTGCGGAAGGCTTCCAACGTCACTGGCCAACCTGCCCAAGGAAAGCAAGCATGCGCGGCCATTGATCTTCTCGATCCGCCGCTTCCGCCGCAAGACGACCACCGAGCACCGGTGCGTAGTCGGGAACGAACGGTACTGGAAAGCCGATGCCGTGACCTGACTCCGCGTATCGGAGAAGCTGGTGCGGGTAGGGGTAATGGGCAACGTTGAGCCGGTCCGCAATCGCGGTGGCGAAGTCGCAGGAGACCCAGACAGCGTCTTGACCGCCGCAGTTAAGAAGGATTGGCCCAGAAATCCTTTCTACCGGGATCACGGCCAATGGTTGGTCGGTTGGGTGGGGGTCGTCGTACATGCTCGTGTACGGGATCGGCCTGCCATCGAGTGTCCAGGCGGGTCCGCCGCAGCCCGGGTACGCGCACACTGCCACGTTGCTGGGTACCAGTGCGATCACGGCCTTGACCAGGCTCGAATAGTGCACTCCTACCAGCAGCGCAGCTTCGCTGCCGCGGGAAACACCGTCGACAATGAGATGCGTAGGGTCAACCCCAGGCTGCGTGCTGAGCCACGCCAGCGCACGCGCGAAGTACTCGAGCGGGATGTTGGATAGCGCGCTCGGAAGTCCCGGTTCAGCGAAGTAGGCGAGGTCCAGCGTGGGATACCCGTGTGACGCGAGTAAGCCCGCTTCGACGTCCCGGCTCAGGCCACCACCGGAACCCCCGAGGAGTAGCAGGCCGGCTCTGCGAACTCGGGTATCCACAGGGCTGAAATAGTCTCCGTAGAAACCGACATCGGTAGGTCTCTCCTGATGGATGGCGACGCCGGGCAAGGTCGCGAGCCGGACGAGCGTGCGGCTCGCCGCAGTAGACCCCTGAGACCCGACTGTAAGGGTGACGGTGTAGCCCGTGGCGGCGGGCACGAACTGCGCCGGAGAGCCGTTGTCTGCTCCACTGTGCATCGACCACAGCAATCCCATGCCGTCGGCTCGGCTGTAACTTCCGGCTTCGGGGGCGACCCTGCGCAGATCCAGCGCGCCGCGCGCATCTGTCTCGAAACTAGCCTCTGACTCCCACAATCGATCCGAACTGTCGGCGGTTCGAGCGCGCACGGTAACGTGCTGATGTGCGGCGAGCCCTGACACTGTGATAACCAGCGGGGTGTCAAGCAAGGCAGTCTGATGATCGACATCGATGACCGCCCGACCGTGCGACGAGACGCAGCCGGCGAGGACCGGCATCAGGAATCCCACGACTGCGAGTACCCAAGGCGGGCGCCTTTTACTCGGTGGCTGCAGCCGCTTGCCGCCCATTCGATCAGATGGTAGGTCGCCAGACAAGACCACGCCATTGATACATCTGCCGATTGCCGCCCGGTACACCGGAGGGGGGTTCGGCCGATGACACACTGGCTTGCGAGGCGGGGGGATCGTGACATAGCTCGGGAGCTCCACCGCGCCCCCGAGCCACCCGGACTGGCGCTCGCGCCGGCGTGCGAACGGCAAAGAAGGCCAAAACCAACGCCATCGCGTCCAACCCGGAGTGCACCGCGTCCGAGATAAGGGCACGGCTTCCGGTCGCTATGCCGAGACCGAGCTTGGCGATGATGAGCCCGAAGTCAATGAGTGCCACGACTGCCGTCACCCGCTGAGGCCGAACGGGCAGGTTTGAGATCACCGCCCTAAGGCTCGATGGTCGACCGAATCTAGCTTCCCCACGGCCAATCCGGGGCTCATCGGCCCGCTGCCCGCTTCGGCACCATCTAGAGCAGCGATGCGGCCTGCGAGCGAGGGATTGCGCCGGCCAGTAACCACGCAGGGTACACATCGACGACCCAGGCGCCTTGGGATCACCAGATGGAGGCAACTGAATGAGCTCGAGAGGGTTGATCCT
>CAZDTG010000363.1:0-3447 GCA_964508005.1 uncultured Steroidobacteraceae bacterium
TCGCTCGACGAAGCGCGAGTGCGTTGGCTCGGCAAGAAGGGCGTGCTTACCGAGCAGCTCAAATCGCTGGGCGCGCTCCCGGGCTCCGAGCGTCCTGCCGCGGGCCAACGGATCAACGAGGCCAAGGAGCGGGTAAGTGCCGCCCTGGATGCGCGCCGGGTGGATCTCGAGCGTGCCGAAGTGGAGCGTAAGCTCGCCGCCGGGCGCATCGACGTCACGCTGCCGGGGCGGGGCGAAGAGCGGGGCGGCCTCCATCCGGTGACAAAGGCGCGCCTGCGCATCGAGATGTTGTTCCGCCGCGCCGGCTTCGATGTCGCCTCCGGCCCGGAGATCGAAGACGACTTCCACAACTTCGAAGCCCTGAATATTCCGCCCAACCACCCGGCGCGGGCGATGCACGACACGTTCTATTTTCCGGACGGGCGGCTGCTGCGCACGCATACCTCACCCGTGCAGATTCGCGCACTGCTCGCCCACGGCGCGCCGATCGCGATCATCGCCCCGGGGCGCGTCTATCGTAACGATCACGATATGACCCACTCGCCGATGTTTCATCAGCTCGAGGGGCTCGTGGTCGGTGAAAACATCAGCTTCGCCAACATGAAGGCCACGCTGCACGGCTTCCTGCAGGCCTTCTTCGAGCGCGATCTTGCGATGCGGCTGCGGCCTTCGTACTTTCCCTTCACGGAGCCGTCCGCGGAAGTGGACATGTCCTGCGTGTTCTGCGACGGCAAGGGCTGTCGGACCTGCAAGCAGACCGGCTGGCTCGAGATCTCCGGCTGCGGCATGGTCCACCCGAATGTGTTGCAAGCGAGCGGCATCGATCCCGAGCGCTATACCGGCTATGCGTTCGGCGCCGGCATCGACCGGCTCGCGATGCTCCGTTATGGTGTGAACGACCTGCGGCTGTTCTTCGAGAACGATCTGCGCTTCCTGCGGCAGTTCCGGGCGTTTTGAGCGATGAAGGTTCCTTACTCATGGTTGGCTGAGTGGGTGGAAGTGCCCTGGAATGCGCGCGAGCTGGGCTCGCGTCTCACCATGGCAGGCTTCGAGCTCGATGCGCTCGAGCCGGCCGCTCCCGCGTTCACGCAAGTAGTCGTCGCGGAGATCCTCACGGCCGAGCGGCACCCGCAAGCCGACAAGCTCCAGGTCTGTCGCGTGTCGATAGGCAAGGGCGAACCCTTCCAGATCGTCTGCGGCGCGAGCAACGCCCGGGCGGGACTGAAGAGCGCGCTTGCGATGGTAGGGGCGACCTTGCCCGGCGGGCTGCAGATCGAGGCGGCGAAGCTGCGCGGTGTTGAGTCGGTCGGCATGCTGTGCTCGGCAAAAGAGCTCGGACTGGCCGAAAGCTCGAGCGGGATTCTCGAGCTGCCCGCGGACGCGCCGGTGGGCCGCAATCTGCGGGAGTACCTCGAGCTCGATGACGCCGTTCTCGAGCTCAACATCACGGCCAATCGGGGCGATGCCATGTCGATCATCGGCGTCGCTCGCGAGGTCGCGGCGCTCACCGGGAAGAAATTGACGGAGGCACGCGCGCCGGCATCGATCGAAGCCGGCGCCATCAGCGACCGATTCCCCGTCTACCTCGATGCCCCGGCCGCATGCCCCACATTCGTGGGCTGCGTCATTCGAGGCATCAACAACCGTGCTACGACACCGCTGCGGATCCGCGAACGCCTGCGCCGCGCCGGCGTACGCTCGATAAGCCCCGTCGTCGACGTTACCAACTACGTGATGCTGGAGCTGGGCCAGCCGATGCACGCATACGATCTCGCCAAGCTGCATGGGGAGATTCGGGTCCGCCTTGCGCACCCTGGCGAAAAGATCACTCTGCTCGATGGCAGGACGATCGACGCGTCGCCGGACGTACTCCTGATCACGGACCGTGAGGGACCCGTAGGGCTTGCGGGCATCATGGGCGGCAACCGCACTGCCGTGAGTCCCGAAACCACCGATGTGTTCTTCGAGGTCGCATATTTTCCGCCAGAGGCTATCGCGGGTCGCTCGCGTCGCTGGGGCATGCTGACCGACGCCAGCCAGCGTTACGAACGCGGTGTCGATCCAACACAACAGCGGCGCGCAATCGAGCGCGCCATCGCCTTGCTGACATCGATTACCGGCGGCGCGCCGGGGCCGGTGAGCGTGACGCAGTCGCGGCAGCACCAGCCGAAGCGTGCCCCCGTGCCGCTGCGGCGCTCGCAGCTCGAACGCTTGCTCGGCGTCTCCATCCCCGACGACCGGGTCACTCGTACGCTCGAAGCGTTACAGATGCAGGTCGTCTCGACTTCACAAGGGTGGGAGGCGACTCCCCCGGCTTACCGTTTCGATATCACGATCGAGGCCGATCTCATCGAGGAAGTCGCGCGAATCGTAGGCTTGGATGCGATCCCGGAGCGCGACGCGTTGGTCCCCCAACGGTTCCGTCCGGCGCCTGAAGAGGTTCCTCTGGAGCACACCCTCCTCGAAGCGCTTGCGATGCGCGGCTACGAGGAGGCGATCACGTACGCTTTCGTGGATCCGGCGCTGCAGAGCCGGCTCTTCCCCGAGCGCGAGAGCCTGGCCTTGTCGAATCCAATTGCCAGCGACATGTCGGTCATGCGGGTGTCGCTGTGGCCCGGCCTGTTGCGTGCGGCGCTCGAGAATCAACGGCGCCAGCAGGATCGCATCCGGCTCTTCGAGCACGGCGCAAGGTTCGTCGTTTCCGACGGCACGACGCTCGAAGTCGACACCCTGGCGGGCATCGCCTGCGGACCGAGATTGCCGGAACAGTGGGGCGTACCGCGCGACATCCGCGGCCCGGCCGATTTTTATGATGTGAAGGGCGATCTCGAAGCGCTGTTTGCCGGCACGGGCGCGGCGAAGTCCTTCGCGTTCGAGCCCGTATCCTTGTCTTGCCTGCATCCCGGGCGCGCCGCGCGGGTGCTACGGGACGGACGGCACGTCGGCTTCATCGGCGAGCTGCATCCGTCGCTCGTCAGGGAGCTGGATTTTACATATTCACCGGTCTTGTTCGAGCTCGATCTGGGAGCGACGGTCTCGGCTTCCCCGGGACCCTGGGCGTCCGCGCAACAAAATGGCGCGCAGACTGATATTGCCGGTGTGCTGGCCGTCGAAAAGCCCCAACATGAGGAGATTTCGCGCTTTCCGCAGGTGCGGCGTGACATCGCCGTCGTCGTCGACGAATCCGTGGCTTTAAGTGCCTTGGCTGAGCGTGTAGTCTTCACGGCTTCGCCCCTCCTGCAGAGCCTCCGTGTCTTCGACGTGTACCGAGGAGCGGGTGTAGAATCAGGTAGAAAAAGTATCGCTTTGGGGTTGATTTTTCAGGACATTTCTCGCACTCTTACCGAGGATGACGTGGCGCGCGTGATGGCGGCCATCGTCACGGACCTGCACGAGAGCTTGAACGCAAAAATACGAGAATAACGAGATGGCCCTGACCAAGGCGGA
>CAZDTG010000364.1:0-1947 GCA_964508005.1 uncultured Steroidobacteraceae bacterium
GGCGGTACGGGCCAGCATCGGGCGGATGGGTCGTTGCGGCACCTGTTGACTCTCGAGTCACTGCCGCGTGCGGATGTCGAGCGGCTGCTCGAGCGCGCGCAGGAGTTTGTCCGGCCGCTGGGTGCGAAGCCGCCCATGAGCTCGGCGCTCGCCGGCGTCACTGTGGCCAACTTGTTTACGGAGCCTTCCACGCGCACCCGTGTGTCGTTCGAGCTCGCGGCGAAGCGGCTCGGCGCCGACGTCGTGAACCTCGAGGTGCAGCTCTCTTCCCGGGTCAAGGGCGAGAGCATGTTGGACACCGTGTATACGCTGCAGTCTGTGCACGTCGACGTGATGGTGATTCGTGACCCGGAGGCCGGGGTGCCGGACCTCGTGGCGGGCAATGTCGCTCCGCATGTGAGCGTGCTGTCTGCCGGTGAGGCCCACGTCTCCCATCCCACGCAGGGGCTGCTGGATGCACTGACTGTCCGCCAGCACAAGAAGCAGTTCGACCGCCTGGGTATCGCCATCGTGGGCGACATCCGGCACTCGCGGGTAGCCCGCTCCGCTTACCACGTGTTTCAGACGCTGGGCGTGCCGGATGTGCGCATCGTGGCGCCGGAAGCGCTCATGCCGGGGGCGGAGGAATTCGCCGGATGCAGCCGGCATACCTCGCTCGAGGCCGGCATAAAGGGCGCCGACGTCGTCATGATGCTTCGAATTCAGAAGGAGCGCATGGGCCAGGTGGACCTGCCTGACGCCGATCGCTACTACGCCCTGTACGGCCTGACGCCGGAGCGTCTGGCGCTCGCGCGACCCGACGCTATTGTGATGCATCCGCAGCCCATGAATCGCGGGATCGAGATCGCCTCGGATGTAGCCGACGGGAAGCAGTCGGTCATTCGGGATCAGGTGCGCAACGGCGTCGCGGTTAGGATGGCGGTCCTGGCGGACGTCGTGGGGTCGCGGCGATGAGCGCACGGCCGGTGGCGTGTGACTGACGCGGACCACCGCGGCGGCGGTGCTAATCGCGGCACGATCCACCTCGAAGACGCGCGGGTTCTGCAGCAGTTCGCCTACGACGGGGATCAGTTCGTGTTGCGGGTGCAGGCGCCAAAGTGCGCCGCGCGTGCTGAGCCCGGAAGCTTCGCGCATGTCACTTGCGATCCTGCCATTCCCATGCGGCGCCCCCTCTCCATCATGCGGGCGGACGCGAGCGCCGGTTGGATCGAGATGCTCTACAAGATCCTGGGGCCGGGCTTGCAGGCGCTGGCTGCGCGAAAGGCAGGCGACACGCTCAGTGTGCTCGGGCCCATCGGGCGGCCGTTCGTCGTGCACGCGGAACGGCCGCGGACGCTTTTGATCGGCGGCGGCGTTGGAATTCCGCCCATGGTGTTCCTGGCGGAGCGTTTGCGGGGGCGGGGAGTCGCACCGAATGGGCCCTGGAAGCCGCTGGTGCTGATGGGCTCCGAGATCCCGTTTCCTTTCCGCACCCGGCCTTCGAGCATCATCGTCCAGGGGATTCCCAAGGGCACCATCGCATGCATGCCGCTCCTGGAGGAGTGGGGCGTCCCCAGCCGCCTCGCCACAAGGTCCGACTTTCCAGGATGCTTTGACGGCTTCGTGACTGCGCTCGCGGACGCATGGTTGGAATCGCTGGGCCCCCCGGAGCTTGCCGAAGTGGAGATTTTCTCCTGTGGCCCCACCCCGATGCTGGAGGCCACAGCGAAGCTGGCGAGACGCTACGGCGTGCCGTGTCAGGTATCGCTGGAAGAGTTCATGGCCTGCGCGGTGGGCGGATGCGCGGGTTGCGCCGTGCGCGTGCAGACGCCGGACGGACCGGCGATGAAGCGCGTCTGCGTGGATGGGCCGGTGTTCGACGCGTACACCGTCTTCGATCAGGGGCTTTGATTGGGGGCGTTCGGGCGCGCGTTGGCGCGCCCTCACTCCCGTCGCAAGCAGCCGTCC
>CAZDTG010000364.1:2047-3444 GCA_964508005.1 uncultured Steroidobacteraceae bacterium
GCGCGCCCTCACCCAAAGTTGATCTTGGCCTCGAGATTCGCGCGCGAATCCGCGTGCAGGAGAGCCTCTTCGAGGGTGATGCGGCTTTGTTTATAGAGCTCGCGCAGGGCGTTGTCGAAGCTCTGAATACCCCGCTCCCCGCTGCTGGCGATGGCCTCCTTGATGGAGACGACGTCGCCTTTCTTCACGAGCTCCTGGATGTGCGGGGTGTTCAACATGACCTCCACCGCCGCGCAGCGCCTGCCGTCCCGGCCCATGACGAGCCGCTGACCGAGGATGGCGCGCAGGTACTGCGACAGGTCGAGGAAGATCTGCGCGTGCTGCTCGCGCGGGAACATGTTGATGATGCGGTCCAGGGACTCGGCGCTGTTGTTCGCGTGCATGGTCGCGAGCACGAGGTGGCCGGTGCCGCCAAGATGGATCGCTGCTTCCATACTCTCGCGGTCCCGGATTTCTCCAATGAGAATCACGTCCGGGGCGGCACGGACTACTCCGCGCAAGGCGCGAGCATAGGTCTTCGTATCGAGACCCACCTCGCGCTGGTTCACGATGGAGCGCTTGTTCGTGTGCAGGAACTCGATCGGATCCTCGATGGTGACGATGTGGTCGGACGCGCTCTCGTTCCGGTAATTGATCATCGCGGCGAGCGTCGTCGACTTGCCGGAGCCGGTAGAGCCCACCATGAGCACGAGTCCCCGCCTTAGCATGATGAGGTCGGTGAGCACCTCCGGCAGGCCCAGATTGTCCATGCGCGGCATGTCCGCCGTGATATAGCGCAGCACCATGGCCGGATAGCCGCGCTGCATGAATACGTTGACGCGGAAGCGTCCGAGGCCCGGCTCGGAGATCGCGAAGTCGAGCTCGTACTCGCGGACGAAGTATTCACGCTGCTCGGGGCTCATGAGCGCGTACGCGGTCTGCTTCACCGTTTCCGGACTCAGCACCTGCTTGTTCACCGCGAGGATCTGGCCCTCGATCTTGATCTTGATCGGCGCGTTCGAGGTGAAGAACAGGTCGGAGGCCTTCTTCTCCACCATGAGCTTGAAGAGCGGCTTGGTGTTGAGGGTCAGGTTGTTGGCGCCGGCGAGGGCGTCAGCGCCTGCCAGCGAGGCTTGCGGAACCGTGGCCGACAGGGCGGCATCCGCCGCTTCTTTCATAGCGCTCATGTTCTGCGGCACCTCGGCTGGGAGTCCTTACAGACTCCGGCCTCCCTCTTCTTCCTCGACGATGTGCAGGGACCCGCCGTCATCGATGTTCTTGGTTTCCCGCTTGCTCTCGAGCTTGATGCGCAGGCGCAGCTCGTTCTTCGAGTCGGCATTGCGCAGGGCGTCCTCGTAGGAAATGAAGCCGGTCTCGTACAGCTCGAACAGCGACTGGTCGAAGGTCTTCATGCCGAG
>CAZDTG010000365.1:0-1634 GCA_964508005.1 uncultured Steroidobacteraceae bacterium
CCTGGTCGCCTGACGGCCGGCAGATCGCGTTATCTGTAAAGACGTTTCGAGACAGCTCCAAGCCTGGCGAGGTCTGGGTCGTGAATTCCGACGGTACCGGATTGACGAGCCTCACGGGAGACCGGGTTGCTGCCGCAGGAATGCACGGTTTTGGCGCCGGCGGCAGGAAGATCTCGTTCACCGCGCCCGTCGGGAAAACCACGAAGCTCATGCTGATGAACTCCGACGGAAGCGAATTGCAGCAGTTGACGCACACGCATTCTTCGGCGCCCCCGAGCGATGAGGGCATTGCATCCGTTCAGAGCTAAGCCGCTGTTTATTGAGTTGTTTTTAGGCCGCTTGGTAGCGGGTGGGCTGCTTCGAGCCTTATAGCAATTACCCCCCTTCAGGTGCACAGGCAGAATTACGACGGACATGGACACGGAGTATATCGATCACTCAGCCGCTGACTATCGTTGATGTTTCATCAGCAACCTCCAGAGACGCCCGATAGAGCTTTTGGACAGAACACAATCGGTCATGCCCCGATCGGTCAAGCTGGAGATCTCCCGGTTCCCGTACAAGCATCGTCCGCACATGCCAGGTTCTACGACCACGTCATGCATTGTTGAAAAACCGAACGGACGATAGTTCCCATAGGTTTCGCGCCTCCCTCGCAATAATATCCGGGCGTTCCTCCGGGAAGAATAACTTCGCCGTGCGGAGTCGCGTGATCCCCATCATTTGGGGAAGGATGCTGTACAAATAGTCCGGGTTTTTCGCTGAAAAGATATTGTCGCGCATACCCCAAACGATGCGTGTGGGAACAGTACACCTGCGAAGCTCAGATTCGATACCCTGTAACGGATTTGGCGCCAGGCTCACCGCGTAGCGGTTGATTAGCTCCTTGCGCGCCATCGACGCGACGAGAGGCACTAGATACTGATCAAGTGCCGCATCGGTAGGCTGATTCGGATCGCTGTAGCACATACCGCCGAGCCCCTTGGCGGACCGGGCGACATCTTTGTGATGTAACCAGGGTTCGAGCCAGAGGTCTGCATACAATCCGCTGCGCGCGAGATCGATCACCGGGAGCAGAGCGGCCGGAGGGCTATTAGTTTCTACATCACAATTGGTCAGCAGCGCAGTACGAACCCTATCTCGGTACCTGGTCATGAACAGCTGTGCGATTGCGCCACCACTGTCACTGGCAATCAAGTCGACTTTCTGGATCGAAAGCCCGTCCAATAGTGCCGTGATCATATCTACTTGGGCGGCTGGTGCTACGCTCTGATTCTCTGCAACCTCCGTATACCCAAGGCCCATAAAGTCGGGCGCAATGCACCGGCGACCGGAAGACAACCGATCGATCGCTCCCCGCCATTGGAAACTGCTGAGGGGAAACCCGTGTAGGAAGAGAACTGCATCGCCCGTACCGCGATCGATGTAGGCAATTTGCCCGTGCGGTGTCTCCTGAAATCGACGTTCCTTGTTGTACCGCTGCGAGGCGAGTGCATCCTCTGCGCTTGCCGCGTTGTTAGCTAACACGGGCGACATTGTCGTTCCTAACGCACCTGTCAGCAGTGCTCCTGCGGATAGCCTAAGCAGTTCTCGACGTTCCACAGTCCCACCTCTCTTTCGGAGAACGCAGTATC
>CAZDTG010000365.1:1734-3433 GCA_964508005.1 uncultured Steroidobacteraceae bacterium
TGACCTTGATCGCGCTCTCATCCAGCTTGCAATCGCAAGCAGCGCAGGTTTTCTCTGCCATGACCGTATCTCCGTAATGCGCCCACGATCGGGCATTCGTAGGAGACCATCCTGGCTGAGTGGCGGCTATCGAAATCTTTAGCGAGTTGGCCTAGGTCTGGGCGGACTGCTTGAAGTCGGTGGAGGATCGGCCATAAGCCTGCCGGAAGGCGGCCGCGAAATGACTGTGGCTGGAAAGGCCCAGGTCTGGGGCCAGAGCCGACAGATCATCGTACTGCGTGATCTGATCCAAGGCACGCGCAAGACGCAGCCGCAGGTGAAAGCGATACAAGGGCATCCCCTCGACCTGGCGGAAGACCTGCGTTAAATACACGGGTGATCCGCCCATTTCCGCCGCAATTTCCGCCAGCGTCCGGCGCCGGGACAGATCGCTGGCCAATAGCACCTTGGCGCGGTCGGCGAGTCGGTGGCACCCGTGGCTGCCTTGAGGTTCGTGGGACGTGCGAGGTCCGAGGCTCCGGCAGACTAATGTCAGCGACATTGCGGCAAGATCGCCGTCGAAATAGGCTTCGACCGCTAGCCTGGCGCTGGATAGGCGGGTGTTCTTACACAGCTCTACAATCCCTCTCCGTACTGTCGTCGAAATAGATTGCGCATGCGGCTCTCGCAATCCTCCCAATCGACAACCCGCAAGTGCTGCACCTGGTCGGTGATCACGATCATTCGCCCGGTGGGCGAGTTAAATCGTTCCATGAAAAAGCGTCTGCGGTCAATGGATTCCTCGAACAACCTGTCGCCTGTACTCCACGCCACGATTGGAGCATCCATCGATTACGCTCGGCGATGGGGGCAACAATATCGCTAAAGATTCTGATAGTCGGCCGAGGCGCCTTTCGGGATGCTTGCCGCGCCGCTCAACAGGGGGTCTCACGCTCATGCGAAGCATTCGTGCACCGTTACAATTGCCACTTCGGGGTATCGCTGTAGCAGCTACGGCAGCTATCGCCCTCTGTGCCGTGGGCTCGTCCAAGGCATCGGATCACCTGGACACACCGACCGTGATCGCCAACCCCGCCGCTGATATTGGCGACATCTATGCCTGGACGGCGTCCGATGGACGGCACTTGAACCTCATCATGGACATCGTGGGCCACAGTTTTTCCGCCAGACTGGAATACGCGTTTCATGTTGATAGTGGCCGCGCTTTGGGCAAAACGACAGCTACCGTGGTGATTTCCTGTCGTTTTCCGGCGCCTGACTCCGTCGAGTGCCGCGCGGGCGATATTGATATCGCCCGAGGTGACCCACGGAATCCCGCTGGTATTTTGAGTTTGTACGACCACTTTCGAGTTTTTGCCGGGTTGCGTGACGATCCGTTCTTCAACAATGTCAGGGGAACCCGCGCGGCGTATCAGACTGCGCAGGCTGCACTGAAGGCCGGCGCATCGGTGGATGCGGCGGGTTGCCCCGTCTTTGATCGCACCTCCTCGCAGGCGATCCTTGACCAATGGAAGCACACCGACGGGGGCCCCCCGAAGAATTTTCTCGCCGGATGGTTGACATCAGCGATTGTGATTTCCATCGATCTCGAGGTCGTCAATAAGGGTGGCAAATTGCTTGCCGTATGGGGCACGACCTCCACTCAAGACAAACAACTCGATCGCGCCGCGCGCCCACTGACCGGCAATGCCCTGCTAGG
>CAZDTG010000366.1:0-3400 GCA_964508005.1 uncultured Steroidobacteraceae bacterium
CGGCTCGAGCGCGCGCTGAACACGACCCTCAAGTCCGCGCACGATGCGCGCAGTCAGCTCGAATCCGTTCTGGAGCGCTCGAATGATGCGATCGTCCTGGTCCAGGAAGGCATCGTCGTCGATGCCAACCCGGCGTGGATCGAGCTTTTCGGCGTGGAGGAGGGCCTCCTGGGCCATCCGGTCATGGACCTGTTCGAGGAGTCGACCCAGCCGGCGCTGCGCGGCGCCCTCGCCGCCTGCCTGCAGGGCCGCTGGAACGAACACACGCTCAAGGTCAACGCGATTCTCGCGGACGGCGCCAGGCTGCCAGTGGAGGTCGTGCTGGCGCTCGGCGAGCATGAGGGCGAGCCCTCAGTCCGGCTGGTGCTGCCGTCGAAGCCGCGCGACGAGACGAAGCTCGTCCAGGAGCTGTCGGACGTAGTGCGCTCCGACGCGACGACGGGGCTGCTGCACCGGCGGGAGTTGCTCGAGACGCTGGCGGCGCGCCTGGAAGGCGCCGCGCCGGGCATGCGCTGTGTCGCTCTCATCAAGCTCGACAAGTTTGCAACCATCGAGCGTGATGTCGGGATCACCGCGAGCGAGGTGGTTCTCGCCGAGTTCGCGAAGCTGCTGAAGGAGTCGCTGCACTCGAAGGAGGTCGTGGGGCGGTTTGGGGGCGTACGCTTCCTCGTGCTGCTCGAGCGGGGTAACGAGCACGACATCGAGGCCTGGGGCTCGCAGTTGATCGCGCGGGTGCAGAAGCACGTCATGCGCGTCAAGGACAAGGCTGTGTCGCTGACGTGCACCGTCGGTTTGTCGGTGGTGCCGCCGGGCAGGGTGCAGCTCGATGCGGTGATTGCCGATGCGCTCGAGGCGTGCCGCAAGGGCGTCGGTCGGGGAGGAAATCAGACGGTTACCTCCGATCGCGCCGATAACGACAACCGGGTGCAGTCGTACGACAAGGTGTGGGTGAAGCACATCAAGGCGGCTCTCATGGAGAACCGCTTCCGCCTCGTGCAACAGCCCGTGGCCAGCCTGCAGGGCGACGATCCCGGGATGTTCGATGTGCTGGTGCGCATGGTGGATGCGCAAGGCAAAGAGGTGCTGCCGGCGGAGTTCATGGCCGCCGCCGAGCGCAACGACCTGTTGAAGAACATCGATCGCTGGGTCGTGGGGGCCTCGCTGTCCTTTGCCGCCCAGCGCAAGCCGGGCTGCCTGTTCGTGCGCCTGTCGCGGGACACGGCCAAGGACGGGTCGTTCCTCGAATGGCTGGAGAATCACGTCCGGGCGAGCCGGGCCGAGCCGCAGCGGCTGTGCTTCCAGATCACCGAAGAGGTGGCCTCGAGCTACCTCACACAGGTGAAGGCATTGGCGGCGGCTCTGCGGGGCAAGGGTTTCAGGTTCGCGCTGGAGGGGTTCGGGTCGGGGCGGGACAGCCAGGGACTGTTGGATTCGGTGCCGCTCGACTTCGTGAAGATCGACGGAGCGCTGGTGCAGGGACTCACCGGGGATCCGCAGCTGCAGCAGCGCGTGCGCGGCCTGGTGGAGGGAGCGACCAAGCGGCTCATCCAGACCATCGGGGAGAGAGTCGAGGATGCCAACACCATGGCGGTGTTGTGGCAGGTAGGGGTGCAATACATCCAGGGGTATTTCGTCAACGAGCCGGAGCAGGTGGTGTTGCGGGCCGACGGCGGGCGTTGAGGCGGAGGTACCAGGTACCGGACTTGACTTGTTGACTTAAAGTCAGGACCGGTACCAAAAGTCAACAAGTCAAGTACGGTACCTTTACGCGCGCTCGGTTGGGAAAGGAAGCACCTCGTCGATCGTTCTGGCACCCGTCGCCAACATCAGGGTGCGGTCGAAGCCCAACGCCACACCCGAGCATTCGGGGAGGCCGGATTCGAGGGCGGCAAGCAGGAATTCGTCCGGGGGGAATGCCGGCAGGCCGGTCCGGCGGCGCTCTGCGAGGTCCTGGTTGAAGCGGGCGCGCTGTTCGGCGGCGGAAGCGAGCTCGTGGAAGCCGTTGGCCAGCTCGACCCCATTGCAATAGAGCTCGAAACGCAGCGCGGCGCGCGGGTCTTGCGGGTCGAGGCGGGCCAGGGCTGCCTGGCTCGCGGGGTAGCCGTGCACGAAGGTGAGGGCGTTGCTGCCCAAACGGGGGCCGATGACGGCGCCCATGAGAAGCTCGAGCAGCTCGTCGCGGCTGGGGTCGGTGGCGGCCGGCACGCTCATGCCGGTCGGCATCGTCGCCTCCGGTGGGGGCGTCGGGCAGCTGAATCCCAACGTCCCGGCAGCCTCCTGCAACTCGCCCACGGTGGCGGTGAACGGATCCAACTGCACCTCGCGCATGAAAGCTTCGCGGTAGGTGATCCGCTCGCTGCCGCGGTGCGTGGCGGCGGGACCGAGCAGGGCGCGCACCAGGGCGTCGACTTCGCTCATGAGGTCATCGAGGCTGAAACCGACCCGGTACCACTCGATGAGCGTGAATTCCGCGTTGTGGAGGCGGCCGCGCTCGAAGCCGCGCACGACGTGGCAGATCTGGTAGATGTCGCCGCTGCCCGCTGCGAGCAGGCGCTTCATCGCGTACTCGGGCGAGGTGTGGAGGAAGTAAGGGCGCGTTGGTTCCCGGGGCCCGGCGGCGGCCGGCGAGGACGGCGTCGGCGCTTCCAGATCGACGCGTGCCGAATGGATGTGCACGTCCGTAACCGGGGCGTTCACGACGACCGGCGTGTCGACTTCGAGCACGCCGCCGTCGGCGAAGAAGCGGCGCGCGCGTGCCAACAGCAAGGCGCGCTGCTCGAGCATCGCGCGGCTCGCGGTCGGCTGCCACGTCTTCACTTCAGCCTCGCCAGCATCCGTCCCACCTCGATTTGCGTCCCGGGCGTGAATTTCGGCAGCCACTCCAACATGTCGGGCGGCAAGAGCAGGATGACCGTGGAGCCCATGTTGAATCGCCCCATTTCCGCGCCTTTGCCGAGCTCGAGAGGGGCGCGGCTCGAATCGAGCGGCAACTCGACGCGGCGACGCGGACTTCGTGGGGTAATGTCCCCGTGCCACACAGTGGCGATGCTGCCGACGAACAGCGCGCCGACCAGGACCATCGCGAACGCGCGCGGGCCGTCTTCGAAGGCGCAAACTACGCGTTCGTTCCTTGCGAAAAGACCCGGCACTGCGGCGGCCGTTACGGCGTTCACGCTGAAGAGGGATCCGGGGACGAACCATGCGGCGCTCAACGTGCCGGTGATCGGCATGTGGATGCGGTGATAGTTGTACGGTGCGAGATAAAGCGTCGCGAACGCTCCGCCCGAGAAGCGTCGCGCCCACTCAGGCGCACCATCCAGAAGCGCCTCCAGTGTGTAATCGTGTCCCTTCGCCTGCACGAGTCTCGAGCCGTCGAGCCGGCCGATCTGACTGATCGTGC
>CAZDTG010000367.1:0-3391 GCA_964508005.1 uncultured Steroidobacteraceae bacterium
ACGCGCTCGGGTGAAGCAGCACACGGCCTTCGCGGCCAAGAACCGCCCCGAGGTCGACGCCTTTCATGGCGCGACCTCGGAGGTGTTTGGTCGCGGTGCCTGACTCAGCCTGAGGCTGATCGTTCATTGGCCTCCTCATCCAGGGCCTCGAACCGGACGTAGCTCGCTTCCATTCCGCGCTCGATACCGGTCGCCAACATGGCCGCCCGCGCTTCGGCATCGGGCAGGGTCATCCGCATGGTCATCAGCGTGCCGGTCCCGTCTTTCTCGAAAGTGGTTTCGATGCGATTGTCCGGTGTGGGCGCGGGGAGGAACATCCGCTCGACGTGAACGATCTTTCGGAAAGGCACCAGCTCCAGGAATTCCCCCGTCAAGTGAAACCCTTTGCCTTTTCCATCGCTCCATTCATAGCGGATTTTTCCGCCCGGCCTGGCCTCGTTGACGCAGACCGGCATCGTCCAGCCGGGCGGACCCAGCATCCATTTCTGGATCAGCGCGGGCTCCATGTGAGCGCGGTATACCCGCTCCGGGGAAGCCGCAAATCTCCTCGTCACCACAACGTACAGATCGCCTTCGGTTTTCAGCGTCAGCTTGCTCATCGTGTGCCCCTTCGCCTCTTGGGTTTCATGTCGGCCAGAACCTCATCCAGCCGGTCGTAGCTCGCCTCCAGGCCCTTGCGCAACATGCCGAGCCATCGATCGATCTCGGCAATGCCGGCCGGTGACAACCGGCACGGGCGCCGGGTTCCGTCGATACGACGAACGATCAGCCCCGCATCCTCCAGCACCTTGATGTGACGGGAGATGGCGGGCTGGGTGATTTTGAACGGTTCACCCAGCTCGTTGATCGTCAACTCGCCCGAAGCCAGGCGAGCGAGGATTGCGCGCCGCGTCGGGTCGGCGAGTGCTGCAAAAGCCGCGTCGAGATTCATCACATACGTCTCTCGTTATATAATGTTCACGTTATATAATTACAGACGCATTGTCAACAGAATTCTGCCGGCCTTCGCATCGGGAGATCCGGGATGAAGAGGTTGAGCGATACAGTCTTCCGCGAGCCCGTTGGGTGAAGACCAGCACAAGAAAATAGCGACGGCCTAGCTCGACCACCCGGACGTCAGTCAATCACGGAGTTTGCGATAATGCGGCAGATTTCCGAGCCGAAGCGGATCGGGCTTGCTGGAGACCGCACGTATGATTGCTGGAACACGTTTGATCGATGGAACACGCTCCGCGCCCGAGACCTTCGATTACCGCGGCGCTGTCGCGAGAGGGTCGATCAAATCCTCGAGTCCGGCATGAACACACCCGTCCACCGATGCACCGGGTTGCCGCTCCTTACCAGCCGCCGGGCTGCTCTGTTCGGTTTGCTTGCCGCGGTCTCCGGTTCCGGCTCTTGGGCGTTCGACGGCCCATCCGGTGCCCTGCCGAGTAACGTAGCAGGTATCGACATTCCACGATCGCGCCCTGCGCTTGCCGCCGCCGCGCTCAGCAGGCAGGCGTGTCCGGCGGCGCTTTTCAACCACTGCATGCGGACGTTTCTCTTCGGAGCGCTTCATGAACAACATCACGGGCGGGGATACAACGCGGAGGCGGCATTCGTTGCCGCTGCGTTACACGATCTCGGCTTGCTGAAGGCTTACGAGACCGAAGGCAAACCGTTCGAGGTCGATAGTGCCAATGCTGCCGAGCGCCTGGCGCTGGACAACGGTCTCGCGCCGGACGTTGCAAAGCTTGTGTGGAACGCGGCGGCGATGCATGACATGCGATGGGCCATCGTCGAGAGGCAGAGCGCAACAGTCGAGCTGGTCGCCGCCGGTGCGGGCGCGGACGTGGCGGGGCCCGACGAGAACATGATTTCGCCTGCCGCCGTCACAGAGGTACTCAAAGCCTTCCCGCGCTTGGGCTTCAAGGTTCAGTTCACTCAGCTGTTGACTGATCATTGCCAACGCAAGCCGCTTTCTCAGGTTGGAACGTGGCTCGACGGTTATTGCCGTGCCACGGTACCCGGGGCGCGCTTTCCAGACCCGAAGGCCGTCATCCGCTCTGCGCCTTTCGAGGAGTGACGCTACAGAGCTGCGGGACGCGAACGCACGCGGGCTGGGTTGCCCCATTGAACGGATCGACAGGATCAGGCACCGGGAGGATCCATGAGCGAGACACCTGCACAAAACTCTGGTATTCGAGCACGAGCTTGGGGCGCCCGCCGATGCGGTGTTCGGCGCTCGATCAAGGTCGATACCGGTAAGGAGCTCGCGAGGCTCGCCAGCCGTTCGAAATCGAATTTTTGGCGGAAATCACTGCTTTATAAGCGTTCTGGGCTTGGAATAACTACCCCTATATGACGGGAGGTTGATCGCATGCCGACGCTCACCTGTAGAATGTTCAGCACGCTACTTGAAAGCTCGAACCATGCTCACAGCAGAATTTATTGCACAGAAGAGCCTCTTCGACAGCGAGGAGCTACCGCCGCCGGCCGTGCCGTTCCGCACACAACTTCTCAAGTGGATTGGCAATAAGCAGAAACAGGCGCACGCGATCATTGCGCACTTCCCGAAGCACTTTGGCACCTATTACGAGCCCTTCCTCGGCAGCGGCGGTGTGCTCGGAGTGCTTGCTCCGAAGCAAGCCGTGGCGACGGATGCCTTTCGCCCGCTAATCGAAATCTGGCAGACACTGCATGAGGATAAGGCGCTCCTCAAGCGACAATACGCCAAGCGCTATGCGCTCACTGCGGCGATTGGCAAGGAGGAGGCCTACCAGCGCGTCCTGGCGAGCTACAACGCCGCACCCAACGGCGCCGACTTGGTATTTCTCTGCCGCGCCTGCTACGGCGGCGTGGTGCGTTTTCGGAAGGCGGACGGTGCCATGAGCACACCTGTCGGTATTCACGATCCTGTGTCTCCGGTGAGCTTCGCGCGTCGAGTCGATCTGTGGCATGAGCGCACGAGGGGAACTCGTTTTCTACATGCGGATTTTGCCGAGGCAATGAAACAGGCGCAGCGTGGTGATCTGGTTTACTGCGACCCGCCCTACACGGATAGTCAGACGATCCTTTACGGGGCGCAGGCGTTTTCGCTCGAGCGGCTGATGCAGTCGATAGTCGAGTGCAAGAGGCGTGGTGCTTCGGTTGCGTTGAGCATTGATGGCATGAAGTTTTCGGGACGGAAGCTGTGCGACGTTCCCGTCCCCGACGGCATCTTCGAGCGCGAAGTGTTCGTGAAGCTGGGGCGCTCGATGTTGAAGCGATTCCAAATGGATGGGCGCAGCCTCGAGGATCACGAGGTCAGCGACCGGCTCTTGCTTACGTACTAGATTATTGCCGGCTCGGGCAGTGATGAATGGCCCGCGTCATGCAGGCGTATCCTCCAGCATCCCAGCGACGCAACAGG
>CAZDTG010000368.1:0-3387 GCA_964508005.1 uncultured Steroidobacteraceae bacterium
TATCCGCAGCTCCTCGGCCCCATCCAGCAGGATGTTCGAATCGGAGCCGATCCCGATGCGCCCGTTCAGGTTGCGGAACGCCCGGGCGGGAAAAATGCCGTCGCCCAGATTCGCCTCCGTGATGGGACACAGCCCGACGATCGCACCGCTTGCGGCCATTCCACGCACCTCAGCGTCGGTCGCGTGAGTGGCGTGAACGAGGCACCAGCGCTCGTCCACGGACTGTGTTTCCAGCAGCCACTCGATGGGGCGGCGACCGGACCAGGCGACGCAGTCCTCGACCTCCTGCGTCTGTTCCGCGATATGGATATGAATGACCTCGCTCCGGGAAAGCGGCAGGATCGCGGTGAGCTCTTCCGGTGTAACGGCTCTCAGGCTATGAGGCGCGATGCCTACCGCGGCACCGGGCAAGCGGCGCACGGCGCTCCTGCTCGCCTCCACGATGCGCCCGAAGCTTGCCACGTCGTTGATGAAGCGCCGCTGGCGCGAGCTGGGTTCCGATCCGCCGAAGCCACTGTGCGCGTAAAACGTGGGCAGCAGGGTGAGACCCATGCCGGTCTGATCGGCGGCGGCCGCAATCCTCTCCGCCAGCTCGCCGGGATTCGTGTAGGCAGCGCCGTCACGATCGTGGTGCAGGTAGTGGAACTCACCGACATGGGTAAATCCCCCCTCGAGCATCTCCGCGTACGCCAGCGAGGCGATCGCTTCGAGCCCTTCCGGCTCGAGCCGCTCGACGAACCGATACATCAGCTCGCGCCAGGTCCAGAAGCTGTCGCCCGTGGGTCCACGGCGCTCCGTGAGGCCCGCAAGGCCCCGCTGGAAGGCGTGGCTATGCACGTTGGGGATGCCGGGCAGGCCGATGGCGTGCCGCTCGTCCGTGGCTGCCGGAGCGGTAGCCATCGCGATCCGTTCGATGCGTCCGTCGACCGTGGCCAGCCGGACGCCGGCAGCCCAGCCCTCAGGCAGCAGGGCCGACTCGAACCACAGATTGCTCATTCCACCTCGCCTCTTGTGCGGCGGCGTACATTATCGATGATTGCGGGTCGGGAAGGCAGCACAGGAGCTTTAAGCGAGTGACCGATGAGAGCGAGCCGCAATGGCTGACCGTCCGGCGCGGGTCCGCGCCGCTCGTGGTGACCATGCCCCATACCGGAACAGAGCTCGTTGCGGGAATCGAGGCAGGATTGGAGTCGCCCTGGCTCGCACGCAAGGACGCGGACTGGTGGATCCACCGGCTCTATGACTTCGCCGCGGATCTCGGGGCGACGGTGATACGGACGGACATTTCGCGGACCGTCATCGATGTCAATCGCGACCCCTCGGGAGCTTCACTCTACCCGGGACAGGCGACGACCGAGCTCTGCCCTACGACGACGTTCGACGGCGAGCCTCTGTATCGGACGGGTTACGCTGCGGACGCCACGCAGATCGCCACACGGCGACGCGCTTACTTCGAGCCGTATCACCGCGCTCTGACCGACGAGATCGCGCGGCTGCGCACGCGACACGCCCGCGTGGTGGTGTACGACTGTCACTCGATCCGTTCGCGGATTCCACGCCTGTTCGCCGGCCGGCTGCCCAACTTCAACATCGGGACCAACAGCGGCGCGAGCTGCGCCCCGGAACTGACGGCGCGCGTGGAGGCGATCTGCGCCGAAACGGCCTTCGAGCAAGTGACGAACGGCCGCTTCAAGGGCGGCTACACCACGCGACACCATGGACGGCCGGCAGACGGCGTGCACGCCATGCAGATGGAGCTCGCGTGTCGCGGTTACATGCGTGAGCCGGACGAAGTGAACCCAGGCAATTGGCCGACGCCCTACGAGGAAGGGGTGGCCGCGCCCATGCGCGCGGTGCTCGAGCGCATTTTGCGGGCATGCATCGAATTTGCCGCGAGCGACCGGACAAGTTGACGAAAGCGCCCGAGCGGTGGGTGTCAGACCACCCTTCCCGCCCGGGCGCTCGCGCAAGCGCGTCGCTCCCGTGTCAGAACCTGAATCCAACGCGGATCGGTATGAACGACGTCGGCACCGGTGTCTGCATCCGGGTGTAGCGCGCCTCGACGAACCAGGACTGCCCGCCGTAGAGCGGGAAGTTGATGCCCGCGCCGGCGTTCCACTCCCAACGCGTGGTGCTCTGGCGGTCCACCAACACATCCCCCGGGTAAAAGCCGGCTTCGCAGAAGCCCGCCCAGTTGTCGCAATAATAGCCGCCGAAGCCCACCGTCTGGGTGAGGCTGATGCGCCGATAAGCGCCGCCGCCGCCGGCCATGAGGTAGGCCGTCACGCCGCCGCCGAGCGGAATGTCATAGACGCCGTCGAGGTCGAAGGTGAAGAGGTCGCCCCAGCCGCTGTCGATCTGCGTCTGGTTCGCCGCCGAGCCCTCCGCCAGCAGCTGGTTGGTGGCATCATTGCGGCTATAACTCAGATCGAAGCGCAACGACAGCGGACCCGGCGACGGGCGCCACTGCAAGCCGCCGCCGACGTTCCAACCGTTGTCGAGATAATTCGATGTTTGTCCCGTGGTGACGGTGTAGCCCCCGTCGACGTACCAGTGCAGCGGGTATTCGGGGCCCGGACCGAAGTAACCCTGTGCCATCGCCGGTACGCAACTGCCCAACAACATCAACGCGCCCACGGAATAAATGTAACGCTTCATGTCACCCTCGTCGGTTCCTTAAGATGTGTTGCGCGTCGGCCTCGCACGCACCGTGCCTGCGTTCAAGCTGGCGTTCAGCTCGCGTTCAGCTGTTGTGCCCGCCGCGCACCGCAGCCCCACGCCAGCGCCTCAGACCCGGCGCAGGAGCCTGCGTTTCACGGCGTACGTCATCTCGCGCAGCTCGGTGATGCCGAGCGCCGTCGCACATCCAAAGAACGCCCCAGCCCCGGCCGCGATGACAATGAGGAGCGCGCCGAGCTTCCACCAGAAGACCTCGGTGGCCCAGTCGGCGAGCAGCAGATGGCGGCCCGCCCAGCACACCCCGGCGAGCACAGCCGAGGCCAGCGCCAGCTTGGTCAGCAGGCGCAACATCAACCCCGACTCGAGGTAGCCGAGGTGGCGGCGCATCAGCAGATACAGGATCAGAAAGTTCGTGGTGGCGATGCAGGACGTCGAAAAGGCGAGGCCGCGATGGCCCCAGCCCAGATGGAACGTGAACAGCCAGTTCAGCAGCAGGTTCAACGCCACGGCGAGGAAGCTCACGACCATGGGAGTCTTGCGCTGATCGAGCGCGTAGAACGCATTCACGAGCACTTTGAGCGCGGCGTAGCCGCAAAGTCCGATGGCATAGAAGCGCAGCGCGCCCGCCGACTCCGCCGTCTCGTGGGCCCCGAACCTTCCATGTTGGTACAGCACTGAGATGATCGGCTCGGCCAGCACCATCAGGCC
>CAZDTG010000369.1:0-3379 GCA_964508005.1 uncultured Steroidobacteraceae bacterium
CCACACCCCCGCCACAAATCGTGAAAAGCCGCACCCGGACGGGGGAGGAGCCGGATGCCCTGCTGGTCGTCGTGCCGGTGCCCTGTGAAAAGGAGCTTTTCCGGCAACTCCCGGACCGTGAGCGCTGGCAGGAGCTCCACGAGCGCGCGGAGCCCAAGGCCGGCACGGTGCGCACCACGGTGCTCACCAACCGACAGCAGACACTTGCAGTGCTCGGCTATATAGGGGCGGGCGCCGGCACTTTCGAGAGGCTCTCGCTCGGGGGGCGCATGCTCAAGGAGTCCGCCTCGCGCGAGCCGGAAACCCTCGGCCTGAGAGCCCTCGGCAACGCGGCACCGGCACAGGCCGCGCTGGACGCCCTGCTTGCCGCCGCTCTTGCACAGGCATTTGCGTTGCCGAGCTCCCGTGCGCCCTCGAGCGACGAGCGGCGGATAAAACAAATCATTCTGCAAGGCTCCGAGGCTCCCGACACGCGCTACGCGGCGGCCTCGGCGGGTGGCACCAATCTGGCGCGTTGGCTCACGGCCCTCCCACCCAACATACTGGATGCACGCGGCTATCACCGTGCGATTGCCGAATTGGCCCGCAAGCATGGCTTCGGCTTCAAATGGCTCGATGAGCAGGCGCTGCGGCGAGCGGGCGCCAACGCCTTTCTCGCCGTGTCCGCGGCGAACGAGCAGCCTGGGGCCGGCATCGCGCACCTGCAGTATCGTCCGGCGCGCCGCAAAGGCGCGAGCTCGCCCGATATCGCGCTCGTCGGCAAGGGCATCCTGTTCGACACCGGCGGCGTGAACCTCAAGCCGCACCGATCGATGCTCGACATGCACACCGACATGAGCGGCAGCGCCGTCGCACTGGCGACGCTCGCCGCGTTGGCGGAATTGCGCGCGCCGCTGGCGGCCGACGCCTGGCTCGCGATTACCGAGAACAACATCGGCCCAAAGGCCTACCGGCCGCAGGAGGTCGTGCGAGCTGCGAACGGCGTCACAATTCAAGTGATTCACACGGATGCCGAAGGCCGTATGGTGCTGGCCGACACGCTGGCCCTCGCGGCACGGACCAAACCGAGATTCATGATCGACTTCGCCACCCTCACCGGCGCTGCCGTGTATGCGCTCACGGAGCGCATGAGCGGCGTGTTCACGAACCGGCCGGTGCTGCAGGAGCCGCTGATCGAAGCGGGTCGTGCGAGCGGCGAGCGCGTCTGGAATTTCCCGTTCGATGCCGACTACGACTCGGACATCGAGAGCAAAGTGGCGGACATCGCGCAGTGTGCCGTCGAGGGCAAGGGCGACCATATCCTCGCGGCGCGCTTCCTGAGCCGCTTCGTGCCGCAGGAGATCCCGTGGGCTCACGTGGACCTATCCTCCTCCACGCGCAGCGGCGGCCTCGGACACGTCAACACCGAGATTACGGGCTTCGGCGTCCGTTACGCGCTCGAGCTCATCCTGAAACAGAACGTTCTGGAATCGTTGGCCGGAAGAAACGCTTGAACAGCCTCACCCTAAGACGGCCGGACGACTGGCACCTCCATCTGCGCGACGGCGAGGCGCTGCGCGCGGTATTGCCATTCACCGCCGCGCGTTTCGCGCGCGCGATCGTCATGCCGAACCTCAAACCGCCGATCACGACGACCGAACAGGCGCTCGCCTACCGCCGCCGCATCCTCGATGCATTGCCCGCGGGCCTGAAATTCGAGCCCCTCATGACGTTGTATCTGACCGACCGCACCGACCCTGCGGAGGTGGACCGGGCGAAGGCCAGCGGCTGCGTGCACGGATTCAAACTCTATCCCGCCGGCGCCACGACCCATTCCGACGCGGGCGTGACCGACATGCGCAAAATCGAGCCGGTGCTCGCTCGCATGAGCGAGTCAGGCGTGATCCTGCAGGTGCACGGCGAGGTCACGAGCCCGGATGTCGACGTGTTCGATCGCGAGGCGCGCTTCATCGACGAGGTGCTCGCCCCGACGGTCGAGAAATACACGCGGCTGAAGCTCGTTTTCGAGCACGTCACGACGCGCGCCGCCGCGGAATTCGTGCTCAACGCGCGCGCCGGAGTCGCGGCCACCGTCACTCCGCAACACCTGCTGATGAATCGCAACGCGCTGTTCAGCGGCGGCATCCGCCCGCATCACTACTGCCTGCCGGTGCTCAAGACCGAGCCCGACCGCCGCGCGCTGCTCGATGCGGTCGCGAGCGGCAATCCGCGATTCTTTCTCGGCACTGACAGCGCCCCGCATGCACGCCATACGAAGGAAGCCACCTGTGGATGCGCCGGAATCTTCTCCGCCCACGCGGGGATCGAGCTGTATGCGGAGGCCTTCGAGGCCATCGGCGCGCTCGCCCGCCTGGAGGGATTCGCGTCGCAGTTCGGCGCCGATTTCTACGGCTTGCCGCGGAACCCGGAAACGGTCACCCTGGTCAGGCAAGCATGGGACGTCCCGACGCACTATCCGTTCGGATCCGCCGAGCTCGTTCCATTGCGGGCGGGCGAGCGCGTTGCCTGGCGCATCGCCAATTGAAAGGGAGAAGGAATGAACGAGGCTGAGTTGATGCCGCAACGCCTCGCGGCGGCGCGGCTTATGGCGAGGCGCTTCCGGGGCTTCCTGCCTGTCGTCATCGACGTCGAGACCGGAGGCTTTCACGCAGCCACCGACGCGCTGCTGGAGGTCGCGGCCGTGCTCATCGAGATGGACCCCGACGGCACGCTGCGCCGCGGATCCACACACAGTTATCACGTGAAGCCGTTCGAGGGCGGCCGGCTCGATCCGGCGTCTCTCTCGATCACCGGAATCGACCCGCATCATCCGTTGCGTCCCGCTTTGCCTGAGCGCGATGCGTTACAAAGGGTCTTCAGGGAGATCCGGCACGCGGTGCGCGACTACAACTGCCGGCGCGCGATTCTCGTGGGCCATAACGCGGCTTTCGACCTCGGATTCCTGAACGCCGCGGTAACGCGCGCGGAGGTGAAGCGCAATCCGTTCCACCCGTTCTCGTGTTTCGATACCGCATCGTTGGCGGGCGCGGCGCTTGGGCAGACGGTATTGGCCAAGGCCGTGACGGTCGCCGGACTCACCTGGGACTCGAGCAACGCGCACTCCGCGTCCTATGACGCGGAGCTCACGGCGGATCTCTTCTGCATCATCTGTAACCGCTTGCGCGACAGCTTCCGCGAAGCGGAAGCACGCGCTTGCGCGCTCGGATGGATGACCGCGGCAGAAGTCAGCGAGGAAGTGCAGATGGAGACGGAAGCGCCCGCGCCAGCACTTCCGCCACTCGCCTGACGGACGCCGGTTTCAGGCAGCCGCAGCGCCGGCCTGGTTCAGCAGCTTCTTCAACTCGCCGCTGCGATACATCTCGAGAGCAATGTCACAGCC